>NZ_CP119802.1:330943-661886 GCF_029338355.1 Halosegnis marinus
GAGGCCGAGCCGGAGGAGCCGATGACGGCCCGCGAGATACTCGCGCTGCTCGACGAGCACGGCGAGGAGTTCGACAGCGCCCACCGGGTCGCGACCGTCCTCGGCCGGCGCGCCGAGCGCGGCGACGTGGAGATCATCCGCGAACAGCCGTACCGCTACCGCATCGGCGGCACCGTCTGAGCCGTCGCGCCGTGGTCGCCGGCGACCGCCACAACCGTTCGCTGGCGGACATCTCCCACGACTCTTAAGTATGTCCCCATTCTCGTGCGAATATATGTCACGAGATATCGAGCGGCGGAAGTTCCTGACGCTGGCCGGCAGCGCGGCGGGCGCGGCGGCGCTCGCGGGCTGTTCGGGCGGCGATTCGACGCCGACCGACGGCGACGACGACGGCGGCGCGACCGCCACGAGCACCGACGGGGAGACGGCCACGGACCGGCCGGAGCCGACGACCCGCGAGGGGTACCTCCAGCGGGCCGGCCGCGTGCTCAACGAGGACGCGCCGTGGATCTTCCTGAACCAGCAGTACAGCGTCTACGGGCTGTCGAGCGAGATCGAGTGGACGCCGCGCAACGACGAGCGCATCGACGGCTACGCAATCGAGCCGCAGGGGTCGAAGTCGTCGATCACCATCTCCCAGTCCTCGATGGACTCGGGGCTGGACCCCCACGACCACCGCGAGACGCCGACGGACAACATCGTCCTGCAGGCGTACGAGGGGCTGCTCACCCGCGACGCGGAGGGCGCCATCGAGGACCAGCTCGCCACGGGCTACGAGCGGCTCGAACCCGGCCGGGTCCGGTTCGAACTGCGCTCCGGCGTCTCGTTCCACAGCGGCGACTCGATGACGAAGCAGGACGTCGCCTTCTCCGTCAACCGCATCGTCCAGTCGGACGTCGGCGGTCTGGAGAGCCCCCAGCGCAGTCAGCTCACGGGCGTTCAGAGCGCGGAGCCGGCCGACGGCGACAACGCCGTCATCGTCAACTCCGACGGCATCAACCCCATCGTCTTCGCCGAGTTCGCGAGCTACTGTGACATCATGAACCGCTCGTGGGTCGAGAGCAACGACAGCGCCTACATCAACTCCAACATGAACGGGACCGGGCCGTACATGCTGGAGACGTACGAGCAGGACGTTCAGGTCGTCTACTCCAGCTACGACGACTACTACGGCGACGCGCCGCCGGCCGACTCGCTCACGATCCAGGGCGTCCCGGAGTCGAGCACCCGCGTCAATCAGCTGCTCTCGGGCGAGACGGACCTCATCGTCAACGTCCCGCCCCAGGACGCCTCCCGCGTCCAGAACTCCGACGACGCGTCGGTTAGCTCGGTGGCGAGCACGCGTATCATCTACAACGCGATGGTGTACAACGCCGAGCCGTTCGACTCGGTCGAGTTCCGCCGCGCGATGAACTACGCCATCGACCTGGAGAGCATCATCGACAACGTCCTCTCCGGGTTCGCGAACCGGACGGCACAGCCGGGGCTTGAGGGCCACTTCGGCTACAACCCCGACCTCGACCCGTTCCCGTACGACGTCGAGGAGGCCGAGCGCCTGGTCGAGGAGAGCGGCTACGCCGGCGCGGAGATAACCCTCCACACGCCGGTCGGGCGCTACCTGAAGGACCTCGAGATCGCGCAGTCCGTCGTCGGCTACCTCGACGAACTGGACAACGTCTCCGCCGAGGTGCAGCAGCGCGACTTCGGCGCGCTCGCCAGCGAGCTGGTGGACGGCGACATCACCACCGGCCCGGACTTCTACCTCATCGGCTGGGGGAACTCCACGTTCGACACGAGCCAGACCATCCTGCCGCTGCTCACCGACGAGGGGGAGCTGTACTCGTACGTGAGCGAGGAGGTCAACGAGCTGATGAGCCAGGCGCAGAGCATGGCGAACGAGAACTGACTCGGTATGTTCGATACCGAGGTATCGGCGTAAATGGCCTCCTTCGGCCGTTTTCTGACGAAGCGCGTCCTGCAGGGGCTCGGTGTCGTCCTCGGGGTCATCACCGTGCTGTTCGTGTTGCGCTACATCACGCCCGGCAACCCCGTGGACGTCATCGCGCCGCTGGACGCGGGCCCGGAGACGCGGAGACGCATCGCGGAGAACCTCGGGCTCGACCAGCCGCTGTACGTCCAGTACTTCGACTACATCGTTTCGCTGTTGCAGGGGGACATGGGCTACTCGTACCGGTCGCGCACGGCCGTCGCGCCGCGCGTGTTCGCGAAGCTCCCGGCGACGCTCGAACTCGCGGTCGCCTCGACGCTCGTCGCCGTGGTCATCTCGATTCCCCTCGGCGTCGTGAGCGCGACGCGCCGCCACGAGTTCCCAGACTACGTCGCGACGCTGTTCTCGCTGCTGGGCATCTCGACGCCGAACTTCTGGCTCGGCGTGATGCTCGTCGTCCTGCTCGCGGTGCAGTTCCAGGTGTTCCCGACCAGCTCCCGGCCGGTCGGGTTCCTCGAAACGGTCGGGAACCTCGTCGTGGTGAGCGGGCCGGAGCAGGGGTGGGCCCTGCCGCTGAACGTCGACGGCTTCGTCGCCGACGCGCGGAACTGGCTGTTCCACCTGTTCCTGCCGGCGGTGACCCTCGGGACGTACTTCACGGCGCTCATCACCCGCCTCACCCGCTCCGGGATGCTCGACCAGCTGGGACAGGGGTACGTGCAGGCGGCCCGCGCGAAGGGCCTGCCGGAGACGCTGGTGCGCTACCGCCACGCGCTCCGGAACACGCTCATCCCCGTCATCACCGTCGTGGGGCTCCAACTGGGGACGCTCATCGGCGGCGCGGTCATCACGGAGGCCGTCTTCGACTGGCCGGGGCTCGGCTCGCTGGTCATCGACGCCATCAACAACCGCGACTGGCCGCTCATCCAGGGCAGCCTCGTCGTCATCGGCAGCGGCTTCGTGTTCGTGAACATCGTCGTCGACGCGCTGTACGCGCGGCTCAATCCGCAGGTGATGGAGTAGATGCCCCTGCTCGACGACCTGTTCGGGGCCGTGTGGAACGCGGTGAAGGGGAGCGTCTCCCCCCGGACGGTACGGAACCTCAAGTCGGAACTGCGCTCCAGCGCGCTGGCGAAGGTCGGTATCGTCCTGCTCGTCGTCGTCATCCTGACGGCGACGTTCGCGCCGCTGGTCGCGCCGTGGAACCCGACGGACCAGAACAGTTCGAACGCGCGACAGCCGCCGCTGGGCTTCTCGCGCGCCGAGACGGAGGTCCGGCCCGGGCCGGACGGCGGTATCGTCAACGAGACGGTGTTCGTGAACGCCACCGTCGCGCACCCGCTCGGCACCGACGGGCTGGGCCGCGACATGCTCTCGCGGGTCGTTTACGGGGCGCGCACGTCCCTGCTCGTCGGCCTGCTCGGCACCCTGCTGGCGATGGCTATCGGCGTCCCCGTCGGGATGGTGTCCGGCTACTACAAGGGCCGGGTGGACGACGCGCTGATGCGGGTCGCGGACGTGAGTCTCGCGTTCCCGTCGCTCGTCCTCGCCATCGCGCTGGTCGGCCTGTTCGGCCAGGCCGCGGTGTCGATACCGGACCCGTTCGTCGCGCTCGGTATCTCGGAGGCGTTCCGGAGCCTGCTCTCCCTCCCGGGGGGACTCACCTACCCGACCGGGATGCCAGATACGTTCACCCTGCCGGGGACGGTCATCGTCGTCGTCGGCATCGTGAACTGGGTGTGGTTCGCCCGCGTCGCGCGCGGCGAGGCGCTCGGCGTCCGCGAGCAGGAGTACGTGAAGGCCGCCCGCTCGCTCGGCGGGTCGGACCCCTTCATCATCCGGAAACACGTCCTCCCGAACAGCCTCACGCCCATCCTCGTGCTCGGGACGATACAGGTGGCAGCCATCGTCCTGCTGGAGAGCGCGCTGTCGTTCCTCGGCTTCTCGGGCACCACGCTGTCGTGGGGCTTCGACATCTCGCAGGGGCGGCAGTACCAGACGACGGCGTGGTGGATCGCCGCCATGCCGGGGCTGGCCATCGTCTTCACCGTCATCGGCATCAACCTCGTCGGGGACTGGCTCCGTGACGCGCTCGACCCCGGTATCGAGGGCGAGGGGGGTGGCGTATGAGCCGTGACACCCTCCGCGTCGAGGACCTCTCGACGCGCTTCTTCACCGGCGAGGGGCAGGTCAACGCCGTCGAGTCCGTCTCCTTCGACGTGCGGGAGGGGGAGATACTCGGCATCGTCGGCGAGTCCGGTTCCGGCAAGTCGGTGACGGCACTGTCGCTCATCGACCTCGTCGAGTCGCCCGGTCGGATCACGTCCGGGCAGGTGTGGCTCCGCAAGCCGGAGCTCGCCGAGGAGTACCCCGAGGCCGCGGGTGTCCCGGAAAGCGATGCGACCGGGGACTCTGCGGGCGAGCGGAGCGGGTCCGCCGGCGAGTTCGTGGACCTTCGGGAGCTGCCGAAATCCGTGCGCGCCTCGCTGCGCGGCCCGACGTTCAGCATGATATTCCAGGACCCGATGAGCAGTTTCAACCCCTCGCTCACGGTCGGCGAGCAGATCGCCGAGGCCGTCGAGGTCCAGCGGCGGGCGACCGCGAACCCGCGCTCGACCCGCTCGCGGACGCAGGGGTACGGGCTGGCCTCGTATCTCGTGGACGGGCTGGTGCCCGGCCGCGACTACACGAACGAGGAGAGCCACGAGCGCGCCGTCGAACTGCTCGAACAGGTCGGAATCCCCGACCCCGAGGAGCGCGCCGACGAGTACCCCCACGAGTTCTCCGGCGGGATGCTCCAGCGCGCGATGATCGCACAGGCGCTCGCCGGCGAGCCGGACGTACTCGTCGCTGACGAGCCGACTACGGCGCTCGACGTGACCATCCAGGCGCAGATACTCGAACTGCTGCGCGAGATACAGGCCGAGCGCGACATGTCCATCGTGCTCATCACCCACGATCTCGGCGTCATCGCGCGGATGTGCGACCGCGTCGCCGTGATGTACGCCGGCGAGATCGTCGAGCGGGGCACGCTCGCGGACGTGTTCGACGACCCGATCCACCCGTACACGCAGGGGCTCATCGGGTCGATACCGGACCTCGACGACCCGGCGCCGCGGCTCCAGCCAATCGAGGGGAACGTCCCCAGCCTGCTGGACGAGGAGATGGGGCCGGGGTGTTACTTCGCGCCCCGCTGTCCGAAGGCGATGGAGTCGTGTCTCGACCCGCAGCCCGAGCGCAAGGCCGGCGGCGAGGAACACGCCGCCCGGTGTGTCCTCGTGGACGGGGAGTACGACGAGTCCGAGGCGGTCGGGGAGGCCCGCGCCGCGGAGGTGACCGACGATGACTGACCCGATACTCGAAGTGGAGGGACTGCGCAAGTACTACGTCGAGAACGACACGCTCGTGGACCGCCTGTTCAGGCGCGAGCCGGAGAGCGTGAAGGCCGTGGACGGGGTCAGCTTCGCCGTCGAGGAGGGCGAGACGCTCGGACTCGTCGGCGAGTCCGGCTGCGGGAAGTCGACCACCGGCGAGACCCTGCTCGCCCTCGAGGAGGCGACCGACGGCGAGGTCCGCTTCGACGGACAGCGCGTCTTCGAGATGAGCGACGCCGAGCGCGACGCGTTCCGCCGGCGCGCGCAGGTCGTCTTCCAGGACCCCTTCTCCAGTCTCGACCCCCGGCTCACCGCGGGCGAGGTGGTCGCGGAGCCGCTGCTCATCCACGACCGCCCGGCGAGCGACCCCGCGGTCGAGTGCCGGACCGACGTGACGCTCGACGGGCTGGCGCCCGAGGCGGTGACGGTCGCGGCCGCGGACGACATCGACCGCGTCGTCGAGGCGACCGGCACGGGCGACGACCGCGAGGCCGTCGCGCACGTGACGGTCGCGGCCGTCCGGGGACCGGACGCGCGCGCCGACGGCGACGAACTGGACGACCCGACCGTCGAGTTCGTCGAGCGCGACGACGGCACCGCGCTCCGCGTCTCGGTCGAGGAGGACCTCCGGCTCCGGGTCGAGGACGGCGACACGCTCTCGGTGCGCGTCGTCGTCGGCCGGTCCGCGCGACAGCTCCGCCGCGAGCGCGCGATGGAGCTGTTGGAGCGGGTCGGCCTCTCCGCCGGCCAGGTGGACCGCTACCCCCACGAGTTCTCCGGGGGCCAGCGCCAGCGCATCGGCATCGCGCGGGCGCTCGCGCTCGAACCCGAGTTCGTCGTGCTCGACGAGCCGGTGAGCGCGCTCGACGTGTCCGTCCAGGCGCAGATACTCAATCTGCTCGACGACCTCCAGGAGGAGTTCGGGCTGACCTACCTCTTCATCGCCCACGACCTCTCCGTCGTCCGGCACATCTCCGACCGCGTCGCCGTGATGTACCTCGGGGAGATCGTCGAGTCCGGCCCGGTCGACGCCATCTTCGAGAACCCCCAGCACCCCTACACCGAGAAGCTCCTGGAGAGCGTCCCGCGCGCGGACACGAGCGAACGGGGGCGCCGCGTCGAGGCGCTCCAGGGCGACGTGCCCTCGCCGCGCAATCCGCCCGCCGGCTGTCGGTTCCACACGCGGTGTCCGTACGCCCGCGAGGCGTGCCGCGAGGAGGCGCCCGCGGGCTACGACGCCGGCGTCGAGGGGCAGTCCGCCGCCTGCTTCCGCGCGGTCGAGGGCCACCGGTACTGGGACTCCGAGCCCATCGAGGTGGCCGCGGGCCGCGACGACGCGTCCGCGTCGGCCGACGACTGAGCGCGACGGGAAGCGTTTTCCCGCGCGCCCGACTCCGAGTGCCCATGAGCGACGAGCACGCCGAGGACATCGACGCCGAGGCCACGGGCGCCCCCGCGTTCGCGGCCGGCGGCACGGCCGACGCGATACGCGAACACTGGGACGACCTGCTCGACGACATGGCCGCCACCGCGGCGGAGTTCCGCGAGGCCGGGTGGGACGTGCTCGAACTCCACCCCGGCGACGTGACGGTCGTCACGGAGCGCCAGCGCGGCTTCGACGTGCTCCTCCCGGACGACGAGTTCGAACGCCTCCACAAGTGGGTCGAGGCCGACGAGTTCCCCGACCACGACGTGTACCGCGCGGAGTCGGGAATCGCCTTCCTGCTCGTCGTCCTGAAGGATTCCGACGCCGAGCGCGCGGTGTGTTGTCCGCTCTACTACGGCGACGACGGCGCGGAGACGCTCCGCACCCTCGCCGCCGAGGACGGGGAACTGTGGACGCACCTGCGACGGCTCTCGAACGAGTACGTCCACGTGCGCCACGAGTACCCGGCGCCGTTCTTCGGCGCGGCCGAGTAACCCAGACAAGACTTATCACGCGCGTCGGACAGGGCCGCCGTATGCGCCCTCCCCTCGCGCTCGTCGCCCTCCTGACACTCGCGGCCGTCGCTCCATCGGTCGCCGTCGCCGGTCCCGCGGCACCGGCCGACGACGCCGCGATCGACACCGACGCCCCGAACGCGACCGTCTCTGACCTCTGGCGCGCACGTCCCGCGCTGTGGGACGACCTCGACAGCGTCGGGGCCGTCGAGCGCGCCCGCGCGGACGGCGCGGTCGCGGACGCGGACCCGGTCGTTCCCGGCGAGGTGCTCGTGGTCGCGCTCGACTCGCGCGCGCTGGTCGAGCGCCTCCGGAACCGCTCCGAGGCGACGACGACCGCGCGCTTCCTCGGCCTGCTGAACGACACCGACGCGGCCCTCTCGGTGGTGCAGCAGAACCCGCCGACGATGCGCCCGCCGAAGGCGTTCGTGCTCGACGCGAACGCGACGCGCGTGGTCGCGGGGAACGCGACGACGTACGTCGTGATACACACCGAGCGGGCGCAACTCCGGTGGAGCGGCGGCGACGGCGTTCCGACGCCGGAACTGCAACCCGGCGAGGTGTACGCGGCGCGCTTCCACACCGACGCCGAGGACCGGTACGTCTCCTTCGAGGGCGCGCCGACGGCCGCCTTCGTCGAGGCCGACGCGACGCTGGCGCGCTCGACCCCGGAGGACGCCGACTTCGGGTACACCGGGGAGGACTCGGTGCGCCTCGGCGCGTCCGGCGACTCGCTGGTCGTCCGGGCGACGACGGCCCCCGGAACGCGGGTGACGCTCCGGGTCGTCGGCGACCGGAACGGGTCGGCCCTGTTCGAGCGGACGGTCGAGGTCGGGAGTGACGGCCGAACCCGGGTACCCCTCCCGGCGGGCAGTGTGGCCGCGGGCAGGAACGTCACCGTGACGCTTCGTCCCCGCGGCTACGGGGCCGAGACCCGGGAGCTGCCCGGACGAACGGTCGAGGCGGCCGCGAGCATCGGCCCGGTCACGGTTCGCGACGGGGCCGTCCGCCTGCGCGAGACGCGCCTCGCCGCCGGCGGCTTCCTCGTGTTGACCGACGACTCGGGCGCGGTCGTCGCCGTCGAGCGCCACCGGCCCGGCGACCGGCTGGCGAGCCTGACGTTCCCCGAGGACGAGGTGGCCCCCGGGAGCGTCCTGACGCTCGTCGCGTACCGCGACACGGACGGGAACGGGACCTTCGACGCGGCCGACGGTCCGTACCGCGCGGACGGCGACACCGTGTCGACGACCGTCCGATACGGCACGGCGACACCGACCGCGACGCCCACCGCGACACCAACCGCAACGGCTACGCCGACGGCCACGACCACGACCACGGGGACGCGGACGGCGACGAACACCCCCGGCCAGCCGGGACTGGGCGCGACGGCCGCGGCGGCCGCGTTCGCGGCCGTGGCGCTGCTCGCCGGGCGGGAGCGCCGCTGAGTACGGAACTCGAAAGTCCGTTGCGAATATCGTAACACTTCGCCGCGCTTATTACGATGTACGAACTCGACTGGAGTAATGAGCGACGAGGCCACGGACGACCGCACCATCCTGCTCATCGGCTCCGGTCCCATCCAGATAGGCCAGGCGGCCGAGTTCGACTACTCCGGCGCACAGGCGTGCCGGGCGCTCCAGGAGGAGGGTGCCCGAGTCGTCCTCGTCAACTCCAACCCCGCGACCATCATGACCGACTCGGAGATGGCCGACAAGGTGTACGTCGAGCCCATCACCGTCGAGGCCATCTCGGAGATAATCGCGGCCGAGGAGCCGGACGGCGTCATCGCCGGGCTGGGCGGCCAGACGGGGCTGAACGTCACCGCCGAACTCGCGGAGGAGGGCGTGCTCGACGAGTACGACGTGGACATCATGGGCACCCCCCTCGACACCATCTACGCGACGGAGGACCGCGACCTGTTCCGCCAGCGGATGGAGAGCATCGGCGAGCCGGTGCCGGCCTCCACGACAATCACGCTCGACGAGGGCGAGGAGACGACGGACCTCACCGCGGAGGACCTCCGCGAGCGCGTGGACGAGGCCGTCGAGGCCGTCGGCGGGCTTCCCGTCATCTCGCGGACGACCTACACCCTCGGCGGGAGCGGGTCGGGCGTCGTCGACGACATCGACGAACTGTACGAGCGCGTCCGCAAGGGGCTGCGCCTCTCGCGCAACTCGGAGGTGCTCATCACCGAGTCCATCGAGGGCTGGGTGGAGCTGGAGTACGAGGTGATGCGCGACGCCGACGACTCGTGTATCATCATCTGCAACATGGAGAACATCGACCCGATGGGCATCCACACGGGCGAGTCCACGGTCGTCACGCCCTCGCAGGTCATCCCGGACGAGGGCCACCAGGCGATGCGCGACTCCGCGCTGAAGGTCATCCGTGAACTCGGCATCCAGGGCGGCTGTAACATCCAGCACGCGTGGCGCGACGACGGCACCCCCGGCGGCGAGTACCGCGTCGTCGAGGTGAACCCCCGCGTGTCGCGCTCCTCGGCGCTGGCCTCGAAGGCGACCGGCTACCCCATCGCCCGCGTCACGGCGAAGGTCGCGCTCGGCAAGCGCCTCCACGAGATAGACAACGAGATAACGGGCGAGACGACGGCGGCGTTCGAGCCGGCCATCGACTACGTGGTGACGAAGGTGCCGCGCTGGCCCGCCGACAAGTTCGGCGACGTGGACTTCGAACTCTCGACGGCGATGAAGTCCACCGGGGAGGCGATGGCCATCGGGCGCACCTTCGAGGAGTCGCTCCTCAAGGCGTTGCGCTCCTCAGAGTACGACCCCGCCGTGGACTTCACGACGGTCGACGACGAGGTGCTCGACGCGGAGTACCTCGAACGCCCGTCCCCGGACCGCCCGTACGCGATGTTCGAGGCGTTCGCGCGGGGCTACACCACCGAGGAGGTGGTCGAACTGACCGACATCCACGAGTGGTACGTCGAGCGGTTCGGCCGCGTCGCCGAGGCCGCCGAGGCCGCGATGGCCGGCGACACGGAGCCGGCGACCGAGGTCGGCTTCACGAACCAGGAGGTCACGGCGATGGCGGGCGGGGAGTTCAACGACACCCACGCCTCGTGGCTCCCGGCGACGCTCGACGTGGAAACGGGCGACGAGCCGGACGACGAGGTGGCCGTCGACGGCGGGGAAGTGGCCGTCGAGAACGTCGAGGAGACGGCCGTGGACCGCCGGTTCAAGCAGGTGGACACCTGCGCGGGCGAGTTCGCCGCCTCGACGCCGTACTACTACTCGGCGCGCGAACCGCTCTCGGACATCTCCCGCGACGAGGTGCAGGTGGACCGCGACGCCGAGAGCGTCGTCGTGGTCGGCGGCGGGCCCATCCGCATCGGGCAGGGCGTCGAGTTCGACTACTGTGCGGTCCACGCGGTGCGCGCGCTCCGCGAGGAGGGCATCGACGCCCACGTCGTCAACAACAACCCCGAGACGGTGTCGACGGACTACGACACCTCCGACGGGCTGTTCTTCGAGCCGGTCACCGCGGAGGAGGTCGCGGACGTGGTCGAGGCCGCGGACGCGGACGGCGTGATGGTGCAGTTCGGCGGGCAGACCTCCGTCAACGTCGGCGAGCCGCTCGAACGCGAACTCGACCGCCGCGGGCTCGACTGCGAGGTGATGGGCACCAGCGTCGAGGCGATGGACCTCGCGGAGGACCGCGACCGCTTCAACGTCCTGATGGACGAACTCGGCATCGCCCAGCCGGAGGGCGGCACCGCGACCTCGGAGGCCGAGGCGCTCGATCTCGCCGAGGAACTGGGCTATCCGGTGCTCGTGCGCCCGTCGTACGTGCTCGGCGGCCGCGCGATGGACGTGGTCTACTCCGACGAGGAGCTGAAGGAGTACATCGAGGAGGCGGTGCGTGTCTCGCCGGACAAGCCCATCCTCGTCGACGAGTTCCTCGCGGACGCGGTGGAGCTCGACGTGGACGCCGTGAGCGACGGCGATGACGTGCTCATCGGCGGCGTGATGGAACACGTCGAGAGCGCGGGCGTCCACTCCGGCGACTCCGCGTGTCTGATTCCGCCGCGCTCGCTCTCGACCGACACCCTCGAACGGGTCCGGGAGGTGACGGAGGAGATCGCGACCGCGCTCGACACCGTCGGCCTGCTGAACGTCCAGCTCGCCGTCCGCGAGGGCGAGGTGTACGTGCTGGAGGCGAACCCGCGCTCCTCGCGCACCGTCCCGTTCGTCTCGAAGGCGACCGGCGTCCCCATCGCGAAGCTCGCGGCGAAGGTGATGGCCGGCGCGTCGCTCTCGGAGCTACGGGTCCACGAGCAGGTGCCCGAGCACGTCTCCGTGAAGGAGGTCGTCCTCCCGTTCGACCGCCTGCCGGGCTCGGACCCGCGGCTCGGCCCGGAGATGAAGTCCACCGGCGAGGTGATGGGCACCGCACGCTCGTTCGGCAAGGCGTACCTCAAGGCGCAGGACGCGACGGGCAAGCCCATCCCGACCGGGGGTACGGCGGTCGTCGACCTCGAAACCCTGCGCGGGCTCTCCCAGAAGAACGAGGACCTCTCGGACATCGAGGAGGGCGTCGCACGCAACTTCGAGCTGACGGCCCCCGACGAGTACGACGACCTCACCGCGGCGGTCCGCGCGGGCGAGGTGGACCTCATTCTCTCGCGGGACCGCGACCTGCTCGAAGTCGCCGTCGAGGAGGAGATCACGTACTTCTCGACGGTGCCGAGCGCGCGCGCCGCGCTGGAGGCAATCGAGACGGCCGACGAGCCGCTCGACGTGCTCGCGCTCTCCGAGCGGCCGACCGAGCGGCGCGACTGGGGCGAATACTGAAGGCCGGTCCGGGCGCACCCGCCCCATGACCGACGTGCTCGACTGTTTTCCGGAGGTGGCCGACATCGACGACCCCGACCTGCGCGGGCGGGTCCGCGACTGCTGGGCGCTCGCGTGCGACGGGAGCGGCGTCTCGAACCTCGCGGCGGTCCCGTGGCTCCCGCCCGTCCAGCGCGACCTCGGTATCGACGACGAGACGCTCGTCGGCCACGTCCGGGACGTGGTCGCCGGCGCGCGCGGGCTGGCGGACGCGCTGGAAGCCTCGCGCGGCGCGGCCGTGGACCGCGACCTGCTCGTCGCGGGCGCGCTCGTCCACGACGTCTCGAAGCTCGCCGAGTTCGACGGGATGGGAGCGACGGACACCTACGACCTGCTCGGCCACCCCTACTACGGGGTTCACTACACCGCCGCCGCGGGGCTGCCGGTCGAGTACGCGCACATCGTCCTCTCGCACACGTCGCGCACGCGGGTCGAGCCGGCGTTCCTGGAGGCGGAGCTGATACGCCGCGCGGACGAGGTCGCCGCGGCGGCGATACGGCTCACCGCGGTCGACGACTTACGCGACGCCTGACGACAACGGGATACGTGGGGCGGTCCATCCCCCGGCAATGAGCGACACGGACGGGGAGGCGGCGGACGACGGCGCGGGCTACGGCAAGCGACAGCTCAGGCTGCTCGGTATCGGCTTCGCGCTGGCCGGGGTCGTCACCTTCGGGCTGGCGAACGCCGCGGAGCCGCAGGCGACGCTCGTGCCGCTGCTCGGCTTCGCGGGCATCGCGACGTTCGTGCTCGAACGCACGCAGGGGTACGTCTCCGGCGTCTCCTTCGGCCTGCTGGCGGGCAGCGTCGGCGTCGGCCTGTGGCCGGTCATCGGGGACCCGTCGCTCGGCTACGGCTACCTCGGGAGCGTGCTGGTCGGCGCGGGCGTCGTGAACGTGCTGTTCGCGCCGGTCGGCGAGTACTTCAGGAAACTGGGCCAGCGCGCGGCGGGCGGGAAGGACTAGTCGGCGGCGACCGGGTCCTCCTCGGCGAGCGCGACCACGTCGTCGAAGAAGTCGAGCGAGTCGTGCGGGCCGGGGTTCGCCTCGGGGTGGTACTGGCGGGTGATGATGCCGAGGTCGTCGCTCTCGAGCCCCTCGGGGGTGTCGTCGTTGACGTTCACCTGCGTCACGTCGAGCGGGCCGGGGTCGGAGACGGTGTAGCCGTGGTTCTGGGTCGTCATCACGACGCGCCCGGAGCGCAGGTCGCGGACCGGCTGATTGACGCCGCGGTGGCCGAACGCCATCTTCTCCGTCTCGCCGCCGAGCGCGCCCGCGATGACCTGCTGACCGAGGCAGATGCCGGCCATCGGCACCTCGCCCGCGAACTCCGCGGCGAGCGCGTTCGCGGCGACGAAGTTCTCCGGGTCGCCGGGGCCGTTCGAGACGAACAGCACGTCCGGGTCGAGCGCGCGCACCTCGTCGGCCGTGGCGTCGTACGGGAGCACGTCCACGACGGCGTCGCGCTCGACGAGCGACTCCACGATGGAGCCCTTCGCGCCGCAGTCGACGAGCGCGACGTGGACGCCGTCGCCGTCGGCGTTGTGTGTGTGGGCCGCGTCCACGGACACCTGCGCGCCGATGTCGGTGTGTTCGCTCATCCCCTTACAGCCCGACAGCTCCTCCTTCGCGGCCTCGGGGGTGGCCTCCGGGCCGGCGGCGATGCCGCACTTCATCGCGCCGCGCTCGCGGATGCCGGTGACGAGGTCGCGGGTGTCGAGGTGGTCGACCGCGGGCACGCCCTCCTCGGTGAGCCACTCGGCCACGTCCTCCGTGAGTTCGCGCGCGACGGCGGCCCGGGGGTGGACCCGGTCGGACTCGAAGCGTTCCTCGCGGACGCCGTAGTTGCCGATGAGCGGGTACGAGAACGTGAGCACCTGCTCCTCGTAGCTCGGGTCGGTGAGCGACTCCTCGTAGCCCGTGTACGCCGTCGTGAAGACGAGTTCCCCGCGTGCGCGACCGGGGGCACGGGTGCGCGCCTCCACGACGCGGCCGGTTTCGAGCGCGACGTAGGCCGGTGTCATTACGAGTCTCGTATTCGTGGACGCTCCTTAACGGTTCGGTTCGAAGTCAGGCTACGAAATTCGTAATCGTCAAGTGTTGCCGCTCGGTACCCACGCATCTCGATGGACGACCTCGACCGGCGCATCCTGAACATCCTCCGACGGGACGCGCGCACCCCGTACACGGAGATAGCCGAGTCCGTCGGCACCTCCGAGGGGACCGTCCGCAACCGCGTCGAGCGGATGCTCGACGACGGCGCGATAGAGCGGTTCACCGTCGCCACCCGGACGGGCAACGTGAAGGCGATGGTCGAGGTGGGCGTCGCCGTCGACGTGGACACCCGCGCCGTCTCCGACGCGATGGCCGACTGGGACGCCGTCGACTACGTCTGGCAGGTCTCCGGCGAGGAGGACATCGTCCTCGTCGTGGACGCCGCCGACACGAACGCGCTGAACGACCTCATCACGAAGGCGCGCGAACTGGACGAGGTCGTCTCCACCAAGACGCGGCTCATCCTCAACGAGACGCTCGGCTAGCGGGTCCCCCGCGTCCGGTGTATCGCCCGGTAGAGCGGCCCGAGCGCGCGGTCGGTCCGCCGCTCGTGGACGGCCGCGTCCACGCGACCCTCGCGTATCGCCGCGACGACGGCCTCGGGGGTCGCCTCGTCGCCTTCCACCTCCGTGTAGCCGCGCCCGACCTCGAACGGGTAGTGGGCGTCCGAGCCGCCGACGACCGGGACGCCCCGGCGCTCGGCCACCGCCCGGGCCTTCGCGTGAGTGTCGGCGTGCTTGCCGTTACACTCCACGGCGTCGAAGGCGGCCGCCGAGCGTCGCGCCGTCGAGCCCCGGAACGGGTGGGCGAGGACGGCGACACAGCCGCGGTCGTGCGCGAGTGCGACCGTCTCCTCGGGCGTGAGGGTCCCCGGCACGGTGCGCTCGGGCGGGTCCGGGCCGACGACGGTGACGTGGCCCATCGTCGTCGAGACCTCGATACCCGGCAGGAAGGTCACGCCGTCGGCGACCGCGTCGTACCGGTAGTCGTGGTTCGTGACGGCGACGGCGTCGAGCCCCCGGCGGCGGGCGTACCACGCGAGCAGGCGCGCGCCGACCGGGTCGAACGCCGTCGGGGCGCCCGGCCGAGCGTGGAAGAATCGCGTGTGGGCGTGGAGGTCGACGCGGAGCACAGGTGGGGTCAGCGGCGACAGCCCTTTGCGCTTTCCCCCCGCCGACGTGATATGCGCGTCCTCGTGCGGAACCCCAACAGCGGCGACCGGGCGACCTCGAAGCGCGCCGCGACCCTCGCCGAGAAGCGCGGCTTCGACGTGCGTGACTCGACCGCGCGCGGCGAGACGCGGACCCTCGCGGCCGAGGCCGCTCGCGAACCCGACGTGACCCAGATAGCCGCCTGCGGCGGCGACGGCACCCTCAACGAGGTGGTCCGGGGCGTCGCCGACGCCGACGCCCTCGACGACGTGGAGCTGGGCGTCGTCCCCGCGGGCACGGGCAACGACTTCGCGGACAACCTCGGCGTCCGGGGCGTCGAGCACGCCTTCGAGGTGCTGGCGCGCGGCGAACGCCGTCGCCTCGACCTCGGCTGGGTCGCCGGCGACGAGCGACCCTTCGTCAACTCCTGTGTCGGCGGGCTCACCGCCGAGTCCTCCCGGAAGACCTCGCCCGCGGCGAAGAAGCGGCTCGGCGTCCTCGCGTACGTCCTGCGGACACTCGCCGAGACGCGGACGTTCGAGGGGCTGGAACTCGACGTGCGCGCCGGGGCCGACGACGACGCGAGCAGCGGGAGCGACCCGTCGCGCGAGCGGGGCGACAGACTGTGGACCGGCACCGCGCTGATGGTGCTGGTCGGCAACGGCCGGCGCTTCCCGGGCGAGCGGATGCGGCAGGCGAACATGGAGGACGGCCTGTTGAACGTCGTCGTCATCGAGCGGGCGCCGACCATCGACTACCTCGCGCGGGGCGCGGCCGACCGCCTGCTCCGGCGCGGGGCGAGCCACCTCACCCGGCTGAAGGTGCCGCGCCTCGACGTTCGCCACGCGGGCGACCCGGCGACGTTCTCGCTGGACGGCGAGACGCTCTCGCGGACGGACATCACGCTCCGGTCGCGGCCCGGCGCGATGCGGTTCCGCGTCGGCGAGGGGTACGACCCCGCGCCGGAGGAGTGGGGAAAGTCGAAGGGTAATTAACGCGTCTCGCCGTCTCGGCGCGTATGAGCACGGATTCGGACCCGAGCGGCGCGGTCGGGGAGGGGACCGACCACGAGAACGCCCGACAGAACGTCGTCGCGGTCGACGGCGACGACAACGAGGAGGGCGTCGTCAACCGCCTCGACGCCCACACGGGCGACGGCATCCGCCACCGCGCGTTCACCTGTCTGGTCTTCGACGGCGAGGGCCACGTCCTGCTGGGCCAGCGCGCCCCCTCGAAGCGCCTCTGGGACACCTTCTGGGACGGCACCGTCGCCTCCCACCCGGTGCAGGGACAGACCCAGAAGGAGGCCACCCGCCAGCGGCTGGAGGAGGAACTCGGCGTCACGCCCGACCAGTACTCGGACCTGCGCGTCACGGACAAGTTCGAGTACAAGCGCTACTACCTGGAGGAGGGCCTCGAATGGGAGGTGTGTGCCGTCCTGAAGTGCACGCTCGACGACCGCAGCCTCGACCCCGAACCGGAGGAGATAGCCGGCACGATGTGGGTCCCCTACGAGCGCCTCCACGAGAACCCCCGGTGGTACCGCCAACTGCGGCTGTGCCCGTGGTTCGAGATCGCGATGCGCCGCGACTTCTGACTCAGACCTCGTACGACAGCACCACGCCGTCGTCCATTCGTTCGACGCCGACCAGCGACGGCCGCGGGAACTCCCCGACGAACCCCTCGCCGTCGGCGAGCGTGGGCGCGTCCCGCCCCCCGAGTATCAGCGAGCCGACGTACAGCGTCAGTTCGTCGACCAGCCCTTCGGCGAACAGCGAGAAGATGAGTTCGCCGCCCCCCTCGACCATCAGGTACTCGACGCCCGCGTCGGCGAGCGCCGACAGCGCCGCGGGGAGGGCGACCCGCTCCCCGCCCGCCCCGATGACCGTCGCGCCCGCGTCCTCCAGCGCCCGCACGCGGTCGGCCGGCGCGGCCTCGGAGACGAGCAGGTAGGTCGCCGCCGGGCCGTCGAGTATCGCCGCGTCGGCGGGCGTTCGCGCCCGCGAGTCCGCGACGACGCGCGCGGGCCGACCCGCCTTCCCGAGTTCCGCGCGGCGGGCCTCGTCGTGGCGCAGGAGCGAGGGGTCGTCCGCGAGCACGGTCCCGACGCCGACCAGCACGGCGTCGGATTCGGCGCGGATACGCTCCATCCGGGCGAAGTCCGCCTCGCCGGAGATGCGCACCTGCTCGCGCCGACGGGTGGAGAGCTTCCCGTCGGCGGAGGCGGCGGCGTTCACGTGGACGTGCATGTGCCCCCTGCTCGGGGGCGGCGGGTAACGGTTTCGTCGCGAAACTCGTGAACGATATATTCAAACGTTCACGAAGCGTACCACGAGCAGTGAACACGCCGTGAACGCCATCGAGACGCGCGACCTGACGAAGTACTACGGCGACGTGCGCGGCGTCGAGGACCTCTCCGTGACGGTGGAGACCGGCGAGGCGTTCGGCTTCCTCGGCCCGAACGGCGCCGGGAAGACGACGACCATCCGCACGCTTCTGGGCCTGCTGTCCCCGACGAGCGGCACCGCGACGGTGCTCGGCGCGGACGTCCGCGACGCCGACGCGCTCCGCGAGGCGCGCGCACGGATCGGCTATCTCGCGGCGGAGCCGGGACTCGACGAGTCGGCCACCGGGCGGGAACTGGTCCGGCTGTACGGCCGGCTCCGGGGGGATACGCGCTCGGCGGAGCTGATAGAGCTGTTCGACGTGCCGGTCGAGCGGACGGTCGGCGACTACTCGCGCGGCAACCGCCAGAAGCTCGCCATCGTGCTCTCGTTCATGCACGAACCCGACCTCGTGGTGATGGACGAGCCGACCTCCGGGCTGGACCCGCTGATGCAGGAGCGGTTCTACGCGTTCCTCGACGAGGAGCGCGAGCGCGGCGTGACGCTGTTCCTCTCCTCGCACGTGCTGGGGGAGGTGCGGCGCGTCTGCGACCGCGTCGGCGTCATCCGCGACGGGCGGTTCGTCACCGTCGAGTCCGTCGCGGACCTGCTCGACCGGGCGGGCAAGCGCGTCAGCCTGCGCGTCGCGGGTGCGGTCGAGCCGGACGACTTCGCGTTCCCGGGCGTCCACGACCTCTCGGTCGGCGAGACTACGACGTTCACGCTCGCCGGGAGCTACGACGACCTCGTGGACGCGCTCGACCGCTACGACATCGAGGACCTCGAGATCGAGGAGGCGCCGCTCGAAGAGGTATTCATGCGCTTCTACGACGACGAGGCCCCGGCCGCGGAGGTGGCGGCGTGAGCCTCGTCCGCTCGCCCGCGGGGGCGCTGCTCGCCTACGAGTCGCGCCGCCGCCTGCGGGAGTCGCTCGTCGTCGCCGCGGGGATGGCCGTCCTCGCCGTCATGATGGTCGCCTTCTTCCCATCGGTGCAGGACTCGGGCGCGGACCTGCAGGCGTACGTGGACAGCCTCCCGCCGGCGTTCTCGGAGGCGTTCGGCATCGAGGCGTTCACCACGATGGGCGGCTTCCTCGCGGCCGAACTGTACGCCTTCGGCTGGGTCATCCTGCTCGGCCTCTATCTCGCCTACCGCGGGGGCGGGCTGGTGGCCGCCGACGTGGAGACCGGCCGGATGGACTCGCTGCTCGCCGCGCCCGTCTCCCGGGGCCGCGTCGTCGTCGAGGCGTACGCCAGCCTGCTCGTCCCCGTCGTCGTCGTGAACGTCGTCGGGTTCGTCGTCGTGTACGCGGGCGTCCTCGCCGTCGGCGAGAGCATCGACCTCGCGCGGCTGGCGATGGTCCACCTCCTCTCGGTACCCTACCTGCTTGCCTGCGGCGCCATCGGCCTCCTGCTGTCGGTGACGCTCCAGCGCCGCGGCGCGGCCGAGAAGGGCGGGCTGGGGCTCGCGTTCGGCCTCTTCCTCGCGGAGACGGTCGCCTCGACCGCCGGCTACGACTGGGTGTCGTGGCTCGCTCCCTCGGGCTACTACGACCCGACCGCGATACTCGTTCGCGGGGAGTTCGCCGTCGCGGAGTCGGCGCTGTTGCTCGGCGTCACGGCCGTCCTCGTCGCGCTCGCCGTCCTGCGCTTCCGCCGGGCGGATATCCGATGAGCTTCTCCGAGGCGGAACGCGAGCGCATCGCCGAACGGTTGCTCGCGGCCGGCCGCGAGCGGTTCTCGCGATACGGCCTCTCGAAGACGACCGTCGCCGAACTCGCCGACGACGCCGGCATCGCGACGGGGACGTTCTACCGCTTCTTCGACTCGAAGGCCGGCCTCTATCGCGCCGTCCTCGACGCCGAGGGCGAGCGCGTCGCGAGCGAGGTGCTCCCGCCGCTGTCGAACGACGACCCCGAGGCCGGCCTGCGGGAGTTCCTCGACCGCGTCTGTACCGAGATCGAGACGAACCCGCTCACGCGGACGCTGCTCGTCGGCGACGGCTACGACGACCTGCTCGCCGCGACGGACGCGGCGGAGCGCGAGGCGGCCCGCGAGGCCGACCTCGCCTTCCTCACCCCGTTCGTGGAGCGACACGCCGACCGCCTCCCCGACGCCGACGCGGAGACGGTCGCGGGCGCCATCCGGGCGGCCACCTTCGTCACCCTCCACCGCGAGGAGGTCGGCGACCGCTACCCGGCCGTGCGCGACCTGCTCCTCGACAGCGTCGCCCGCGGGCTGGTGCGCGAGGCGTCGTAACCGACTTGTACGCTCAGTGCTACCCTGAGTCGTGAACTACAATCGGGCCTACTTCGCCGTCGTCGGGGGATTGGGGCTGCTGCTTCTGGTGCGCCACGGCCCGGCGCTCCTGGGGTTCGCGTCGCGGGGGGGCAACATGCCGCCCGCCATCGGCGTCCTGCTCGGCCTCGTCGTCGGGGCGATGGGCGCCTACGGGCTCTACCTCCCGGAGGACGCCGGCGGCCCTGACGGGCCGACGTTCACCTTCGGCGTGATGGCGCTCGCGCTCCTCCTGCAGGCGGTCGCCGTCGTCGCGTGGCTCGCCGGCCTGGCGTGGTAATCACAGCCGGTCGTAGCGACCCAGCCGCGTCCCGTCGAGCAGGTACGCCTCCGCGTCCGTCATTCCCTCGGGCAGGAACGGCGAGAGGAAGCCGTCGTTCTCGTTCACCCATGTCCCGCCCACGCGGTCGTTGAACGCCGGGAAGACGACGAGCGCGCCGTCCGCGCGGGCGTCGGGGGCGCGCTCGCGGAACGGCCCGGGCGAGAGCCGCCCGCGGAGCCACGCGCGCTCGGTGCGCGCGCCGCCCACCTCGTCCTCCAGCCGCACCTGCGGGTGTTCGTGGGCGACGCAGACGGTGCCCGCGTCGAGCACCTCGCGCGACGGCCACGTGTGGCCGTGCGCGAAGCCCACGGTTCCGATTCGGAGGCCGTCCCCTTCGGATACCGTCACGTCGTCGTGGCCGAGGTCCGCGACCACCTCGGCGAGGTCCCCGTCGTGGTTCCCTTTCGCTATCGACACGGGCGCGTGCTCGGTCAGCGCGCCGAACAGCGCGTCCAGTTCCGCGCGCTCCTCGTCGCCCGGCGAGCCGATGGCGTTCGCCACGTCGCCGAGCAGGACGACCCGGTCCGGCCGCTCGTCGCGTACCAGGTCGAGCAGGGCCTCGCGGCGGTCCTCCGCGGCCGAGCGCAGTTCCACGCCCTCGCGCCGGAGGGCGACTTCGAGGCCGGCGTGGTAGTCGGCCGCGACGAGCAGGCGCTTCCCGCCCGTCGTGACCGTCGCCGCGGGCCGGTCCGGCACCGGCTGGACCATCAGATGGGCTTGAGGACGCCGTCCTCCGGCTCGTAACACCGGCCGCTCATCAGCGCGTCGTCGATGGCGGCCTCCACCTCGTCGGCGCTCGCGCCCGTGCGGTCGGTCACCGCGGCCACGACCGCGTCGTGGGCCGCGCCGTCGCCGTCGTCGAGGTCGGCCATCGCCTCGGTGACGGCCTCGTCGAGGGAGACGTCGGCGGCGTCACCGTCGTCGGAGTCGAGTTCGGGGTCGGTCTCCGGTTCCGGCTCGGCCTCCACCTCTTCGGTGCCTTCAGCCTCCGGTTCCGGCTCTCCCTCCGGCTCCAACTCCGGCTCGGACTCCACCTCGTTGCCGGTCGAGAACCCCGTGTCGAACTCCTCCTCGACCTCGCGGCGCTCCTCGTCGGTGAGCGCGTCGTCCTCCTCCGGGTCGAAGTCGCCGACCTCCTCGTCGGCCTCGAAGTCGCCCAGTTCGTCGTCCGCCTCGAAGTCGCCTATCTCGTCGTCCTCGACGCCGCCGAGTTCCGTGGACGGGACCTCCTCGGGCGCGGACTCGGTCGATGCGGCGGCGGGTTCGGAGTCGGACGCCGGTTCGGGCTCGGGGTCGGACGTCGGCTCCGGGTCGGCCTCGGGGTCGGACGTCGGCTCCGGGTCGGCCTCGGGCTCGGATTCCGCTTCGGGCTCCGGCTCCGGCTCCGGCTCCGGCTCGGGGTCGGACGCCCCGTCCGTTCCAACGGCTTCCGGCTCCGCGCCGGCCTCGGGCTCCGGCTCCGCGCCGGCCTCCGCTTCGGCCTCGGCGCTCGTTCCCTCCTCGACCGGCTCGAACTCCGCGCCGGTCGCCCCGCCGGCGTCCGCGTCGATGCCGTCGCCGGCCAGCGCGCTCGCGTCGCCGCTCCCCTCGTCGGGGGCGACGTCGAGCGGTCGCACCTCGTCGCGCTCGCCCGCCACGGTCTCCAACACGTCCTCCGCGAGCGTGCGGAGCGCCTGCAAGTATGCGGGCGTCGTGCCGTAGTGGTCGAGCGCGAGCGCGATGCCCGACGCGAGGGTCGGGTCCACGCCGTCGGCTTCGAGGGCGGCGACGAGTTCCTCGCCCGCGAGGCCCGTCTCGATGGCGGCGGCCATCGTCTCGACGCGCTCGACGGTTCGCCGCGCGGCCTCGACGGCCCAGCGGTCGCGCGTGTCGGCGTCCACCTCGCTGATGGACTCCGGCCGGACGCTCGTGAACACGCGGTCGCCGTCCTCCGGCTCGAAGGTGCGCGCCTTCCCGGTCACGGCGAGGAAGGCGGGCGGCTCCGTCCGTTCGAGGAACGCGAGCGCGTCGGGCTGGTACTGCCCGGCGTAGCTCACGAACGGGCCGGTCGGGTCCACGACCCGGGCGCGGAGCATGTCGTCGTTGACCCACTCCGTCTCGGTGAGGACGCCGACGAGGAAGAGGCGGTTCACCCGCGCGCCCGAGGGCGTGACGACGTAGTTGGGCGCGCGCTCCTCGTCGCTCTCCGAGTAGGAGAAGTCGGCGTCGTCGAACTCCGCGGCGAACAGCCGGTGGGCTATCTCGCGGCGGCCCGGCCCGGAGTCGTTCGACTCGCTCGAACTCATCCGCGCACCTCCGAGAGCGCGGCGGCGGCGCGTTCCGCGGGGTCGTCGTCGCTCTCCGCGAACTCCGTCGCGTCGAGGTTCGCGCCGTACTCGTCCACCGAGAGCTGGCCACGGACGCGGTACTCCTTGCCCACCAGTTTCTCGCGGATGTCGTCGGCGACGACCTCCTTGTCCATCGCGTCGCGGGCGTGGTCCTTCGCGTCCTCGATGCCGCCGCCGTATATCTCGGCCGTGAGGTCATGGCCGAGGATGGCCGTGACGGTCCCCGTGCCGTCGTCGAGGATGGCCTTCACGCGCAGGTCGTCCTCGCCCTCGACCGCGCCGTGCGAGCGACACTGGCCGTTCTGGACGACGCGGCCGCACTCCGGACACCGTTCGATGAGTCCGGAGCCGTCGCGCACCTCGATGAGGTTGCCGACGAGGGTCACGTCGTACGCGCCGCCGTCGCCGACGGCCTCGCCGATGGCCATCTCCGGGGCCTCGTCGCTCACCGACACGTCCTCGTTGAGGGCGATGACCGTCGAGAACTCCGAGACGTTCACCGAGGGGACGCCGCGGAACTCGCGGATGGAGACGTCCTCGATGCGGACGCTCGCGCCCGCCGTTATCTCGTCGTGCGGGTCCCAGTCGGTGAACGGGAGTCGTCCCGTCCCGTCGCCGAGGACGCCGGAGAGTATCTCCGTCTCGCCGTCGCGGCCGTCGATGGTCTTCTCCTCGCACTCCAGCACGCGGACGACGACGTTGCGCCCGCGGTCGCCCGGTTCGAGGTCGCCGAGCGTCCGGTCGCCGCCGACCTCGTAGGGCACGTCGAGGTCGTCGTCCTCGAAGACGAGCGTCGTGGACTGCCCGAGGTTGAGTTCGGGCGACCCCTCCCACTCGCGGACGCCGGCGTTGCCCGCGGTGACGGTGTCGCCGGGCGAGAGGCCGAAGTCCTCCCACGCGGTGTAGGAGATGACCCCGGTCGCGTCGGCGAGTTCGCCCTCGTGGATGACCTGCTCGTCGCCCTGATAGCGGATGGAGCGTTTCCCCACCGTCAGGACGCGGCCGGTGACGGTGACGTTGCCGTCCGCCGTCGTCACCTCGGCGATGTCCTTGGTCGTCGGTTCGTCGCCGCCCGAGGCGGAGCCGTCGCCGTACTTCCGGCGCAGCGACCCCTTCGCCTCGTCGAGCGGCACGGAGTAGCTGACGAGCTTCTCCAAGTCCTCTAGGACCTCCTCTTTGTCCACGCCGAGGTCGGAGGCGAGCTCCTCGGCATCGTCTTCGAGACTCATCGCCCCGACGTTCGCCCGGCCCCGTCAAGGATGTATCGCCCGGGCGAGCGGGAGGCGCCGCGAGTCCACACGATTCAAGCCCGGAGGGGCGGAAGTGCGGCCGTGAAACACCTCCCGAAGCACCTCCGACAACGGTGGCGCTACCTCGCCGTCTCGCTGGAGTCGTGGCCCGACGCCGACCTCACGCGGGGCGACTTCCAGCGCGAGGTGTGGTACGCGGCTCAGAACCTCGTCGGGGACACGGGCAGCGCCGACGCCGACCTGACGGTGTTCGGCTTTCGCTTCGAGGACGGGGAGGGCCACGCCGTCGTCCGGGTGCGCCGCGACGAGGTGGAACGGGGCCGGGCCGTCGTCGCCTGCGTTGACGGGGTGAACGGCCACCCGCTCGGGGTTCGTGTGACGGGCGTCTCGGGTACCGTGCGGGCCTGTGAAGAAAAATATATACGACGCCCGCAGGTATCCGCACGGGAGAGACACGTCGCCCTCGCGGGAAGCGACCGGCGCGCCCTCGTGCGGAACCGCCGCATCGACGCGCGCGTCGGGGACGGCTACCTCGGGGCGACCGACCTCGACTGACACTATGCAGGGACAATCCCAACAGCAGGCCTACGACCGGGGTATCACCATCTTCTCCCCGGACGGTCGCCTCTACCAGGTCGAGTACGCGCGAGAGGCCGTCAAGCGCGGCTCCGCGAGTATCGGCGTACGAACGGCGGACGGCGTGGTCCTCGTCGTGGACAAGCGCTCCCGCTCCCCGCTCATGGAGCCCTCCTCCGTCGAGAAGCTCCACAAGGCCGACGACCACGTCGGCATCGCCTCCGCGGGCCACGTCGCCGACGCCCGACAGCTCATCGACTTCGCGCGCCGGCAGGCGCAGGTCGAACAGCTCCGGTACGGCGAGCCGGTGGGCGTCGAACAGCTGACGAAGAACATCACGGACCACATCCAACAGTACACGCAGGTCGGCGGGGCGCGCCCGTTCGGCGTCGCGCTCATCGTCGGCGGCATCGAGGACGGCGAGCCGCGGCTGTTCGAGACGGACCCCTCCGGCACCCCCTACGAGTGGCAGGCGCTCGCCGTCGGCGCGGACCGCGGCGAGATAGACGACTACCTCGAGGAGCACTACGACCCCGAGGCGACGCTCGACGAGGGCGTCGAACTCGCGCTCGCGGCGCTGGCCTCCGTCAACGACGGCGCGCTCGACCCCGAGGGCGTCGGCGTCGCCACCATCGACGCGGAAACGGAACGCTACGCGGACCTCTCGGACGACGAGATCGCGGAGCACCTCTCGGCGCACGGCCTCCTCGCCGCCGAGGAGGACGACGAGGACGAGGAGTAGCCCGAACACACCTTTTAGGTACCCGGCGGCGTAGCCGCGGGTATGATTTCGCTCGACGAGGCCGTGACGGCGCGGCTGGAATCGCACGGCGAACGCTTCGAGGTGCTCGTGGACCCGGACGCCGCGCTGGCCATCAAGCGCGGCGAGTTCGACGGCGAGCTGGAGGACGTCATCGCCGCCGAGGACGTCTTCGAGGACGCCTCCTCGGGCGACCGTCCGCCGGAGACGGCGCTTGAGGAGGTGTTCGGCACCACCGACCCCCTGGAGATAATCCCGGAGGTCATCACGCGCGGCGAGATACAGATAACCGCCGACCAGCGCCGGGAGATGCAGGAGCAGAAGCGCCGGCGGCTCATCAACATCATCGCGCGCAACGGCATCAACCCCCAGCAGAACGACACCCCCCACCCGCCGGAGCGCATCGAGCGCGCGCTGGAGGAAGCCGGCTTCACCGTCGACCCGATGGAGCCGGCCCAGTCGCAGGTGGACGACGCGCTGGAGGCGCTGCGACCCGTCATCCCCATCCGGTTCGAGGAGATGACGATAGCCGTCCAGCTTCCCGCGGAGTACGCGGGCTCGGGACAGGCGAAGGTACGCGAGTTCGGCGACCTCGAACGCGAGGAGTGGCAGTCGGACGGCTCGTGGGTCGGCGTGGTGACGTTCCCCGCGGGGATGCAGAACGACTTCTACGAGCTGGCGAACGAGGTGTCCTCGGGCGAGGCGGACACGCGCGTCGTGAAGGACAAGGGCGACCTCGACACGCGGTAGGGTCGGTTTCGGGCGGTTCGAGCGGGTCGGACGACTATCCCCGCCGGAAGCCGAGCAGGAAGCCGCCGGTGAAGCCGGCGGAGACGGACAGCGTCGAGAGGATGGTCTGGACCCACGACGGCGGGGCGCCGGCGGCGGCGTCCTGACTCGCCTGCACGAAGCCGGCGGTCAGCCGCTCCCAGTCCACCGTGATTATCTCGCGGGACTCGAGGAACTTGAACAGCGCCAGCTCCAGCCCGACGAGGATCGCGATGAGCTTCGCGACCTTCTTCGCCGCGAAGCCGATGACGCCGCCGATGACGGCCCCGGACCCGAGTTCGAGACCGAGCTGCTGGAAGTTTATATCGACCATACCAATCCGGGCGCAACGAACGGGTATGACTCTTGTGGCGTCCGGACGCTTATGGTTCCGTACGACCAACCCCGTGGCGAGTGACGGCAGAGCCACACAACGGCGTCGCGGTCGTCGCCAAGCGGGGCGACGGGCCCGACCCGGACACGGCGGAGATACGCGAACTCGCCGGCGCGGCCGGCTACGGCGTCGTCGGCGAGGTGACCCAACAGCGCAAGGAGGACCCCGCCTTCTGTCTGGGCGAGGGGAAGGTCGAGGAGCTGGCGGCGCTGGTCCGCGAGACGGACGCGACGACCGTCGTCTTCGACAACCGCCTCGGCCCCTACCAGACGTACAACATCGGGAACACGCTCCCGGAGGGCGTCGAGGTGCTCGACCGCTTCCGGCTCATCCTCGAGATCTTCGGCCAGCGCGCCCGGACGAAGAAGGCCCAGCTCCAGGTCGAGCTCGCACAGCTCCGCTACGAGCTGCCGCGCGCGGAGGCGAAGACCTCGCTCGCGAAGCGCGACGAGCGACCCGGCTTCATGGGGCTGGGCGAGTACGACGAGTCGCGCGAGCGCGACATCAAGTCGCGTATCGCCCGCATCAGCGACGAACTCGAAACCATCGAGGAGACGGAGGAGCACCGGCGCGAACAGCGCCGCGAGTCCGGCTTCGACCTCGTGGCGCTGGCCGGCTACACGAACGCCGGGAAGTCGACGCTCCTCCGGCGGCTCGCGGACGACCTCGACGTCGAGGAGAACGAGGGGCTGCATCCGGACCTCGACACCACCGCGGAGAGCGAGAACCGCCTGTTCACCACGCTCGGAACGACCACGCGCCGGGCGGAGATGGGGAAGCGCGACGTGCTCGTCACGGACACGGTCGGGTTCATCTCCGACCTCCCCCACTGGCTCGTCGAGTCGTTCAAGTCCACGCTCTCGGAGGTGTACCGCGCGGACCTCGTCCTGCTCGTCGTGGACGTCTCCGACCCCGTCGAGGAGATACGCCAGAAGCTCGTCACCTGCCACGACACGCTGTACGAGCGCAACGAGGCGCCCATCGTCACCGTGCTCAACAAGACGGACACGGTGTCGGACGAGAAACTCCGCCGCAAGCGCGAGGCGCTGTCGGCGCTCGCGCCCAACCCCGTCGCCGTCTCGGGGAAGGAGGGGCTGGAGATCGACGCGCTGCGCGAGCGCGTGGACCGCGAACTCCCCGCCTTCCAGCGCGAGCGGCTCGTGTTGCCCATGTCGGACGACGCGATGAGCCTCGTCTCGTGGGTCCACGACCACGCCGCCGTCGAGGAGGTCGACTACGGCGACGAGGTCGTCATCGAGTTCGAGGCCCGGCCGGCCGTCGTCGAGCGGACGCGCGCGAAGGCGTCGGAACTCGCCGTCGCCGAGTAGTCACGACTTCTCCTTCCGCTCCACCTCGACGTCCGTGATTCGCGTCCCCGGATACTGGCCCTCGGCGTCCTTCTCCGCGGCCTTGCACATATCCCAGACGACGTTGAGGCCCGTCGTCACCCCTTCGAGCGCCTCCATCTCGCAGCCGGTCTTGCCGGTGGTCTCCACCGCGACCCGGAGGTCGATGCGGTCGTCGCGCACCGTGAACTCGGTGTCCACGTTCGAGACGGGAATCTGGTGACACATCGGAATCGTCTCCCAGGTGTGCTTGACTGCCTGTATCGCCCCGACGCGCGCCACGGCCAGCACGTCGCCCTTCTTCACGTCGTTGTCGCGCACGGACTCGACCGTCGAGGGCGCGAGGTGGATGCTCCCCCGCGCGACGGCGCGGCGGTCGCTGTCGGGCTTGTTCCCGACGTTCACCATCTCGGCGTTCCCCTCCGCGTCGGTGTGCGTGAGGTCCTCGTCGCTCATGTGACGGTTGGGGGCACGGCCGGCCAAGTGTGTTCCTACCGGTCGACGTTCGTGTTCGTCGGTCGGCGGTGTGGCGTCGCAAGCCCCCCCGACTACCGGGCCATCGCGAACACCTCGAAAGCCCCGGCGCGCTCCGCAGGAGCGGTCTGTCCCGACCGTTCGGCCGCTATCGGACCCGGAGCAGTGGCTGTCGTCCGAGCGGGGCGAGGCTCGTCGCGCGAGCGCAGCGGGGGCTTCGGAGGTGCACACACCACAGTTGGAGGAACCGAACGGCACGGAGACGCCGGAGGGGAGTAACATCTGTCCGGGCACGCACCCTTATGCCGGGCGAACACAACCCCGGAGTATGAGCCGACAGGAGCCGCCGGAGCGCGACCCCGAGCCCCCGGAGAAGGCCGAGGGGCTGCGGTCGCGGGAAGTGACGGAAGGAGCCGAGCGCGCGCCACACCGCGCGATGTTCCGGGCGATGGGGTTCGACGACGAGGACCTCGCGAGCCCGATGGTCGGGGTGGCGAACCCCGCCGCCGACATCACGCCGTGTAACGTCCACCTCGACGACGTGGCCGACGCGGCCATCGACGGCATCGACGCGAACGGCGGGATGCCCATCGAGTTCGGGACGGTCACCATCTCGGACGCCATCTCGATGGGGACGGAGGGGATGAAGGCCTCGCTCATCTCGCGGGAGGTCATCGCCGACTCCGTCGAACTCGTCGCGTTCGGCGAGCGGATGGACGCGCTCGTCACGGTCGCCGGGTGCGACAAGAACCTCCCCGGCATGATGATGGCGGCCATCCGAACCGACCTCCCCTCCGTGTTCCTCTACGGCGGGTCCATCATGCCCGGGAACCACGAGGGCCGGGAGGTGACGGTCCAGAACGTCTTCGAGGGCGTCGGCGCCGTCTCGTCGGGCGAGATGACCGAGGACGAACTCGTCGCGCTCGAACACGACGCCTGCCCCGGCGCGGGCTCGTGTGGCGGGATGTTCACGGCGAACACGATGGCGTCGCTGTCGGAGGCGCTCGGCCTCGCGCCGCTCGGCTCCGCCTCGCCGCCCGCGGAGGACCCGTCCCGGTACGACACCGCGGAGCGGGCGGGCGAACTCGTCCTCGAATGCGTCCGCGAGGACCGGAGGCCCTCGGACGTCCTCACGAAGGAGAGCTTCGAGAACGCTATCGCGGTGCAGGTGGCGCTGGGCGGCTCGACGAACGCCGTCCTCCACCTGCTCGCGCTCGCGGCGGAGGCCGGCATCGACCTCGGCATCGAGGAGTTCGACGAGATATCGCGCCGGACGCCGAAGATAGCGAACCTCCAGCCCGGCGGCACACGCGTGATGAACGACCTCCACGAACTCGGCGGCGTCCCGGTCGTCGTCCGGCGGCTCGTCGAGGGCGGCTACGTCCACGGGGACGCGATGACCGTCACCGGGCGCACGGTGGCGGAGGAGCTCGCGGAACTCGAACGGCGCGGGGACCTGCCCCCGGACGAGGAGATCGAGGCGGACTTCCTCCGGCCCGTCTCCGACCCGTTCCACGAGGAGGGCGCCATCAAGATACTCACCGGGAACCTCGCGCCCGACGGCGCGGTGCTGAAGGTGACGGGCGAGGACAAGTGGCACCACGAGGGGCCGGTGCGCGTCTTCGAGGACGAGGAGGCCGCGATGGCGTACGTCCAGGAGGGCGGCATCGAGTCGGGCGACGTCATCGCCATCCGCAACGAGGGACCGCAGGGCGGGCCCGGGATGCGCGAGATGCTCGGCGTCACGGCGGCAGTCGTCGGCGCGGGCCACGAGGACGACGTGGCGCTGCTCACCGACGGCCGTTTCTCGGGGGCGACGCGCGGGCCGATGATCGGCCACGTCGCGCCGGAGGCGTACGTCGGCGGCCCCATCGGCGCGCTGGAGGACGGCGACACCGTCACCATCGACGTGGACGCGCGGACGATGGACGTGGACCTCACCGACGAGGAGCTAGCCGACCGGCTGGCGGCGCGCGAGGAGCCCGAGCCGAACTACACGACCGGCGTGCTGGCGAAGTACGGCACCGCGTTCGGCTCGGCGGCGAACGGCGCGGTGACGAACCCGGGCGCGAAGCGGGAGTAACGCCGAGCCGGCGGCTGTTCTTCGGCGGAAACGGAAAGGTGGAGAGCGCTACTCGCGACGCGCGAGCAGGGCCGCGCCGGCGAGCGCGACGACCGCCGCCGCGACGCCGAAGCCGGGCTGACCGGGCGTCTGGGTCGTCTCGCTCCCGTTCGAGCGGTTCAGACCGAGGTACTCGTAGGCCCCGACCACGTCGGCCTCGGGGAACGTGCGGTTGTACGTCCCCGCGAGGTGGACCGTCGTGTTCTCCGTGACGGGGTCGAGCGCGCGCACGTCCTCCTCGGTGGCGTTCCCGGGGACGGCACCGACGACCCGGACGTAGCTCGTGACCGAGCCGTTGTCCGTCCGGCCGACGGCGCTCGCGACGTTCAGGTCCGTCCCGGTGGTCTCGCGGAACGCAGTGCGGAACTCGGACATGTTCTCGAAGGCCGCGCCGGCCTCGATGCGGACGCGGTCGCCCTCGAAGGAGGCGTCCATCCGGGCGCGCCGCAGGTCGGCGTCGCGGAACGCCTCGACGAAGCGCCGGGCGTCGGCGCTCTCCGTCTCGTTGGTGGAGTTGTACAGCGAATCGAGCGCGGTGTCGAGCAGGGCGTCCTGTTCGACGGTGTAGCTCCCCTCGACGGCGAGTTCGCCGTCGCCGGTCGTCTCGGCGTGCAGCGACATCTCGGCGTCGGCCGTCGAGACGTTCCGGGCCGCGAGCGCGTCGCGGTAGGCGGCCCAGTTCTCGGTGCGGTACTCGCCGGTCACGTCGACGGTCGTGCCGTCGTCGCCGGTCGCCACGCTCGCGTCGAGCGCGTACGTCTCGACCAAGCCGGCCTCCTGGCGCGCGTCGAGCGTGTCGCGCACGCGGTCGAAGTCCGTCGTGCCGAGGCTGCTCGTCCCCTCGACGCCCGTCTCGGGCGGCTGGACCGACTCGGCGAGCGTCAGGCCGGCGCGGAGCGCGCCGGCGTAGTTCGACAGCCGGACGGTGTACTCGCCCGCGTAGGACGACTCGCCCGCGTCGAGGGAGGCGCTGATCTCGTCCACGCGGAGGTCGGTGACGCCGCGCGCGACCTCCTCGGCCTCGGCGTCGGTGAGGTTCACGTCCTCCGAGTCGGCGAGCGAGGTGACGATGCGGTCGCGCAGGCCGGCGTCGATGCCGGTGTACTCGACGGTGAAGGCGATGTCGAGCCGGCCGGCGTCGCCGTACCCGCCGGTGACGTTCTCGAAGCTGTACGACTCGAGCGTGACGGTCGCCTCGCCGTCGAGCGAGGTCGCGAGGGAGGCGTACTGCGATTCGAGCGTGTCGCGGGCCGCCTCGCGCGTCTCCCAGCCGTCGCGGCTGTAGCCGCTCACGGTGTAGTTCTGCTCGGCGTCGAGCGTGTAGCCCGACTCGGACTCGACGAGCCGGAAGGACTGCTCCTGCGGGCTCCCGAGCGGCGTCGTCAGGTTCGCGTCGAAGCTCCCGTTCGCCGAGAGCGTGTCCGGTCCGTAGCGCGCGTCCGTCGAGAAGTCCACCGTCTCGACGAGCCCGCCGACCTGCTGGCCCGGCTCGGACTCGCCGGCGGCGAGCGTCGCGGACAGCGACAGGTCGGCCTCGGCGGTCTCGTCGGACTGCACCGACGAGGCGTCGAACGTCAGCGACTCCAGGCTCTCGGGGCTCGGCGCCGCGAGCGACCCGTTCGCGGAGAGCCGGTCCGGCGACAGCACGGCCGTCGCGTCACCGGTGACGTTCGAGTCCGTGGTGTTCGTCGTCACGACGAGCGCGTGGAGGACGCTCTCGCCCACGTCGAGGCCGTACTCGACCTGCGTGCCGGCGTCGGTCTCCGTGGCGTCGGTGTCGTACACCAGCACCACGTCGCCGTTCTCGGCCACGTACGCGTCGTCGGCCTCGCCGAGGTCGGTGGCGTTCTCCGGGAGCGGGTCGGCCGGGTCGGCCTCCTGCGCGCCGGCGACGCCGGCCGCGCCGCCGACGGTCACCGACGCGACCATCAGCGCCGCGAGCGCGACCGCGAGCAGTCGCTCACGCACGCCGTCTCACCTGTGGAGGGCGGTACTGTTCGGGGGTCAGGGGGGCAGTCGTGCCCATGTCTCGCCTTTCAAACTCATTACACATAAACCCGGCAATCCGTGCTACGCCGCGCGCGCCGCACACGCCGGACAGTCGCGCCCGACCGCCGTGTCGTACCGCCGGCCGCAATCGTCGCAGGTGGTCAGTCGGGCCATTGGTCGTCGGACTCGGGGGTCGTATTTGTAGCTAGCGGGTGGCGGTCGCTGGTCGGGGAGTATGCGAAAGAAGGGTGGCTGACTGTGGGGAGTCAGTTAGTTCGGAATCGTCGAGGAACCGATGGTGTTCGAGGAGCCGCCGTTGGGGGCCGACCAGATCACCAGCACGTCGGACCCGCTCCCCGAACTGAATGCCGACGGAACGCCGGTACTGTTGCCGTTGTACCCGAAAGCCGTACTTGAACCGGTCGAAATCGTACCACTGCTTCCTGAACCATCCGCCCAAGCCTGGGCGTCGTCGCCGTTGACCTGCACTTCTACGTTCGAAGCCTCGACATCCTGCCCACCATTGTGTGTGATGGTGAAGCTCTCGGCGCTCGAATCGTAGCTAAACTGGAAGTTCGCGTTCGGCGCGCTGCTCTGGACTTGGTCACCGAGGCCGAGCACGAACGTGCCGATGACGGCCGCCAGAATCACCGTGATGGCGACCATCAGAATCACACCGATGACGGGGGAGACCGCACCCTCGTCGCCGAATAGGTTCTTGATGTTCATCGTATTAGGGGACGACCGCACGGACGGAATCTGCAATCTTCGGGGGGTCCGTCGTACTGGTCGCGTGTCCCTACAAACACGAGGTAGATACAAAAAGCGACGGGGGTAGCCGTGGCTGGTCGGTGTTGAAAGAAGGAAAGCTGACGCGCGGAGCGTCAGTTAGTTGGGAACGGTCGAGGAGCCGATGGTGTTGGAGCTGCCGCCATTCGGCGAGGTCCAGATGACGCGGACGGTGTCGCCGCCGGAGATGGCGGTGAAACCGTTCGTGAAGGTCCCAGCGCTGTCGACAACCTTCGCATTGGCTGCCGGGCTACCAGCGTTGGTAGCGTTGAACGAGGCGGTTGAACCAGTCGAGAGTGTGCCAGTAAATCCGTCCGTCGTCTGAATCTCATTACTGGCTACTTGCGTCGCGTACGCTGTCTCACCACCGATTTGAACCTCAACAGCCGACGAGTCAACGTCCTGGCCACCATTATGAGTCACCGTCGTCTCAATAGTAGCCGTTCCGTTAAGGTTCGTGTCTTCGTACTGGAACTGGAAGTTCGCGTTCGGTGCGCTCGACTGCACCTGGTCGCCCAGCCCCAGCACGAACGTCCCGATGACGGCCGCGAGGATGACGGTAATCGCGACCATCAGGATGACCCCGATGACCGGCGACACCGCGTCTTCCTCACTAAACAGTTGCTTGAGGTCCATTAGTTCGGGACCGTGGAGCTACCGATTGTGTTCGACGAGCCACCCGAGGGCGATGTCCACACGACGCGGACGGTGAAGCCACCCTCAAACTGGTCGCCAGCGGTCGCGTTCGGTTCCACGAGCGTAAGCGTGCTACCGGTGGAAACCGTACTGGACCAAGCCGACGAAGCATTCGGGATGTAGCCCGACGAGGTGTCGTCGCCCGGTGAATCGATTACAATCGCGCTCCCAACCTGGACGTCCAGGTTGGAGGCAGAAACGTCCTGCCCACCGTTGTGAGTGATCTCTATCACGTCACCCGCTTCGAGCGAACTGGATTCGTAGTCTGCCGAAGGGTACTGGAATTGGAAGTTCGCGTTCGGTGCACTACTCTGGACCTGATCGCCGAGTCCCAGGACGAATGTCCCGATGACGGCGGCCAGAATGACCGTAATCGCGACCATCAGGATGACCCCGATGACCGGCGAAACGGCATCTTCGTCGTCGAACAGATTCTTGATGTTCATCGTTGATTTCCAGCGACGGCCGGGAACAGAAGCGTCGGAAGCTATTTCCCGCCTATCGTCATAGGCGGAATCGTACCGCGGACGGGGGCAAACCGTCCTCGGCGTCCTATCTTCCTTTGGCTTCGTCCGAGAGCCGATCGCTTAGAGGATTAGACTCGGCTTACCCTCATAAAGGGTCGGGCCGTTCTCGCGTCGTGAGAATGACATACAGCGGACGCATGTCTGACAATGGTTACCAGAATCATGCGTTTTAGCTCGCCTACTGCAAGCTCATCGAATCAAGCACAAGTATGATTACTCGGAACTGGCCACGAATGCCCCGGCGGTCCGCGTCGGGAGTCGTCAGGGATTTCCAGTCACCGCCGAGTCCCGAGTCGAGGGTCGGGTCACACCGACGCGCGAACCGGCGGAGCCGACACGACGACAGTCGCGGCTATCAGTCCTGCAGCCGGATAGCACCACCCCGAAAGCTCCGACGAGCGCGTCGTCGAGGACCACCGAAACCGACCCGCTTCCGAGCAGCGAAACGGCCGGTGCGCGGCGCGTACGGCCTACGCGTCGCTCGTTGTGGGTTTCGAGAGTGGGACCGCCGAGAATTGAACTCGGGTCCTACGGACCCCATCCGCAGAGGATACCACTACCCCACGGTCCCGGTACACTGAGGGAGTACGGTTCGACTGTTAAGCGTGTCGTTTCGCCGGGCCGCGGGGCGTGTCGCGCGGGCCCTCGCGCCCCCCGTTCGTGACCGATTCCCCCGGAATTATACTGTCGCCGCGAGTCCCCGTCGGTAGAGATGTTACCGCTACAGGCGGGACTCGGGGCGCGTATCGCCGACTACGTCGATAACCAGCTGATACCGCAGGGCATCGACTTCGCGACCGACGCGGTGACGTTCGTCCTCGTGTTGGCGGTGGTGTACGTCGTCGGGAAGGCCGTCGCGGTGCCGGCCGTCGAACGGGTGCTCCGGGCGCGCGGCGTGGGCGACACGCTCGTCAAGCCCGCGCGGAAACTGACGCTCGCGGGCGTCGCGTTCGTCGGCCTCGCGGTCGCGTTCGCCATCGCGGGCTTCGGGAACCTGCTCGCCTCCGTGGCGACCATCGCCGCGGCGCTGACGCTCGCCGTCGGCTTCGCCTCGCAGGACCTCATCGGCAACCTCGTCGCCGGCGTGTTCCTCATCGCGGACCCGAAGGTCCAGATCGGCGACTGGGTGGAGTGGGACGGCAACGTCGGCGTCGTGGAGGACATCTCCTTCCGCGTCTCGCGCGTCCGCACGTTCGACAACGAACTCATCACCGTGCCGAACTCCGAACTCGCGAACACGGCCATCACGAACCCCGTCGCGAAGGACAAGCTCCGTATCCAGTTCCTCTTCGGCGTCGGCTACGACGACGACATCGACCACGCGAAGGAGGTCATCGTCGAGGAGGCGGAGAAGCACGAGGAGATACTCGACGAGCCGCCGGTCTCCGTCCGCCTGACCGAACTCGCCGACTCCTACGTCGGCCTGAAGTCCCGCTTCTGGATCGACGAGCCGGACCGCTCGGACTTCGTCCGCGTCCGCTCGGAGTACGTCCAGGCCGTCAAGGAGCGGTGTGACGCGGAGCGCATCGACATGCCGTACCCGCACCAGCAACTCACGGGCGGCATCGAGATCGAGCGGGTCGAGTCGGGCGAACCCGCCGCCGACTGACTACTCCTCTCCCTCGCGCGGCGCGACGAGGTCGCCGTCGTCGCGCACCGCCGCGCTGCACACGGGGTCGTTCTCGTAGGCGAGCGCGCCCTCCGCGTGCCCCAGCACGTAGCCGTCGCGCTCGGCCGTCACCGTCTCCGTCACCTCCCCGTGGACCGTCCGCACCTCCGCGACGGCGTCGCCCTCGGCGAACGCCGCCCCCGGTTCGACCAGATGCCGGACGACGCCCGCGCGCTCCGCGCGCGGCCCGCGGAACCGCCGCACCGGGTACTCGACGGGGGCCTCGACGCCGGGGTCGGCCTCGGCTACCTCGGCCGGCACCGCGTCGAGGACGCCCGCGTGGACCAGCCCCCGATAGACCGCCGCGAGCCCCGCGGCGCGGTGGTCGGGCCGGACGTGCCGGTGTTCGCCGAGTTCGAGCGTCAGCGCCGGGACGCCCGCGCCGTTGAGCGCCGCGCCCGCGACCGACCGCTGGAGCGACTTCCCCGTGTACTCCTCGGGCGGGTACTCCGTGACGACGGGCAGGCCGACGGCCTCGGCGAGCGCGGCCACGTCGCCCGCGAGCAGGCGCGCGTCGTCCTCGGTTCGCGCCGCGCCGTACAGCACCCGGTCGCGGATGGTGAAGGGAATCGCCCCCGCGCCGGCCGTGTGCAGGTCGAGCAGGTAGTCGGCCGGCACCGTCTCCGTGAACGCCTCGTAGAGCCGCTCGCCGACGAGTTCCTGCACCGACGGTGGCTCCGTCGCCTCGTCGTGCGGGTCGGGGAGCTTCCGGTTCGGGTCCTCGTCGCCGTAGTAGGAGCGGCGCGCCTTCCGGCGGAGGCCGGCGGGGTTCGCCGTCGGGACGACGACCACCCGTCCCGACACGTCGGCCGGGTCGAGGGCCGCCGCGAGGTCCTGTGCCACGGCGAGCCCAACCACCTCGTTGCCGTGGACGTTCGCCGTCACCCAGACCGTCGGGCCGTCGGCCGCGCCGTCCACGAGGACGACGGGAAGCCGTTCGGTCCCGCCGGTCGGCATCTCCGTGACGGGGAGCCAGCCGGTCGCGCGCTCGCCGGGCGTCGTCGTCGCGGTGCCGAGTTCCATACCCGGGCGTCGGCCGCCCGCGGGAAAAATCAGACGAGGACGCGTTCGAGTTCGACGACCGTTCCCGAGTCGGCCCCGGGGTCGCCGACGAGCGTGCCGAGACAGACGGCCGCGCCGTCGGGCGTGTAGCAGGCCACGAACGTCCCCGGCTCGTCCGTCTCCGCGTCGAGGACGCCCGGCGCGTAGACGGGCGCGCCCTCCGCGATTTCGGGGGCCGCGCTCGCCGCGACCGTCACGCGCGGGATTCCCGCGAGCGCGCGTTCCGCCGGGAGAACGACCTCGCGGAGCGGCGCCTCGTCGTCCCGCTCGCGCCACTCGACGAGGGCGTCGTGGAGGTCGTGCATCGTGTGCAGGGTCGTGTCGTCGAACGGGCCGGTCCCCGTGCGCCGGAGCGCGCCCATGTGCGCGCCCGTCCCGAGCGCGAGGCCGATGTCGTGACACAGCTTCCGGACGTAGGTCCCCGAGGCACACCGCACCCGCAACAGCGCCTTCCGGTCCGCGACTTCGAGCACGTCGAGGTCGTGTATCGTCCGCGTGCGCAGCCGGCGCGAGACGGCGCTCTTGCGCGGCGGTTTCTGGTATATCTCCCCCTCGAACTCCGCGACGGTGGATTCGAGCGCCGCGGGTGCGGGCTTGTGGAGTTCGAGCACCGCGACGTACTCCTTCACGCTGTCGTCGAACACCTGTGCGGCCCGCACCGCGTCGCCGAGCAGGGTCGGCAGACAGCCCGTCACCTTCGGGTCGAGCGTCCCCGAGTGGGCCGCCCGCTCCTGCCCGGCGAGGTCGCGCACCCAGCCGGCCACCTGGTGGGCGGAGGGGCCGGGCGGCTTGTCGAGGTTGACCACCCCGAAGCCGAGCAGCTGTTCCGGCGTCCGGTCGTCGGGGGCGCCGCGCATCTCAGAACTCGTAGTCGACGGCGACGGGCGTCTTCCCCTCGTCGCCCGCGGGGCTGTACGCGTTCACGACCGTCTCGATGGCCTCCACGACGCCGTCGGGGTCGAGCCGCGCGGTGTTGAGCACGAGGTCGTAGATGGCGAGGTCGTGGATGTCGATGCCGTAGTACTCGTCGTACCGCTTCGCCTCGCTCGTGGCGCGCGCCTCCGTCTCCGTGCGTGCGAGGTCGACGTCCTTGTTCTCGCGGTCGGCGATGCGGTCGGCGCGCACTTCGAGCGGCGCGTCGAGCCAGATGCGGAAGTCGGCGTGCTCGCCGGCCATCCACCCGGCGAGGCGGGATTCGAGAACGAGCTCGTCGGCCTCGGCGGCGAGCGCGCGGAGCCGGCGGTCGAGGTCGCGGTCGATGGCGTCGTCCTCCTCGGCCAGTTTGTTGAGTTCGAGCGGCGTGAGGCCCTTCTCGGCGGCGAGGTCGCGGAAGATGTCGCCCCCGGACGTGTGGTCGTAACCGAGGCGGTCGGCGAGCGCGGCCGCCGCGGTTGATTTGCCACTCCCGGCGGGGCCCGAGATGGTAATCAGCATGTAACCACTCCGTCGGTGGGGGCCAAATGGGTTGCCCTTCGGCGCGGGCGCGTGGGGCCGCGAGGCGGCCCTACGAGGCCGACGGCGTCGTCTGGATGTTCAGCGACTTGCGGAGCAGCTGATTGAAGCTCATCGAGCAGAGGAAGTACCACAGGATCCACGCCTGCAGCGGCCCCAGCACGCCCGCGGTCCACTCGCGCGTGCCGATGAGCGGGAGCGTCACCGTCTGCGGGGTGACCGCCTGCTCGGGCGAGAGGATCATCCAGTACATCCACAGGAACACCGGGATGGTGAGCAGCATGATCCACACCATCGGCCGGAACTGCTCTTTGAACATGCCGAGGTTGTCGCCCATCGCCTCCATCTGCTCCTCCTGGATGCGGTCGAGCTCCTCGTCGTCGCCACGCTCCTGTGCGGCCTTGCGCCGCTCCTGCATGTCCTTCATCCGCTGTTGGTACTTCCCCATCTTCTCGGTGTCCATGAGGTTCGCCTGCAGGAGCGTGCTGTACAACCCCGTCACGGTCGCGAGCACGAGGATAACGCCGTAGAAGGGGAGCGCGGCGTCGATGGGACCGAGCACCACGTCGAGCGTCCCGCCGATGGCGTTGCGCACCGGGCCGATGGAGTAGCCCGCGAACATCCCGAGCGCTCCGAGTCCCGCCAGCTTGTCGTAGGTGGACCACGAGGAGTCGTCGTCTATCTCCTCGACGTCGGCGTCGCCGTCCGAGGAGAGCCCCTCGCGGACCCCCTCGGGGTCGGCGAGTTCGAACCCCTCGCCGGCGTCGGCGAGGATACCCTTCTCGATGAGCCGGCCCCACTGCCCGCTCGACAGCTCCCCGGAGGCCTCGCCCCACGTCACCGCGCCGTCGCGCTCCAGGAGGAACTCCAGGGAGTCGCGCAGCGACGGGTCCTCGCGGACGAGGTCCTCGACCTTCTCGGCCGTTCGTGCCATTGCCCCTCCCTTGCCAGCGGGAGGGTTTGACTCCTGCGGTCGCCCCCAAGACACTCAACGGGCCGTCACACAGCTGTACGTATGCCCCTCCGCCGCCGCACCTTCCTCGCGACCGTCGCCGCCGCCGGCGCCGGCACCCTCGCGGGCTGTGCCCACCCGAACGCCGTCCTGACGATGACGGACGTGAGCGACGACGCCGACCTCGCCGACCGCTACGCCCGCGACCCCCCCGAGAGCGACCTGTTCGACGAGCTCATAGCGAACGGCACCGCGACCGAGACCGGGACGGCGCGACAGATAGACACGGACCGTCCGTACGCGACCGCCGACGGCTACTACTCGGTGTCCATCGAGCGCGACCCGGCCCCGGACGGGACGCGCGTCTCCGTCGAGACGGAGTACGAGACGGTCGGCTCCGGAACCCCGCTCGCCGACTTCCCCGAGCGGGACCGCGCTCTGCTGAACGGCCTGTTCCCGAAGCCCGACGACCTCCCGGAGGACACGGGCTACGGGGTCGGGGAAGTGTACGCACCCGAGGTCGCCACGGAGTCGCGGCTCGTGAACGGCGACGTGACCGCCGTCGAGTACGAGGGGACGGCCTACGCCGTCACCGTCGAGACGCGCCCGGCCTCGCGCTACGAGTTCACCTACACGGCCGAGCGGGTCGCGCCGGACGCCGCGACGCTCGCCGCCGACCTCCGCGAGCGCTACCGCTTCACCCTCGACGGGCTCTCGGAGGCCGAACGGGAGGTGGTCGCGACGGCGACGGGCGACGGCTACTACGAGGGGAGCGCCTCGGACGCCTTCGAGTCGCTCGCCCGGCGGTTCCGCGAACACGACCCCGTCGTCGGCGAGGCCGGCGAGAACGGGCAGTACCTCGCCCGCTACGAGGGGACCGACTACTGGGCCGACCTCTACGCGCCGTTCGTGGACTAGCCGTCGACGACCGCGGTCAGAACACGTAGGGGTCGTCCGCGCCCGCCTGCATCGGCACGATCCACGTCCCGTCGGCGGCCTCCTCCACCTCGCCGTTCGCCCGCAGGTCGCGCAGGCGCTCCTTCGCCTCCTCGGTGCCGATGCCGAGCGCGCCCGCGACGCCGCGCGCGGTGACGCCGTCGCTCCGCTCGACCACCTGCAGGACGTCGTCGCCGGGTGCCTCCTCGCCGAACTCGTCGAAGCCGTCGTCGTCGTACATACACCCCCGAGCCGACGGGGGGAGAAGAGCTTGCGGGTCCGCGTCAGGCGCGCGACTCGATGGCGTCCGCGACCGCGTCCCACACCTCGTCGGGCGTCCCCTCGCCGTCTATCTCGGCGAAGGCGTCGGTCCCGCGGTAGTGCTCGATGACCGGCTCGGTGTTCTCGCGGAAGACGCGGAGGCGCTCGCGGACGGTCTCCTCCGTGTCGTCCTCGCGCTGGACGAGCGCCGCGCCGCACTCGTCACAGACGCCGGCCTCCTCCGGCGTGTCGAACTCGACGTGGTAGTTCGCGCCGCAGTCGGGACACACCCGGCGGCCGGTGAGGCGGTCCACCAGTTCGTCGTCCGGCACGGAGAGCAGGAGCACGGCGTCGAGGTCCGTCCGCTCGTCGAGGAACTCCGCCTGCTCGATGTTGCGCGGGTAGCCGTCGAGGACGAAGCCGTCCGCGTCGGCGAGCGCCGTGACGACGATCTCGTTGACGACCTCGTCGGGGACGAGTTCGCCGGCGTCCATGAAGCCGCCCGGCGTGTCGTGCTCGAAGCCCAGCTCGGAGATGTCCATCCCCTTGTTGGCCCGGAGCGCGTCGCCGGTCGTGATGTGGTCGACGCCGAACCGCTCGGCGATGCGCTTGCTCTGCGTTCCCTTCCCGGCGCCGGGCGCGCCCAACAGCAGCACGTGTGGCTCCGTCATACCCGCGCTTCTCGCGGCGGGGGTAAAACGTTGAAGAAAGGCGCCGATGTCGCGGGCCGGTTCCCGGACGTTCATGTCCCCCGGCGGCGACCCTCGGGTATGGACCCCGCGACGGACCCGACCGGCCGCCGACGGACGCTCGTCCGTTCACTGATGGCGCGGCGCGGCCAGGGGGACACGACCACCGTCCTCGCGGGCGAGCGCACCCTCCGGTACGCCGACCGCGTCCTCGAACTGTTCGTCGAGGACGACGAGCGGGACGCGCTCGACGAGCTACTCTCGGAGTACCCCGTGTTCAAGCTCGAGCAGCCGGAGACGCGGAAGGCTCGCGACGGGACGGTGTACGTCTCCGCGGTCGCGGACCCGAAACACCTCGCGGACTTCGTGGAGGACTGCTGTCGCCGGGTGTACGGCCTCCCCGAGGCGTACCCGCTCCGCGTCGAGTGAAACGCCTATTCGGGCCGGCCCCGTAGTCGGGGACATGACACGCGAGTACGTCACGGTGCAGGGGACGGAGGTGCCGGCCGTCGGGCTGGGGACGTGGCGACTGACCGGCGAGGACTGCTACGACGCGGTGCGGACCGCCCTCGACCTCGGCTACCGCCACATCGACACCGCGCAGGCGTACGGCAACGAGCGACAGGTCGGCGCGGCCATCCGCGACAGCGACGTGGCCCGCGAGGACGTGTTCCTCGCGACGAAGCTGAACGTCGGCAACCGCGGGCGCGACGCCGTCCTCCGGAGCACGGAGGAGTCGCTGGCGAAACTCGACACCGCGTACGCGGACCTCCTCCTGATTCACAACACGGCCCAGCGGACCCCGCTCGGGGAGACGCTGGACGCGATGAACGACCTCCGCGACCGCGACAAGGTGCGCCACCTCGGGGTCTCGAACTTCGACGTGGAGAAGCTCCACCGCGCTCGGGAGCTGTCGGACGCGCCGATACTCACGAACCAGGTGCAGTACAACCCCTACTGGCTCCAGACGGGGCTGCTCGACTACTGTTCGATTCACGACGTGCTGCTGACGGCGTACTCGCCGCTGGCCCACGGCGCGGTGCTCGACGACCCCGTGCTCGACGACATCGGCGCGCGCTACGACAAGTCCGCGGCGCAGGTCGCCATCCGGTGGCTCGTCCAGCAGGACGGCGTCGCGACGGTCCCCAAAGCCACCTCGACGGGGCACCTGCGCGCGAACCTCGACGTGTTCGACTTCGAACTCACGGACGCGGAGATGGAGGCCGTCCGCCGGCCGTCGAAGCGGCGCGCCCTGTCGGGGTTCGTCCGCGGTCGCCTCCCGGTCTGAGCCGGCGCGAGCCGGCGGTGTCATTAACCCGTCGGGCGTTGTACAGGTATCATGGTCACACAGCTCCGGGACGGAGTGTGGCGTATCGAGTGTCGGGGCGTGAACGCGTACCTCGCCGACGACCGCGACCACGACGAGGGCGCGCTCACGCTCGTCGACACCGGGACGCCGATGGACGCGGCGCGGATACGCGACGGCGTCCGCGACGCCGGCTTCTCGCTCGACGACGTGGGACGGGTGCTCATCACCCACTTCGACGTGGACCACGTCGGCGGGTTGGCGGAACTCGACCTCGACGCCGAGGTGTACATGGGCGCGGGTGACACGGGCTTCTTCGTCGGCGACGAGAAGCCGCCGGCCGGCAACCGGAAGGGGGCGTTCCAGCGGCTCGCCGGCCTGTTCGTAGCCGCGCCGGACGTCGAGGTGACGCGCGTCGCGGACGGCGACACCGTCGGCTCCTTCACCGTCTTCCACACGCCGGGCCACACCCCCGGCCACGTCGCGTACGTGAGCGAGGCGCTCTCCGTGGCGTTCGTCGGCGACCTCGTGACGGAGTCGGGCGGCCGGCTGGCGCCGTCGCCGTGGTACCTCAGCTACGACACCGACCGCGTCCGCGACTCCATCCACTACCTCGCCGACGCCGAACCGGCCGTCGAGGTCATCGCGATGGGCCACGGCGTCCCCTTCCTCCGCGACGGCGCCGTCCGACTCGCCGAACTCGGCGAGCGCATCGAGGCGCCCGACCGGGCGACGCCGTAGCCACGCCCCCGTCGCTTTTGCGCGTGGCCGGCGTAGTTCGAGGCGTGAGCCGGAGCCATCCCGCTCCCGACGGCTGGGCGGAGATAGAGCGACCCCCCGAGATCGTCGAGAAGTACAACCCCGAGGAGCCGACGCTGTTCGAACACGACGAGGCGCCCGTCGCGGTCCACGTGCTCCCCGCGACGACGAACATCCACGACCGCGGCGTCTCGTGGCGCGTCGGCGTCGTCCACGGCGGCAAGACGAGCTTCGACGGGACGGAACCGGTCCGGACGGGCATCGACGGTCGCCCGGCGGCGCTGGCGCTCGCCGAGGAACTGATGGAGAGCTACGAGCGGGAGGTACGCGGCGGCGGCCGGGAACTGACCGACGTGATAGCCGACCGCCTCGTGCCCGCGGTTCGCCGGGTCGACTAGGCCGCCGTTCCCGCCACTTCCTCCGCGACGAACGCCGGGTCGAGCAGTTCCGGGTCCAGGATGTGGCCCGCCTGTCCCTTCGCGAACTCCGGGAGCGAGCCGTGTGCGTACACGACGACGCGCACCTCGGGGTTGAGGTCCTTGGCGACGGGAATCGAGGTGGCGAGGTGCATCTCGGTGAGGACGAGCACGTCCGCGTCCACGATGCCGGCCTCCTCCAGGTCGGGGCGGGCCCCCGTCCCCTCGGCCCGGGTGACCTCGACACCCTCCGCGGCGAGCGCGTCGCCGAGTCCGTCGCCGTCGCCGCCGGCGAGTACTGCACGCATGATACCCGACGGTTCGCCGGGTCGGATATAAGGGTTGGCACACCGCCCGCGGCGACGCGCACTTTTATCCCGTGGCTCGGCGTGTCACGGTGCATGGTCAGGTCGGCCGTCCGCGAGGACGCGCGCCGCGTCGCCGCGTTCGTCAATCACCGGGCGCCCGGCGGCTTCCTCGGCGCGGCGGCCTACGACGCGGACGGATACGAGGTGTTCGGGGTGCGCGACGAGGTCCGCCCGGTGGTGGAGGCCGACTCCTTCGACGCCCTCATCGAGAACGCCCGTGGCGTCCAGCGGAACGTCTTCTCCGCGGACGACGCCGGCGAGATACTCGGGACCCCGGAGGCGACGACGCTCTCCTTCGCCGACCTGCTCGTCGTCCAGCTTCCCGTGAGCCGCACGGAGGCGGTGCTCATCGCGCTGGACCCGTCGGTCGGCTCGAAGTTCACGGAGTTCGTCGACAGCTGCCGCGAACAGCTCGAATCCGGCGAGTGACTACTCGTACTCGATGGTCGCCGGCGGCTTGTGCGTCACGTCGTAGACGACCCGCGAGACGTTGTCGAGCGTCCCGGTGATGCGCGACTGGATGCGCTGGAGCGTCTCCCAGTCGAGCTGTTGGGCGCGGGCGGTCATCCCGTCGCGCGACTCGACGGAGCGGACCGCGACGACCCAGCCGTGGACGCGGTTGTCGCCCTTCACGCCCGTCGCCTTCCCGATGACCGCGGCGAACGCCTGCCACGGCTCGTGTTCGGCCGTCTCCTCCTCGACGACGTGACACGACTCGCGGGCCACCTCCACCTTCTCGCGGGTGACCTCGCCGACGATGCGGACCGCGAGGCCGGGGCCGGGGAACGGCATCCGCTCGGAGATGACCTCCTCCAGCCCGAGCGCGCGCGCCACCTCGCGCACCTCGTCCTTGTAGAGGTCGCGGCACGGCTCGACGATGCCGTCGAAGTCCACCGCCTCGGGAAGCCCGCCGACGTTGTGGTGGGACTTGATGTTCCCCTCCGACTCGATGCGGTCGGGGTAGATGGTCCCCTGCACGAGGTAGCGGGCGTCCGCCTCCCTCGCCTCGCGCTCGAACTCCCGGATGAACTGCTCGCCGATGGCGTGGCGCTTCTCCTCGGGGTCGGTCACGCCCGCGAGCGCGTCGAGGAAGCGGTCCTGCGCCTCCACGACGGTCAGCCCGTCCATGAAGTCGAACGTCTCGCGGATGCCCTCGGTCTCGCCCTTCCGCATCAGGCCGGTGTCCACGTAGACGGCCGTGAGGTGGTCGCCGATGGCCTCGTGGGTGAGCGCCGCGGCGACCGACGAATCGACGCCGCCCGACAGCGCGATGACGGCCTCCTCGTCGCCGACCTCCTCGCGTATCTCGGCCTTCGCCTCCTCGATGAAGGAATCGACGTCCACCATCAGAGGCTCACCTCCCCTTCCGCGGTCTCGGTTCGGTCCGCCACCGCCTCCAGCAGGCCGACGAACGGGGGCGAGGCCCGGCCGGGCCGCGACCGGAACTCGGGGTGGAACTGCGTCCCGACGAAGTACGGGTGGTCGTCTATCTCGAGTATCTCCATGCGGTTGCCGGCGCGCCCGGAGAACGTCATCCCTTCGGCCTCCAGTTCCTCGATGTACTCGGGGTTGACCTCGTAGCGGTGGCGGTGGCGCTCGGTACACGACTCGGCGCCGTAGATGTCGTGTGCGAGCGTCCCCGGCTGTATCTCCGTCTCGTGGGCGCCGAGCCGCATCGTTCCGCCCATGTCCTCCACCTCGTACTGCTCGGGGAGGATGGCGATGACGGGGTGGGGCGTCTCCTCCTCGAACTCCGTCGAGTCGGCGTGGTCGAGGCCGCACACGTCGCGGGCGAACTCGATGACGGCCATCTGGAAGCCGAGACAGAGACCGAGGAACGGCACGTCGTGTTCGCGGGCGTACCGGACCGCGGCTATCTTCCCGTCCGTGCCGCGCGCGCCGAAGCCGCCCGGGACCACGAGGCCGTCGGCGCGTTCGAGTCGCTCGCGGTGGGTGTCGTTCATCTCCTCGGCGTCCACCCACAGCACGTTCACGTCGACGCCGCGTTCGAGGCCCGCGTGTTTCAGCGCCTCGTGGACGGAGAGGTAGGCGTCCTCCAGGTCGTACTTCCCGACCAGCGCGATGTCCACCTCGCCGGTCGTCTCGCGGGTGACGAGTTCGCGCCACTCGTTGTCCCGCTCGTCGGCGGGGACGGCCTCGTCGGCCAGCCCCAGCCGCTCCATAACGTAGCGGTCGAGCCCCTCGTCCTCCACCATCAGGGGGACGTGGTAGATGTCCGCCACGTCGGGGTTCGAGAACACGGCGTCGGTCGGCACGTCGCAGAACAGGGCGATCTTCTCCTTCGTCTCGGGGTCGAGGCGGTCCTCCGCGCGCCCGACGAGGATGTCCGGCTGGAGGCCGATGGAGCGCAGTTCCTTCACGGAGTGTTGCGTGGGCTTGGTCTTCTGCTCGCCGTTCTTCGAGTAGGGGACGAGCGTGACGTGGGTGAAGAGGATGTCGTCGTCGTCCTCCTCGTGGGCGAACTGGCGGAGCGCCTCCAGGTAGGGCATCCCCTCGATGTCGCCCACCGTGCCGCCCACCTCGACGATACACACGTCGTGGCCCTCGGCCGCCTCCCGGATGCGGCGCTTGATGTCGTCGGTGATGTGCGGGATTATCTGGACCGTCTTCCCGAGGTAGTCGCCCGCGCGCTCCTTCTCGATGACGTGCTGGTACGTCTTCCCCGTGGTGACGTTGTGGTCGAACGTCATGTCGATGTCGAGGAAGCGCTCGTAGTTGCCGAGGTCGAGGTCGACCTCGCCCCCGTCCTTCAGCACGTACACCTCGCCGTGCTGGTAGGGATTCATCGTACCCGCGTCCACGTTGAGGTACGGGTCTATCTTGACGGCGGTCACGTCGAAGCCGGCGTTCGCGAGGAGCCGGCCGGTGCTGGCGGCGGTGATGCCCTTGCCGAGCCCCGACATGACGCCGCCGGTAACGAAGACGAACTTCCGACCCAGCGAGGGGTCGTACTCCGTGACGGGTTCCGTCGGCATACTGACCGTGTGAAGGGGTGCGTCAAAACCGTTGCGAACACCCACCCGTCGGGCGTCCGACACCCGCGGCGCGACGGGGCCCGGTGAACGGACGTGGGGGCCGCTCGGCCCGTGGTCAACGCTTATGCGGCGTCCCCACAACGGCCCGGGCATGAACGGACACCGGCGTCGGCGGCCGCTCGCGGAACCGGCCGGCGACCCCGCGGAGGCACCCGACGATGGGTAAGGGCCGCTTCGACCACGTGCTCGTCGCGGTCGCCGGGGAGGACGACGCGACGGCGACCGCCGCCGCGCTCGCCCGGAACCTCGACGCCGACCGCGTCACCGTCGTCCACGTCGTCGAGAAGGCCGGCGGCGCCCCCGACAAGGCCGGCGTCGAACAGAGCGAGACGGCCGCCGAGGCGTCGTTCGCCGCCTTCCGCGAGGGGTACCACGGCGGAGAGGTGACGACCCGGGTCGTCTTCGACACCGACGTGGCCGACGGCCTCGTGCGGGCGGCCCGCGAGGCCGACGCTGACGCCGTCGTGTTCACGCCGCGGGGCGGGAGCTGGTTCGAGCGCGCGCTCACCGGCAACGTCGCCCGAGACCTGATGGACGCCGCCGACCGTCCCGTCGTCGCGATTCCCGACGCCGGAACGGGGGCGGACGCATGAGCGACCAGGAACTCGCCAAGGACCTCGGGCTGCTGTCGGCGCTGACCATCGGCGTCGGGACGATGATCGGCGCGGGCATCTTCGTGTTGCCCGGCGAGGCCGCCGCGGCCGCCGGACCGGCGGTCGCGCTCTCGTTCGTGGTCGGCGGCGTCATCTCGCTTTTCACGGCGCTGTCGGCGTCGGAACTCGGGACGGCGATGCCGAAAGCCGGCGGGAGCTACTACTACGTCAACCACGCGCTCGGACCGCTGTTCGGCTCCGTCGCCGGCTGGGGAAACTGGATGGGGCTCGCGTTCGCCTCGGCGTTCTACATGCTCGGCTTCGGGGAGTACCTCGCGACCCTGCTCCCCATCCCGACCCTCGCGCTCGGGGCCGTCGTGCTCGAACCCCTGCAGGTCGGCGCGCTGGTCGCCGGCGCGCTGTTCGTCCTCATCAACTACGTCGGAGCCAAGGAGACCGGGCGGCTCCAGGTGCTCATCGTCGTGACGCTCGTCACCGTCCTGACCGTCTTCTCCGTGCTCGGCTTCCTACAGGCCGACCTCTCGACGCTGCGGCCGTTCTTCCCGGCGGAGACCGGCGGCGCGGCCGCAGTGCTCCCAGCGACCGGCCTCGTGTTCGTCTCCTTCCTCGGGTTCGCGAAGATAACGACCGTCGCGGAGGAGCTGAAGAACCCCGGCCGGAACCTCCCGCTCGCCGTCGTCGGGAGCGTCGTCATCGTGACGGTGATGTACGGCATCATCATGGTCGTCCTGATGGGGGTCATCAACTGGAAACAGCTCGCCCCGGCGTTCACCGACACGCCGGTGCTCGACGTGGCCGAGATATCCTTCGGCGCGTTCGGGTTCGCGGCCGTCGGCGTCGGGCTGCTCACCTTCGCCGGCCTGCTCGCGACCGCCTCGTCGGCGAACGCGTCCATCCTCGCGTCCTCGCGCATCAACTTCGCGATGGGGCGCGACAAGCTCGTCAGCACCGCGCTGAACGAGATACACCCGCGCTTCGCGACCCCGTACCGGAGTATCGCGATCACCGGCGCGCTCATCCTGCTGTTCATCGCTGTCGGGAACGTCAAGGTGCTCGCGAAGGCCGGCAGCGTCCTCCACCTCATCGTCTACGGACTGCTCAACATCGCGCTCATCGTGATGCGCGAGGCCGACACGCCGGAGTACGACCCCGACTTCCGGGTGCCGCTGTATCCGGCCGTGCCGATACTCGGCGCCGTCTCGTCGTTCGGCCTCATCTACTTCCTCGACGCCGTCGAGATAGCGCTGGCCGGCGGCTTCGTGCTGGTGGGGCTCGTCTGGTATCTCGTGTACGCGCGGAGCCGGACGGAGAAGCGGGGCGTCCTCACGCAGTACGTTCTCTCGCGCTCGAACGAGATGCCCGACGCCGCGGTGTCGGCCGCGACGGCCGCACAGCCGGAGGGCGGCGACTACCGCGTGATGGTACCCGTCGCCAACCCCGAGAACGAGGAGGACCTGCTCCGCCTGGGCGCGGCGGTCGCCAAACACCACGGCGGGAGCCTCGACGTGGTCCACATCGTCCAGGTGCCGGACCAGACCTCGCTGCAGTACGCCGGCGAGCACGTCGACCAGTTCGACGACTACGCGGGCGAACTGCTGGAGAAGGCCCGCATCGACGCCGAGGAGCTCGGCGTCCCGGTCGAGACCCACACCGTCATCTCCCACGAGGCGTTCGCGGAGGTGTTCGACGCCGCGGAGAGCCACGAGGCCGACACCGTCGTCATGGGCTGGGGTCCGGACTCGCACGGGTCGCCCGGCCGCGTGGAGTCGGCGTACGACGACCTCACCGAGAACCTCCCCTGCGACTTCCTCGTGATGAAGGACCGCGGCTTCGACCCCGAGCGCGTGCTCGTCCCGACCGCGGGCGGCCCCGACTCGGAGCTGTCGGCCGAGATAGCCGGCGTCCTCCGCGACGCGTACGGCGCCGAGGTGACCCTCCTCCACGTCGCCGACGACGAGGCGGCCGGCGAGGAGTTCCTCGAGAACTGGGCCGATGCCAACGGCCTCGGCGACGCGACGCTCCGCGTGGAGACGGGCGACGTGGAAGAGGCCATCGAGCGCGCCGCGGCCGACGCCACGATGGTCTCCATCGGTGCGACGGAGCGCGGCCTGCTGTCGCGCCTGCTCCGCGGGTCGCTCGCGCTCGACGTGGTGGACGACATCGACTGCACCGTCCTGCTCGCGGAGAAGGCCCGCCGGCGCTCGCTGACGGAGCGGCTGTTCGGCAATCAGTAGCCGAGTTCCGCCGCGAGGAACGCCGCCGCACTCCCGCCGACCGTCCCCGCCTGCCCGACGAAGTGGTGGTCCGCGCTCGCCTCCTCGACCGTCCAGCCCAGTTCCCGCGCGCGCTCGACGACCGGCTCCCACTCGGCCGTCGTGTCGCGCGCGCCGTACAGCACGTAGCCCGGACACGTCACCGAACCGAGCGCCGCGGCCGCGTCGAGTCCCTCACCGAGCCGCGAGGCGGGCGCGAGCGCGGCGACGGCGGCCGGCGGCGTCCCGTCCTCGCACTCGCGGGCGGCCGCGAGCAGGGCGATGCACCCGCCGAAGGAGTAGCCGAACAGCGCGACCGCGTCGAACCGAGCGCGCGCCCACCCGAGGGCGTTGCGCGCGTCCGCGAGTTCCCCGCGCCCCTCGTCCCACGCGCCGTAGTCGAACCGGAGGGTCGCGACATCGGGCGCGAGCGCGTCCGCGACGGCCGCGAGTCGCGTATCGGTCCGCTTGCCGCCCATCCGCGGGTGCGGCGGGCAGGCGACGACGCAGGCGTCGGCGTCGGGGGCGTCGAGCGTCGCACGCACGTCCCGGCCGCCCGGCACGAGGACGGTCTCGCTGTCGGTCATACCGGGGCGAGGGCGCGGGCGCACTTCGCGTCTTCGTCCGGCGACGGAGCCAAGTCCCGGGCGCGCCCACGTCCGATATGGACCGTTATCCGGACCTCGACCCCGACGCGGGGGAACTGCTCACGGCCGAAGTCGTGGTGACCGACGACGTCCTCGTCAAGGCGTTCGCGCTCGGTCCCGGCGCGGAGATGACGCCCCACGACCACCCCGACGCGACGAACGTGTTCCACGTCGTCGAGGGCGAGGTCGTCGTGATACGCGACGGCGAGGAGGAGGAGATAACGGCACCCGGCGTCGTCCTCCACGAGCGCGGCGTCGAGCACGGCGCGCGCAACGACTCGGACGCGACCGCGGTGCTCACGGCGTCGCTGTGCCCCCTCCCCGGCGGCGACTGACTACTCCTCGCGGCGCGCCAGCCCCGCGAGATGGGGAGCCTCGGGGACGATGATCTCTTCCGCGCCCAGCGTCGCGGCGTTCTCCGACCCCGGCAGACAGAACACCGGAACGCCCCGCGAGACGCCCGCGACGGCGCGCGTCCCGACGACGCGCGTCCCGATCTCCTCGGACGACAGGTCGCGGAACAGTTCGCCGAACCCCGGCAGTTCCTTGTCGAACAGCGGCCGGACGGCCTCCACCGTCACGTCGTCGGGCGTGACGCCCGTCCCGCCGGTGGTGACCACCACGTCCGTGTCCGCGCGCTCGACCAGCCGCTTCACCGTCCCCTGGACGCCGTCGAAGTCGTCGGGGACGAGTTCGCGGTGGGCGACCTCGTGGCCCTCGACCTCGAACGCCGCCGCGATAGCGTCGCCCGCCGGGTCGTCGTCCAGCGAGCGCGACGACGACACCGTGACGACGCTCGCCCCGAGCGCGTCGAGGTCGTGGTGGTGATGGCCGTGGTCGTGGTCGTCGTGCCCGTGGCCGTCGCTCTCTTCGTGGTCGTGGCCGTGGTCGTCGTGGTGTCCCCCCTCGTCGCCGTCGTGACCCTCGCTCATACCCCCGTCTCCGCGGGCGAGCGACGAAAGCCCGGCGGTCAGGGGTCGAGCCCGCGCGTCAGGCCGAGGCCGACGACGACGCCCCCGAGTCCCGCGGCGAGCGGCGTCACGACCCGCTCGCGGTCCCACGGGGTACACCCGGACTCCGCGCTGTACCGGACGACGTACGAGTCGTTCCCGTACGCGACCACGGCCTCGGGGAGCGACCCCTTCGCCGCGAGCGCCTGCCCGCCCGCGTCGCGCACCTCGCGGAAGGTGCGCCGCTCCGCGGTCGAGAGGTTCCCGTACGCCACGCGGTCGTACCCGTCGAGCGACCCGTTCACCGCGTCGGTATCGAGTACCTGAACGAACGCGGCCGTCTCGCACCGCTTCTCCTCCAGATGGGTCGCCGCGCCGACCCCCGACGCGACGAGGCCGACGGCGAGCAGGGCGAGGCCGACGTAGGTCCACGGCGTCCGCGACACGCCCGTGGGTTCGCGCCGACCGGCATGGGCCTTTCGCGTCCCCGTCCGTTCACGGCCCCGCGGGTCGCTCGTTCGAAGACGCTCGCTGCTCACGGCTTCGCCGTTCACTCGTTCGGAGACGCTCGCTCTCTGCTCACGGTTTCACCGTTCGCACGGCCCGTGGCGACTCCGTCGCAACGCTGTTCGCGTCTCCCTATCGGCACGTCTTTGTGCGACCGAATCACAGGGGCGCGCATGGAAGGTGTATTCTACGAGGAGCACGGCGACACCGACGTACTCCAGTACGGCGAACTGCCGGACCCGGAAATCGGCCGCGACGACGTGCTCGTGGACGTGAAGGCGGGGGCGCTGAACCACCTCGACGTGTGGACGCGCAAGGGAATGCCCTCCCCCGGCGAGTTCCCGCACATCCCCGGCTCCGACGCGGCGGGCGTCGTCGCCGAGGTCGGCCCCGACGTGACCCGCTTCGAGGAGGGCGACCACGTCGCGGTCGCCTCCGGGTCGTACTGCGGCGAGTGCGAACACTGCCGCGCCGGCGAGCACTCCGAGTGCGTCCGTTACACCATCATCGGCGAGCACTCGACGGGCGTCCACTCCGAGTACGCGTCGCTCCCGGAGGAGAACCTCGTCGCGGTACCGGACCACGTGGACTTCGAGACGGCCGCGGCCGCGCCGCTCGTCTTCCAGACGGCGTGGCGGATGCTCCACTCGCGCGCCGAGATAGAGGCCGGCGAGTCCGTGCTCGTGCTCGGCGCGTCGGGCGGCGTCGGCCACGCGGCGGTCCAGATAGCCGACCACGCCGGCTGTGAGGTGTACGCCACCGGCTCGACGGAGGCGAAACTGGAGGCCGCGACGGAGCTCGGCGCTGACCACGTCGTCAACTACGAGGAGGAGGCGTTCGACGAGTTCGTCGAGGAACACACCGGCGGACGGGGCGTCGATATCGTCGTGGACCACATCGGCGGCCCGACGTGGGAGAAGTCGATGAACTCGCTGGCGAAGGGCGGCCGTATCGTCACCTGCGGCGCGACCGCCGGCCCGAAGGTCGAGGTGAACATCTCCGAGCTGTTCTGGAACCAGTACGACATCCTCGGCTCCACGATGGGCGCGAACTCGGACATCGACGAGGTGCTCGACCTCGTGTGGGACGGCACGTTCGAGCCGCGTATCCGCGACGTGCTGCCGATGAGCGAGGCGGCGACCGCCCACGGGCTGCTGGAGGACCGCGAGGGCTTCGGCAAGGTCGTGGTCGTCCCCGACAGCGAGCTGTGAGCGCCACCGACGACGGGGGCGACGACGGCTACGTCCACACGCCCGACGGGGACAGCCACGGCGCCAAGCCCCGCGGGCAGGAACGCGAGTTCGGCCTCCGCGGCTGGATACTCGTCGGGTGGCTCGTCGTCTCCATCGTCGTCATCCCCGCCGTCCTCTTCTACATCCCGCAGGCGGGCGCGTTCACGAAGTCGCTCGGACTGGGCTACCGGGACGCGTTCCTCGTCCTGCCGCTGCTGCCCGCGCTCGGTCTCGGCGCGCTCGCGGTGTGGGCGACGACGCGGCCCTGAGCTACCCGCGGGCCATCAGTATCGCCACGGTCCACGAGCAGACGACCTCCTCGTCGCCGTCCTCGCCCCGGAACACCTCGATGTCGCGCACGACGACGCCGCGGTCGGGGTTCGACTCCGAGACGCGCGTCGAAACCACCTCGTGACGGACGGAGAGTTCGTCGCCCGGATAGACGGGCGCGTGCCACGACAGCTCCTCGATGCCGAGGCCGCCGAGGTTCGTGGAGTCGTTGAGGAAATTCTCCACGAGCAGGCGCGTCCCGACGCCGACGGTGTGGAGGCCGCTCGCGAACACGTCCTCGTACCCCTTCTCGCGGGCCGCCTCGGCGTCCAGATGCATCGGCTGGGGGTCGAACCCCGCGGCGAACTCCGTCATCGCCGTCCGCTCCATCGTGTGCGGGCCGTACGTCTCCGTCCACCCCGGCTCCAGGTCGTCGAAGGTGCGCATCGCCCGGAGTTGACCGGGCGGCGACAAAACCCCGCCGACGGCGTTATGCTTTCGTGGGTCGTGGTAACAACATGCAGTATCTTCGCTGTGCCGACTGCGGGACGCGCTACCTCGCGGTGACCGCCGACGGGGCGTGCGGGCGCTGTGGCGGCGCGCTCCGGCGTATCGTGAGCGAGACGGCCTGACTACGGCTGGTCGTCCGTGTCCTGTACCCAGACGGTCTTCTCGTTGAGGAACGCGCGGATGCCCTGCCGGGCGAGTTCCCGGCCGTAGCCGGAGTCCTTGATGCCGCCGAACGGGAGCCGCGGATCCGACTTGGTGAGTTCGTTCACGAAGACGCCCCCCGACTCGATGCGGCGGGCGACCCGTTCGCCGCGTTCGAGGTCCTCGGTCCAGACGCTGGCGCCGAGGCCGAGGTCGGAGTCGTTGGCGAGTTCGACGGCGGCGGCCTCGCTCTCCACCTCGAAGACGGCCGCGGCGGGGCCGAACACCTCCTCACAGCCGAGCGGGGCGTCCCGGGGCACGTCGGTCAGCACCGTCGGCGGGTAGAAGAAGCCGTCCCGGTCGAGCGGTTCCCCGCCCGTCTCGACGGTCGCACCCGCCTCGACGGACGCGGTCACCTGCTCGTGTACCTCCGCCATCAGGTCCTCGCGGGCCTGCGGTCCCACGTCCGTCCCCTCGTCGGTCGGGTCGCCGACGACGAGCGACTCCATCTCCGCGACGAACCGCTCCAGGAACTCGTCGTACACGTCCGTGTGGACGACGAACCGCTTGGCCGCGATACACGACTGCCCGGAGTTGAGCGTGCGCGCGCTCGCGCCCACGCTCGCGGCGGCGGCGAGGTCCGCGTCGTCCAGCACGACGAACGGGTCCGAGCCGCCGAGTTCCAGCACCGAGGGCTTGAGTTCCTCGCCGGCCGCGCCGCCGACCGCCCGGCCCGCCGGCTCCGACCCGGTGAGCGTCACCGCGCGCACGCGGTCGTCGCGAATCACCTCCTCGGCCCGCTCCGAGCCGACGACGAGCGTGCGGAACACGCCCTCGGGGAAGCCCGCCTCCTCGAAGACGGACTCGATGGCGAGCGCACACTCCGGCACGTTCGAGGCGTGCTTCAGGAGGCCGACGTTGCCCGCCACGAGGTTCGGCGCGGCGAAGCGGAACACCTGCCAGAACGGGTAGTTCCACGGCATCACGGCCAGCACGGGCCCCAGCGGCTCGTAGGAGACGAACGACTTCGTCCCGGCCTCGGTGCCGATGTGCTCGTCCGCGAGGTACTCCGGCGCGTGCTCGGCGTAGTGGTCGAGTCCCCACGCCGACTTCTCCACCTCGGCGCGCGCGCCCTCGATCGGTTTCCCCATCTCGCGGGTCATCAGCCGCGCGAACTCCTCCGTGCGGTCGCGGAGCACGTCGGCCGCCTCCGTCAGCAGGCGCCGCCGCTCCTCCAGGCGCGTGTCGGACCACGACTCGAAGGCCGCCGTCGCCTCGTCCAGCGCCGCGTCCACGTCCTCCGCGTCGTGTTCCGCGACCGGTTCGAGCGCGTCCCCGGTGGCGGGGTCGATGCGGTGCATGCCACGGCGTTCGACACCGACCCACATAGCCGTCGGGGTCGCCGCGGAGCGCGCCGTATTTGTAGGAGGCGGTCACAACCCCGAGTATGGCAAGCGCGCTCGCCGGCCTCATGGGCCTGCCCGAACGCACGAAGGTCGTCGTCGGTGCCGTCGGCATCCTCGCCGGCTCCGGCCTCATCGCCGCGATGACCTTCGCCGGCATCGAGTCGGCCGTCGCACAGATACTCCTCGGCGTCGTCGGCGTCGTGGCCGCCGTCGTCGGCACGCTGCTGCTCGGCACCTCCGAGGACCGCGACCAGATCGTCTGACGACCGGTTACCAGTCGATACGCTCCCGGTCGCGCCAGAACCGACCCGACTCGCTTCCCGGCGCGAACCGACACAGCCACGTCGGCGTCTCGGCACCCTTCTCCACCGGCCGGTCCGCCTCGCTCCCCCCCATGTCGGTGCGGACCCAGCCCGGACAGACGGCGTTCGCGATGAGCCCCTGCTCGTTGTACTGCGCGTGGAGGTACCGCGTCAGCCCGTTGAGCCCCGTCTTCGAGACGCGGTAGGCGGGCGAGCCGTCGCCCATGTCGGCGAGCGCGCCCATCCCCGAGGAGACGTTCACGACCCGGCCGCCCTCGCGCTGGACGAGCAGGGGGACGAGGTGTTTACACAGGAGCATCGGTCCGCGGAGGTTCGTCGCCAGCGTCCGGTCGATGCGCTCCGCGGGCTCGGCGACGATGTCGTCGCCGAACTCCCCGATGCCGGCGTTGTTGACGAGGATGTCGAGCCGGCCGACCTCGCCGAACACGCCGTCGGCGATGGCGTCGATGTCGCCCTCCTGTGTCACGTCGAGCAGCACCTGTTCGCAGCCGTCGGGCACGTCGCTGTTCATCGAGCGCGTCCCGGCGTAGACGGTCGCGCCGAGGTCGTCGAGGTTCCGGGCTATCTCCGCGCCGATACCGCGGTTCGCCCCGGTGACGAGCGCGACCTGCCCGGAGAGGTCGTCGTGGAGTTCCATACGGCGGGGCGAGGAGCGCGCGCCGCAAGTGCGTAGCGGTCGCTCGCCGGCGGGGAGAACGGAGGACGGAACCGCTCAGTGGTCGTGGCCGGTCATCTCGCCGAACGTCTGCCCGAAGCGGTCTTCGAACAGGTCCATGAGCTGTGCCTCGACGGTCTTCAGCTCCTCCGAGGGCTCGCCGTGGCCGTGGGCCGTCGCGGCGTGTATCTGCTGGGCGGCGTTGATCATCGCGAGGTCGCCGACGACCGTCGCGGCGGACTCGTCGTTCTCCGCGAACAGGTCGACCAGCGCGGCCGGGACGGTCAGCGTGTCCTCGCCGTCGGGGCCGTCGATACCGAGCTCTATCGTCGTGTCGTCGGACATACCCGCGAGAGGCGGCCCCGACTCTTGTGTCTGTGGGTACGCACCCGCGGCTGGGGAGGGTAGCTGTCGCAGAACCGCGTGTGAAGTCTCAGTCGGCGGCCGCGGAGACGGGCTCTTTGACCTCTGCGGTCATCTCCTCGGTGATGCCGTCGGCGAGCGCGAAGACCGCAGCCTTGTGGTCGGTCTTCGACTTGTGGATGGATGTCGGGCGAACGCCCAGAGAAACGTATTCGTCGTGTTCGACGTCGGTGTCCGCGAGTTCCTCGTAGTGTTCTCGTACCTCTGCGAGAAGCCCGTGAAGGTGAATCAGCTCCTGCTTTTTCATGGTCAACACCGGCTTACGCTCGGAGGGTTATATTATTATCCTGAGGAACGTTAACATACTACCCCGCGAGACGGCCCGATTCCGGCAATACGAGCCGTCTCGCCTCGTGACAGGTTCACACACTCCGTGGCGAACGCCTTTTCCGCGCGCCGTCCCGACGCCGGCGTATGAGCTACGACGAACACCTCGACCGGGCGATGTCGGAATCGGATTCGAGCGGCAGCGCGGGTCGCTTCTCCGTCCCCGACCCCGAACTGCGGGCCGACGGGAGCTTCACCGTGTTCGAGAACTTCGCGTCCGTCGCCGAGCGGCTCGGCCGCGCCCCCGACCACGTGATGCAGTACCTCCAGTCGGAGCTCGGCACGGCCGCGAGCCGCGACGACGCGGACCGCCTGCGGCTCACCGGCTCGTTCAAGCAGCGCCGGGTGGTCGCGGCCCTGGAGGAGTACGCCGACGGCTACGTGCTCTGTCCGGAGTGCGGCCTCCCGGACACGAAGCTCGTCGAGGAGGGGGAGTTCCGGCAGTGCGAGGCGTGCGGCGAGCGCACGCGCGTCGGCGCCTAGAAGGTCTTCAGGGTCTCCAGGTCCCGTTCCGTCCGCGCGAACTCGGAGAGCCGCCGGCTCGCGTGACAGTTGGGACAGTGGAACGTCCGGGCCGGTTCGGGGAGGTCGTTCGGCGACGCCTCCCAGTGCTTCCCGCATTCCGGACACAGCAGTCGGACGTACGTTTCGACCATGGCTCCGAGGTGCGGCGGGAGCGGGCAAAAAGGTTGGTGCGGAAGTCGGTCCCGGCGAGCCGGTCCCCACGCGAGCGGCTCAGGCGGTGACGACGCCTTCCGCTTCGAGCAGCTCCTTGTACCGGTTACGGATGGTGACCTCGGAGATGTTGGCGACCTCGCTCACGTCCGACTGGGTCACCTTCTCGTTGCACAGCAGCGCGGCGGCGTAGACGGCCGCGGCCGCGAGGCCGACTGGGGACTTCCCGGAGAGGAGACCGTCCTCGCGGGCCGCCTTGATCAGCTTGCGCGCGCGGTTCTCGGCCTCGTCGGAGAGGTCGAGGTCGGAGGCGAACCGCGGGATGTAGCTCTCGGGGTCGGCCGGCGCGACCTCCAGGTTGAGCTCGCGGACGACGTAGCGGTACGTCCGGGTCAGCTCCATCTTGTCGATGCGCGACACCGTGTGGACCTCGTCGAGGCTCCGGGGGACGCCGGCCTGTCGCGCGGCGGCGTACACCGCCGCGGTGGCGACGCCCTCGATGGAGCGCCCGGGCAGGAGGTTCTCGTTGAGCGCACGGCGGTAGATGACGGAGGCCGTCTCGCGGACGTTCTCCGGCAGGCCGAGCGCGGAGCTCATGCGGTCGATCTCGCCGAGCGCCTGCTTGAGGTTGCGCTCCTTCGAGTCGCGGGTGCGGAACCGCTCGTTCCAGGTGCGGAGCCGCTGCATCTTCTGGCGCTGCCGCGAGGACAGCGACTTGCCGTAGGCGTCCTTGTCCTGCCAGCCGATGTTCGTCGAGAGCCCCTTGTCGTGCATCATCTTCGTGGTCGGGGCGCCGACGCGGGACTTGTTGTCGCGGTCGGCGGCGTCGAACGCGCGCCACTCCGGCCCGCGGTCGATGCTGTCCTCCTCGACGACGAGGCCGCACTCGCTGCAGACGGTCTCGCCGTGTTCGGTGTCGTTCTCGAGGCGGCCGCCGCACTCGGGGCAGACGTTCACGTCCTCGCTCTCGCTCTCGCGGGACTGTTCCGTCTCGGGTCGCTCGTGGGTTCGGATGTCTGTTTCGCTCATGGTGGGGACGGGATGCAACGGGCTACCGGGGGTCGGCTGGACGAAGAAAGCCGGCAGCGCGCTTGCTAACTCTCTGTAAGTGCGACAACTATTTAAACCTATCGCGGGCGTGCATCGCTCTAGCCCGCACAGACGGCGGTTTCGGCCGATTTTACACGGATGTGCATATCCCGGCTCGTCGTCATCGGCTGTGATGAACAATAATAAAGGTTCCTTCGGAAACGCCCGCCTACTCCTCGACGATGAACCCGGCGGCCACCTCCCGGACCTCGCTCATCGACATCGGCTCGTCGACGCCGTCCGGGAACGGCGACCCCTCGTTGAGTTCGTTGAGGAAGGCGGCGTGGCGCGCCTCGACGCTGTGGATGCCGATGGCCGCGGAGAACACCGCGTCGGCCGACACCGTCGGCGCGGCACCCTTGTACGCCGCGACCCCCGTGTTCTCCAGGGCCCGCGCGACCCCGAGGAACTCGCTCGGCGTCTCGTACCCGAAGTCGTAGGTCGCCTCCTCGACGGGCGTGCCGCCGAGGTCCTGGACCGTCGCCGTGATGGCGTCCACGTGCGCCCGCTCGTGGGCGCCCACCGTCCGTAGGTGGTCGGGGACGGCCTCGCGCACCGAGGCGTCGAGGGAGGCCAACACGTCGGCGTTCGCCACCTCCTCGTCGGTGAAGCCGGCGAGGCCGTCGCGGTAGAAGGCGTTCTCCAGGTGTTCGAGCGTCAGCGCGTAGTTCAGGACGTCCACGTCGCTCGTGTCGTTGTCGGCCTTGCGCGCCTGCTCGGGGCGGTCCTCGCCCGTCTCGTAGGCGCTCGGGTCCACCTCCGACGTGACGAACTCCCCGGCGACCTCCAGCACCTCGCTCACGGACTGCGCCTCGTCCACCGCGTTCGGGTACGGCGAGGCGTCGTTCACGAGGTTCAGGAAGGCGGCGTGGCGCGCCTCCACGCTGTGAATGCCCGCCGCGGCGGCGAGCACGTCGTTGTTCACGACCTTCGGGGCGGCCCCCGCGTAGGCCGCGACCCCCGTGTTCTCCAGCGCGCGGGCCACGGCGAGGAACTCGCTCGGCGTCTCGTAGCCGAACTCGTACTCCCCCTCCTCGATGGGCGTGCCGCCGAGGTCCTCGACCGTCGCGGCGATAGCGTCCACGTGCGCCTGCTCGTGGGCACCGACTGTCCGCAGGTACTCGGGCACCTCGCGGCGGACCCGGTCGCCGAACCGGGAGAGCGTCTCCGCGCCGGCGATCTCGTCGTCGGAGAACTCCGCGAGCCCTTCCCGGTAGAAGGCGTTCTCCAGGTGTTCGAGCGTCAGCGCGTAGTTCAGGACGGGCACGTCGGGGGCGGCCATCGACGCCATGCCCTCCTCCGTCGGGGTGGCCGTCGCGTCCGTCCCGTCCGACCCGTTCATGCCGCTCATCCCCTCGGTGGGCGTGCCGTCGCCGCTCGAACAGCCGGCCAGTCCCGTCGCGCCGAGCGCCGCCGCCGCGGCGATGAACCGTCGTCGGCTCGTGTCGTCGGATGTCATTCCACTCGGTCGAACCGCGAACGGACGTATAGCCATACGCCGAGTTCCGGCCGGCGTGGGGCCCGCTCCCGGGCCGGATGTGCCCCGAGGCTCACCCAAATCGGGGGCCGAGCCGCCGCTCCGGAAGCGAGAGAAGAGAAGTGCGCGCGGCTATCGGGTCGGCGACCGGGTCAGTCCCACGTGACCCACGTCAGGAACGCGAGGCCGCCGAACTGCGCCACCCGGAGCGCCGCCATCGCGAGCTGTGCCGGCGGGGGCACCTGCTGGGCGTTCGATATCCACCCGCTCAACTGCGGGTCGACGAGGAAGAAATACGCGGCCATCCCGTTCTCGCCGAGGAGGAACAGCGCGAACAGCAGGAGACCGAGCGTGTGTTTCGACCGCATGTCGGCGTAGTTCCGGCCCCAGACGTACGCGAGCCCCGTCAGCAGTACGAGGTTCGCGAGGGTGAGTACCTGGAACAGCGTCACGAGCGCGGTCATCTACGGCCCCTTCCCCCCTCTCCCGGATATACCCTTTCCCAAATCCGGCCGGAGTCGTCCGTCGGTCATACCTCCTCCATGATGGTCTCGATGGTGTCCCAGTGGGTGCGCGCGGCGTCCGTGACGAGGTACACCGCCCCGTAGTCGTCGCCCGAGTCGCGCACGATGTTGTTGTCCGCGAGCACGTCGAGGTGGTGGCGGACCGTCTTGTAGTCCAGGTCGAGGGCCTCCGCCAGCCTGTTGGCGTTGCGCGGCCGCTCGTCGAGCGCCCGGAGGATGCGAACGCGGTTCTTCCCCCCGCGCGTCCCCGTGAGTACGTACCAGAGGGACGCCTCCATTACCCGGGTATCTCACCCCGCCACCGTAAGCACACCGACGGACGCCGCGTCGGTCAGGCGGCGTCGCGGCGGTAGGTGACGGCGCTGTAGAGGATTATCCCGAGCGTCGTCACGCCGAACACCGCGGCGTCGATTGACCAGCCCTGTTCGAGCCCGTACAGCGCGTACGTCGCCGCGCCGAGCACGAACGCGATTGCCCCGTGTTTCCACCGCAGCTGGACGGCTCGAACGACCGGGTTCGTGTCCGCGCCGAACTCCGAGCTTCCCGTGGTACTGTTGGACATACCGGGCCCTTCGCGGCCGGGGACGTAACTGTTGGGGACAGCCTCAAGGTCGCCCCCGTCGTCCGGTTCGCCATGACGTGGGCGAGCCGTCTGCTCTCGGTGTACCCGTCCCGGCCGGCCCCGGAGCCGGCGCTCGACAGCGTCGGCTCGCGAGCCGTGCTCGCGGACCGGGTCGCCGCGGCCGCGTTCGACCTGCTCGCCTGTCTCGTCGTCGTGGAGGCGCCGCTGTTGTGGATGGCCGACACCCTCACCGCGGGCGCGGTCGGCGACTCGCCGCTGTTCCTCCCGGTCGCGCTCGCCGCGGCCGCGCCGCTCGTCGTCACCTACTCGTTCGCCTTCGAGTGGCGGTACGCCCGCACCCCGGGGAAGGTGTGGCGCCGGCTGGTCGTCGTGGACGACGACGGCGACCCCTGCTCGCTGCGCGCGAGCGCGGTCCGGAACCTCCTGCGGTACGTGGACTACCTCGGCGTCCCGCCGGTCGTCGTGGGCACGCTCGCGGCGCTCACGGGCGGCGGAAAGCGCGTCGGAGACAGGGCCGCGGGGACGGTCGTGGCGCGGTCGCGTTAGGCCTTCGGCGTCCCCTTGCGGTTCTCGCGGACCGAGGTCGAGGAGCCGACCTGCTCGCCCGTCTCCGCGTCGAACACCATCACGTGCTCGGGGTCGAGCGCCAGCCCGTAGGTGTTCTTCCCGCCCACGAAGTCCGGGTGGGTGACGACCGTTATCTCGCCGAACGGCGTGTCGAAGAAGCTGTGCGTCGAGTCGCCGAGCGGCTCGTCGAGCAGGTGCTCGCCCTGGATGCCGTCGCCGCCCTCCGTCACCTCGATGTACTGCGGACGGATGCCGATACGCACCGACCGCCCGACGTAGGGGTCGAGCTCGCCGGTCGGTCGCGACAGCTCGTACTGGTGGTCGCCGACCGCGACCGTGACGCGACCCCCGTCGGCGGCGACGACCTCGCCGTCGAAGAACTGCGCGGTCGGCTGGCCGATGAAGCCGGCGACGAACTCCGAGGCGGGGTCGTCGTACACCTCCTTCGGCGGGCCGACCTGTTCGAGTTCGCCGTCGTTCATCACCGCGACGCGGTCGGAGAGCGTCATCGCCTCCTCCTGGTCGTGGGTGACGTAGAGGACGGGACAGCCGATGCGTTCGGTGACCTGCTCGACGATGGGTCGGAGCTCGCGCTTCAGCTTCGCGTCGAGGTCGCTCATCGGCTCGTCGAACAGGAAGACGGTCGGGTCGCGCACGAGCGAGCGGCCGAGCGCGACGCGCTGCTGCTGACCGCCCGAGAGGCTCGCGGGCGACTTGTCCAGCTGGTCGGTTATCTGGAGCAGCTCCGCGGCCTCGTCGACCTTGGCGTACCGCTGCTCCTTCGACTCGCCGGCGATCTTCAGCCCGTAGGCCATGTTGTCCCGGACCGTCATGTGCGGGTACAGCGCGATGTCCTGGAACAGCAGGGCGATGTCGCGCTGCTGGGGCGGCAGGTCCGTCACGTCACGGTTGCCGAACGTGATGGTACCGCCCGTCGGGGTGTCGAGCCCGGAAACGCACCGGAGCGTCGTCGTCTTGCCACAGCCGGAGGGACCGACGAGGGTGACGAACTCCCCGTCGGCGATGGTGAGGTCGATACCGTCCACGGCGACGACGGCGTCGCTGCCGTCGCCGAACACGCGGCTTACGTTGTCGAGGGTGACTGTCATAGTGAACGTATCTGGAAGCCTTTCAGCAGGTAGCTCTGTAGGAAGTACGCGAACAGCAGCGGCGGAATCGTCGTGAGCATCGACGCGGCCATCGCGTCGCCCCACGGCGCGCCGTACCCCTGATTGATGAGCCGGAAGATGCCGGGCGCGAACGTCGTCGCCTGGTTGTCCGGCAGCAGGATGTCCGCGAAGGTGAAGTCGTTCCACGCCAGCGCGAACGCGAACAGCGCCGACGCGATGATGGCCGGCTGGGTCTGCGGAACGATGACGTCGCGGAACCCCTCCCACCGGCTCGCGCCGGCGACCCACGCCGACTCCTCCATCGCCTCCGGGATGGTCTGGATGTACTTCCACATCAGCCACACGGAGAACGGCATGGAGATAGCCGTCAGCGTGATGATGAGCCCGACCCGCGTGTTGAGCAGGCCGATCCGCGAGTAGATGAGGTACAGCGGCAGCCCCAGCACGATGGGGCTGAACATGTACCCGAACAGCAGGAACCGCGCGAAGTTCTCCTTGTGGCCGAACTCGACGCGCGCCAGCCCGTAGCCGGCGATGAGCGAGACGACGACCACGAGGACGATGGTCCCGAGCGTGACGATGGCGCTGTTGAACAGGTACAGCGCCACCTCGCCGGTGAGCACCGTTCCCCAGTGCTCCAGCGAGAAGTACTCGAAGGGGAGCCACGTGATCTGTGACCGCCCCTCGACCGTCTTCAGCGACGACTGGAGCATCCAGTAGACGGGGAACATGATCAGCACGAAGAACAGCGCCGCGCTGACCGACAACAGCCCCTGGTAGAGCCGGTCCGCCGTGCGGAAGTCGAGCCCGAACACGCCGCGGATGTCGTCGTGGTCCGTGTCGGTGCTCATGTGTCCACCTCGTCGCTGGGGTTGAACACCTGGAAGTACGCGATGCCCCCGACCACGAGGAACAGGAACATCACGACCGCCATCGCGTTGGCGAGTCCGAAGTTCTGTGCGTTGTACGCCTCGCGGTAGGCGAGCACCGGCAGGGTCGTCGTCGCGTAGCCGGGGCCGCCCTCGGTGAGCGTCCAGATGAGGTCGAACTTGTTGAACATGAAGATGGAGCGGAGCAGGACCGCGACGAGGATGACGCCCTGTATCCGGGGGAGCGTCACGTCGCGGAACATCTCCCACTTGTTCGCGCCGCACACCTTCGCGGCCTCGTAGAACCGCTGCGGAATCGAGCGGAGCTGTGCGAGCGTGAAGATGGTGATGAACACCGAGAACTTCCACGTCCCCACGAGGACGACGATGGGCATCGCGAGGTCGTTCTGGCCGAGCGCGAACTCGGTCGGCTCCCAGATGCCGAGCCACTCGGAGCCGATCATGTGGAGGACGCCGTACTGCGTGTTGAGCATGAACAGCGTCATCAGCGTCACCACGATGGTCGGGATGAGGTACGCCGTGAACACGACCGCCGTGATGATCTTCTGACCGCGCCGGATGCGGTTGAGCGTCATCGCCATCCACAGGCCGACGACGAGCTGGAGCACCGTCGAGCCGACCATGAAGATGACGCCGCGGCCGAGCGAGCCCCAGAAGCGGTCGACCTCGAACACGCGCCCGTAGTTCTCCAGGCCGATCCACGTCCAGTTGGGGTTGAGCAGCGGTATCTCGTGGAGCGAGGCGTACACCGCGAAGCCGACCGGGATGATGGAGACGACGAGGTACAACAGGATGACGGGCAGCACGGAGCCGATGCCCAGAAGCGTCTCCGAGTCCACCGGCAGCCGGTCGAGCGACAGCCCGGGTGCCCGGTCCCCCTCGACCGTCTCGCCCGCCACTCAGACCACCTCCGCGGTCGGATAGCCCCGGTTCATCGCCCGAGCAGGTCCCGTGCCTCTTCGACGATCTCGTTCGCGCGCTCGCGACCGTACTCGAACGCCTCCTGCGGCGTCGCCGTGTCCGTCACGACGCGGTTGACCATCTCCGCCTGGTGGAAGAAGCGGTAGTAGTAGACGCCGACCGGGCTGTTGGTGAGCGTCCCGGGGGTGTCGTTGTTGCCGTACCGCTCGGGGAGGATCTCGTTCGCGACGGTGTCGAGGTCCTCCAGCAGGTTCGGGTACTCCTGGAACAGCGGGTAGTTCCGGAACGCGTCGGAGTCGATGATGTTCTCGTAGGCGGGCAGGAACCGCGTCGGCTCCGTCTCGTACATGTTGGCGGCGCGCTGCTGGTCGCCGGCGTACAGGTACTCCAGCATCGCCTTCCCGCCCTGGACGTTCGCGTTGGAGAACACGTGGTGGCCGTCCATCGTCGGGTTCGCCAGTTCGGAGTCCTCGACGCCGATGCCGCCCTCCTCCCACAGCGGCATCGCGGCGACGCCGGTGTTCTCGGCGATGGCCCCGACGCCGGCGGCCGCGGCGACGCCGCCGGGCCACTGGTTCAGGTTGTACTGCTGGGCGAACTGGCCGCTTGCCCAGTTGCGCAGCGAGGTCCCCCAACCGATGCCGGTCGGGTCCGCGGAGTACTGCGACAGCTCGTTGAAGTACTCCAGCAGCGTGACGATCTCCTCCTCGTACTGGTCGTACAGCACCTCGACCTCGGCGGTCGAGAGGTCGTCCGCGTCGGGGTTCACGAAGCCGAGCTCCGAGGCCCCCATGTTCGCGAGGAACGTCTGGAACTCGTCGTGGGCCTTGCCGGTCTTCTGGCCCGCGAGCCCGTAGCCGCGGATGTCCATGTCGGACTCGTCGATGATACGGGCGTTCTCCAGCAGCTCCTGGAACGAGGAGGGCACCTCCAGCCCGAGTTCGTCGTACACGTCCGTCCGGTAGACGAACGTCCCGACGTACGCGCCGTGGGGGAGCTCCCAGTAGTCCTCGCCCTCGTGGTACGGCGAGGAGACGAGTTCGCCGCTGGTCTCCTCGGCGGCCGAAACCACGTCGCCGACGTTGGCGAGGCCGCCGTTCGCGTACACGTCGCCGATCTGTTCGAACGTCGAGGAGTTCAGCTCCGGCGGGTCGCCCGACTGGATGAGGTTCGCGAGCCGACTCTCCTGGCCGCCCGAGAAGGAGGAGTACTCCATCCGGACGGAGTAGTTCGTCGAGTCCTCGAAGCCGGGGACGAGGGTGTCCTCCCACTTCGCCTGCCACGCCTCGTTGTTGTAGTCGGTGAGGAAGTGGACCTCGCCACCGGGGGTCTGCGTGCCGCCGCCGCCTCCGCCGCCTCCGCCGCCTCCGCCGCCGTCGTTGTTGTTGTCGCCGCCCGAGCAGCCGGCGAGGCCGGCGACGCCCATCGCGCCGGCGGCAGCCAGCGCCTGTCGCCTGCTGAGCGACCAGTCGTCGTCCACGTCGTTCGGGACCGCGTCCGAGTCATTATCTACCATGGTCGTCCAGTCATGATTATTCGACATTAATAAATCTATGGAGTATTGTTCGTGAAACGGCAGTTCTTCCTTACCAACGTAAACCCCAGATAGAATCCCGGCTACCGATGGTTCGTAGAAACCCGGGGTCAGTTTATACCGTGAAGAGATGTCCGTCGGTCGGCACGTCGAACAGGCCGATTCGCGCGCCCGCGTCCAGCCACGCGTGCCCGTACGAGAACGCGGCCAGCGCGTTCACGGGGTCGTCGTGCTCGCGGAAGTGCCGGCCGTCGTCGAGATACGAGCGGGCCATCTCCTCGCACTCCGCGGCGGCCTCGCCGAGCGGCGAGTCCGGCGGCGGCGCGACCGTCGCTGCCTCCAGCGCCTCGGCGAGCAGGTCGCCGTAGCGGTCCGTCTTCTCCTCCAGGTCGGCCGGCATGGGCGCGCTTGTCCGCCCCGCCGCTTCACGGTTCCGGCGCGCGGTCGGTCGTCTCCCCCGCCCGGGGGCGCAAGCTAATTAGGCGCCGACCGGCTACCCGTGGCTATGACGGAGGACGCCGAACACCGACGGCTCATCGTGGCCGGCTCGGGCATCGCCGGGCTGAGCGCGGCCATCTACGCCGCGCGCTCGAACAACGACCCGCTCGTCCTGGAGGGGGTCGAGCCGGGCGGACAGCTCACCCTGACGACCGACGTGGCGAACTACCCCGGCTTCCCGGAGGGCATCTCCGGGCCGCAGCTCGTGAACGACATGAAGGAGCAGGCGACGCAGTTCGGCGCCGAGATAGACCACGGCGTCGTCGTCGACGTCGACAGAGCCGAGCGAAGCTCGGCAGGCAGTCGGGGCGGAAGCCCCGACGACGACTCCGAACGGCCGTTCCGCGTCGAGCTCCGCGACGGCACCGTGTACACCTGCGACGCCTTCATCGCCGCCTCGGGGGCCAGCGCCCGCACCCTCGGCGTCCCCGGCGAGGACGAACTGATGGGCTACGGCCTCTCGACGTGTGCGACCTGCGACGGCGCGTTCTTCCGCGACGAGGAGATGCTCGTCGTCGGCGGGGGCGACGCGGCGATGGAGGAGGCCAGCTTCCTCACGAAGTTCGCCTCCACCGTCCACATCGTCCACCGGCGCGAGGAGTTCCGCGCCGAGGACTACTGGATCGACCGCGTGAACGAGCAGGTCGAGGAGGGGAAGATAGAGATCCACCGCAACACCGAGCTGCTGGAGATACACGGCTCGCAGGCCGAGGGCGTGGACCACGTCACCCTCGCGGAGCACCCCGAGGGCCACCCCTCCGAGAAGCTCGACGACCCCGACACCCGCACCTACGACTTCGACGTGGGCGCGGTGTTCCTCGCCATCGGCCACACGCCGAACACCGACTACCTCGAAGGGACGGGCGTCCGGACGGACGACGAGGGCTACCTCATCACGAAGGGCGGCCGCGGCGGCGGTCAGACGCGGACGGACGTGGAGGGGCTGTTCGGGGCCGGCGACGTGGTGGACTTCCACTACCAGCAGGCCGTGACGGCCGGCGGGATGGGCGCGAAGGCGGCCATCGACGCCGACGAGTACCTGGAGGACGTGAGCCGCGCCGAGCGCGCGGAGGCGGAAGCCGCGGCGGACGACTAGCGGGCGGACGAGCGGAGCGAGTCCGCCGAACGAGCGAACGGGGAGCGAAGCGACCCGTGAGCGGGCGAACGGGGAGCGAAGCGACCCGTGAGCGGGCGAACGTACGAACCGATGACACGCACACCGTGACCGACGACGACCGGAACCGACGCCTCCAGGCCCTGCTGTTCCTCCCGGTCGTCGTCGCCGCGGCGTGGACGGTGTACGCGAGCTACGACCCCGGCGAGGTGCGCTCGGGGACCGTTCTGCCAGCGTTCCTCCTGATGGCGGTCGGCTACGTCGTCACGGCGCGGCTGGCGGCGCGATTCGGATAGACCGAAACCCGAAAACGCGCGTCGGCCGAACCGGGCGTATGCACGAGGGAGCCATCCCGGTCACCGACCTGTCGGGCGGGTTCGACATGCAGGCGACCGTCGAGTCCGGGCAGACGTACCTCTGGGACCGGGCGGACGGCCGGATGTTCGAGGACGAGCACGCGTGGGGGAGCGACGCGTGGTACCACACCGTCCTGCCGGCGACGTTCACCCCCTCGGGCGAATCCGAGGTCGTCCGTGCGCGCCAGCACGACGGCGCGATAGAGTGGGAGGCCTCGACCCCGAACGCGCCGGAGCTGCTCACCCACCTCCTGCGGCTGGACGACGACCTCGACGCCATCGTGGACGCGTGCCCCGACCTCCCGATGCTGGCGCGCGCGTTCGACGCCTACCGCGGGATGCGACTGGTGCGCGACCCGGCGTTTCCCTGCCTGATCTCGTTCATCTGCTCGGCACAGATGCGCGTCGAGCGCATCCACGGGATGCAGACGCGGCTGGCGCGCGAGTACGGCGACCCCGTCGAGTTCGACGGCGACACCTACCACGCGTTCCCGACGCCCGGCCGGCTTGCCGCGGCGACGGAGGCCGACCTGCGCGACCTCTCGCTCGGCTACCGCGCGCCGTACGTGCAGCGGACGGCCGAGATGGTCGCCTCGGGCGAGGCCGACCCCGAGGCCGCGCTCGACATGGCGTACGAGGACGCCCGCGAGTACCTGACGCGGTTCGTCGGCGTCGGCGAGAAGGTGGCCGACTGCGTTCTCCTCTTCTCGCTCGACTTCCTCGAAGCCGTCCCGCTGGACACGTGGATACGCACCGCCATCGCCGACTACTACCCCGACTGCGAGCGCGGGAACTACACGGAGACCTCGCGGGCCATCCGCGAGCGGTTCGGCGGCGAGTACGCCGGCTACGCACAGACGTACGTCTTCTTCTACCTCCGCACCGGCGGGGAGTAGGCGTCGGCTTCCGGCAGGTATATCTGAGCGTTCTCTCAATCGGAGGTATGCCGACAGCCGCGCTCGCCGACGCGCTCGCGCTCGCCGTCGTCGCCTTCGCGGGCGGCGCCTTCGGGGCGGCGCTCGGCGCGCTCCCCTCGTTCACCTTCTGTGGCTTCCTCGTCGTCGCCGGCGAGACGTACAAGCTCGCCGGGCGAAACATCGCCGACGGCGCCGTCGAGAGCGTCGGGTTCGTCGACGCGCTCGCCTTCGGGCCGCTGTTCGGCCCCCACGTCGCCTTCGGCGGCGGCGCGGCCGCCGCGGCGTACCTCGCGACGCGCGACGAGATGCCCGTCGAGGGGTTCGCCTACGCCCCGGCGAAGCGAGTCACGACCGGCCTCGGCACCCGACCGGACGCGCTCGCCGTCGGCGGGGCGTTCGGCGTCCTCGGCCACCTCGTTGCCACGGGCTCGGCGGCGCTGTCGCTCCCCTACGACCCGGTGGCGATGGGCGTCGTCGTCTCGGCGCTGGCCCACCGCGCCGTCTTCGGTTACGCGCTCGTCGGAGCGCGCGACGGGCTGTTCGACATGAATCGACCGGGTGCGGAACCGTGGCTCCCGTACATGACCCGCTGGCCGAACGTCGTCGCCGTGGGCCTCGCCGGCGGCGCGCTCGGCGGCTACGTCGCCCACCGCACCGGGAGCGTCTTCCTCGCGTTCGGCCTCTCGGTCGCGATCCTCGTCTTCGTCAACGCCGGCGTCGCCCGGATTCCCGTCACCCACCACATCACGCTCCCCGCGAGTACCGCGGTCCTGGCGGCGATTCCGGGCCCGCTCTCGTCGCTGTCGCCGGCCGATATCGCCGCGACGATGCCGCTGTGGGAGGCGGTCGCGCTCGGGGCCGTGTTCGGCCTGCTCGGGGCCGTGTTCGGCGAACTCTCCCAGCGCGTCCTCTACGCGCACGCGGACACCCACCTCGACCCGCCGGCCGCGAGCATCGTCGTCACCTCCTTCGTCGTCGCGATGCTCGCGCTGGCCGGCGTCCTTCCCGGGTCGGTGTGGGTCCCGGTCCCCTGAGCGACAGAACTAATTGAGTAGCTCTTCAATCGTTTTTATGGCTGTTTCAACGGACCGGCTCGAACGGCTCGTCGCTGACGGGGCGAGCTGCTGCGGCTCGACCGTCGAGGAGTGCGAGACCCGGCTGTCGGCCGTCGCCGAGGCGGCGACCCGCGACACCGACGGCGACGTGGCCGCGCTCTCCGCGCTGGCGAACGAGACCCGCTACGGGCTGGTACGGCTGCTCCACGCGGCCGAGGGGGAGCTGTGCGTCTGTGAGCTGGACGCCGTCACCGACGTGAGCGACTCCGCCGTGAGCCACGCGCTCAGACAGCTCCGCGAGGCCGGGCTCGTGGAGGCGCGCAAGGAGGGCCGCTGGAAGTACTACCGGACGACCGACCGGGCGACGGCGCTCCTCGTGGCGCTGGAGGGGACGCGATGAGGCTCGCCTTCGTCTGCGTCCAGAACGCCGGGCGCTCACAGATGGCGACGGCGTTCGCGGAGCGCGAGCGCGAGGCCCGCGGCCTCGACTGGGAGATACTGACCGGGGGGACGTTCCCGGCCGACGAGGTCCACGCCGAGGTGGTCGCGTCGATGCGCGACGTCGGCGTCGACCTCGCCGACCGGACGCCCCGCGAGATAGACGAGGACGAACTCGCCGACTGTGACTACGTGGCGACGATGGGCTGTTCGACCCTCACGCTGCCCGACGGCGTCGAGGCGCGCGACTGGGCGCTCGACGACCCCGACGGGCAGTCCCCCGAGGCGGTGGCGCGCATCCGCGACGACATACGCGACCGGGTCGCGGCGCTGTTCGACGAGGCCGAGCGCGCGGCCTGACCTTCTTGCCGCGCGACGCCGTCGGTGGGGGCATGAGCGACGACCGCGTCCGCGCACACGTCCTCGTCTCGGGGCGGGTACAGGGCGTCTACTACCGCGCGAACACCCGCGACGCGGCCCGCGAGCGCGGGGTCGCGGGGTGGGTCCGCAACCTCGACGACGGGCGCGTGGAGGCCGTCTTCGAGGGACCGCGCGCCGACGTGGAGGCGACGGTCGAGTGGTGTCACACCGGGAGTCCCGCCGCCCGGGTCGAGGACGTGACCGCCGAGTACGGCGACCCCGAGGGGCTCGACGGGTTCGAGATACGCCGGTAGCGCCGCAAAGCCCATACCGACGGCCGCGGGAGTCCGGGTATGAGCGAGTCCTCCGAGTCACGCGAGCGCGGTCCCGACGAGGTGTTCTGCCGCAACTGCGGGAGCGTCATCGCCGCCGAGGCGGAGATATGCCCGGACTGTGGCGTCCGCCAGCGCGACCCGCCCTCCTCGGGCGTGGACCGCGCCGTCGAGGACCTGACCGGGGGCGGCAACCCCTTCGTCGCCGCCCTGCTGTCGGCCGTCTTCCCCGGCCTCGGACAGCTGTACAACCGCGAGCTGGAGAAGGGGCTGCTGGTCATCGTCGCCTCCTTCCTCGCGGGGCTGTCGGTGCTGGTGTTCGTCGGCCTCCTGCTGTTCCCGCTGGTGTGGATATACGCCGTCTGGGACGCCTACACCGTCGCGGACCGGCAGTCCCGCGAGCGCGAGGAATCCGAGGACTGACCTTTTAGCCGCCGGCCCGCGAACCGACCGGCATGATAACCGCCGGCGAGATGGCCGTGGTGGACGCCAACAGCGAGGCGCTCGGCGTCCCCCGCAAACAGCTGATGGAGTCGAGCGGCAACGCCGTCGCCCGCGCCGCCCGCGGGATGACGAGTCCCGGGGACGCCGTCGCGCTCGTCTGCGGGCGGGGGAACAACGGCGGCGACGCGCTCGTCGCCGCGCGCTTCCTGCGCGACCGCGAGGTGACCGTCCACCTGCTCGGCCGCCCGGAAACCATCGCGACCGACATCGCCCGCGAGAACTGGGACGCGCTCGCGGGGACGGAACTCGACGCGCGGGTCGTCCGCGATTCGGCCGAGTTCGCGCTCGGCGACCCGGACCTCGTCGTGGACGCGATGCTCGGGACGGGCGTGACGGGCGCGCTCCGCGAGCCCGAGGCCACCGCGGCCGCGGCCGTCAACGACTGCGACGCGACCGTCCTCTCCGTGGACGTGCCCTCCGGCGTCGACTCCGACACCGGGGAAGCGGCGGGCGGGGCAGTCACCGCAGACGCCGTCGTTACCTTCCACGACGAGAAGCCCGGCCTCGCGGCGCTCGACGCCGACGTGACCGTCGCGGACATCGGCATCCCGGAGGCCGCGGAGACGTTCGTCGGCCCCGGCGACCTGCTCCGGCTCTCGCGCGCGAGCGACTCGCACAAGGGCGACCACGGGGAGGTGCTCGTCGTCGGCGGCGGCCCCTACACGGGTGCCCCGGCGCTCGCGGCACAGGCCGCCCTGCGGGCGGGCGCGGACCTCGTCCGGGTCGCCGCGCCCGAATCGGTCGCCCGCGAGATACAGGGGTACAGCGAGGACCTCATCGTCCGGGGGTTCGAGGGCGACCGCCTCGCCCCCAAGCACGTCGAGGACCTGCTCGCGCGCGCCGAGGGACAGGACGTCGTCGTGTTCGGGCCGGGCCTCGGGAGCGCCGGGGAGACGCTCGATGCCGTCGCCGACTTCCTCGGCGCGTACGAGGGCACCGCGGTCGTGGACGCCGACGCCCTGCAAGTCGTTCCCGAGGTCGAGACGGACGCGACGCTCGTGTGTACGCCCCATCAGGGCGAACTCCGGAAGATGGGCGGCGAGACGGCCGACGACCCCGCGGAACGCGCCGCGCTCGTGGAGTCGTTCGCCGCGGAGGTGGGCCACACGCTGCTCGTGAAGGGGGCACAGGACGTGATATCCGACGGCGAGCGCACCCGGCGCAATCGAACCGGAAACCCCGGGATGACCGTGGGGGGGACGGGCGACGTGCTGGCGGGCGCGACGGGCGCGCTCGCGTGCGTCCTCGACCCGCCCGAGGCCGCGGCCGTGGCGGCGTGGGCGAACGGCACCGCCGGGGACCGCGTCGCGGAACGACAGGGGAACGGCCTCACGGCGACGGACCTCGTCGCCGAGCTGCCGGGGGCGCTCCGGCGCGGGTGACGCGCGTGGCAATATTTGTCACGAGTCGTCGTGAGTAACACGGCTTAAATAAGCGGCCTCCGAGCGGGGGACATGGCCGAGGACGCGCTGGGCAACATGCTCGCCCAGATGGAGAACGCGGAGCCGTACGCCGACGTGGACGCCGGCGTCTTCGAGCGACTCAAGCACCCCGAGCGGACGCTGAAGGTGACTCTGCCCGTCGAGCGCGACGACGGGAGCGTGGACGTGTTCGAGGGGTTCCGCTGCCAGTTCGACTCCGCGCGCGGCCCGTTCAAGGGCGGCATCCGCTACCACCCGACCGTCTCGCAGGACGAGGTGACGGCGCTCGCGGGGTGGATGACGTGGAAGACGGCGCTCGTCGACCTCCCCTACGGCGGCGCGAAGGGCGGCGTCGTCTGCGACCCGACGACCATGTCCGACCGCGAGGTGGAGAAGTTGACGCGGCGCTACACCGAGGGCGTCCGCCGGATGATCGGTCCGGATATGGACGTGCCCGCGCCGGACATCAACACCGGCGGCCGCGAGATGGCGTGGATAATGGACACCTACTCGATGTACGGCGGCTACGTCATCCCGGACGTGGTGACGGGCAAGCCCATCGAGGTCGGCGGCACCGCGGGCCGCGTCGAGGCGACGGGCCGCGGCGTCGCCATCACCACGCGGCGCACCTTCGACTACCTCGACCGCGACCTCGACGGCGCGACCGTCGCCGTCCAGGGGTTCGGCAACGTCGGCTCCGTCACCGCGCGCCTGCTCTCCTCGATGGGCGCGAACGTCGTCGCCGTCTCGGACGTCTCGGGCGCGCTCCACGACGAGTCGGGGCTGGACGTGATGGCTATCGAGCGCCACGTCGCGGAGAAGGGCGTGATGGCGGGCTACGCCGACACCGACGACGGCTACGACCACGCCGACGCGATATCGAACGACGACCTCCTCCGGCTGGACGTGGACGCGCTGATTCCCGCGGCCATCGAGAACGTCATCACCGAGGACGTGGCCGAGGAGCTCCGCGCCGACGTGGTCGTGGAGGCCGCGAACGGTCCCACCACGGTCGCCGCGGACGTTGTCCTCCGCGAGCGCGACGTGCAGGTCGTCCCCGACATCCTCGCCAACGCCGGCGGCGTCATCGTCTCGTACCTCGAATGGGTCCAGAACTCCCAGCAGTACTCGTGGGACCTCGAACAGGTGAACGACGACCTGGAGACGCGGCTGGCGCGCGCCTTCGACGAGATGCTCGACGCCTACACCGCCCGCGAGACGCCGGACCTGCGGACCGCGGCCTACGTGGTCGCGCTCGAACGGGTGGGCAAGGCCCACGAGATGCGCGGGCTCTTCCCCTGAACCTTTTTACACGCTCGCAGCCGCGAAGCGGCTGCTCGCGGCAAAAACGTTCATGAAAAAGACACGTCGCCCCTCCCGTCGCGCCCTGCGGGCGCGGTGGTCGGGGCTCGGTCCCGCGGCTCCCTCCGGTCGCCACGGGGAACCGCTCGGTCGCGTCGCTCCCTCGCGGACGCTGTAAAGCACTGCCGAAGGGACGACCCCCGACCCTACGAGTACTCCCGCCAGCGGTGCCCGCACTCGGTACACTTGAAGAAGCGCGTCGGGGGCTCGTCGGCGCTCCCGGTCTGTTTGATGGTGTACCACGCCTTCCGGGTGCCGCACTCGTCGCACTTCACGTCCTCGGCCGTGGGTTTCCCCTCGAAGTTCGCGTCCTCCGTCGTCTCTATCACGTCGCTGTCGTCCTGCGCCTCGGTAGAGGTGTACTGCTCCGCGAGGTCGGTGTCCTTCGCGACGGTCGCACCGCACGACGAACAGACCATCTCCTCGCCGTCCGCGTGCATCATCGAGCCGCACTCGTCGCAGAACTGCATGGTCGCACTCGCGTCCGCGCGGACAAAAGACCGGCTACTCGCCGCTCGCTGCTCGTTGCCCGTTACTCGTTGGGCGCGCCGACGCCGCGGTCGGCGACGACCGGGCAGTTCGACACGCGGAAGTGCGTCACGTCGGTGAGTTCGTGGATGGTCGTGCCGGGGTTCTCACACGCGACGTCCGGCGGGTCCGTGAAGTACTGACACCGCTCGCAGTAGCTCCGTTTCGGGACGACGACGCCCTCCGCGGCGCGTTCGATTTCGGGGTCGCTCTCCACGTCGAGGTCCGTCGCCTCGGTCGTGTCCTCGTCGCCGCCGAGCGTCTCGAACACGTCGTCGTCGAGCGCCGCGAGGTCCGCGTCCATCTCGACGAAGGGGTCGTCGTCGCCGGCGTCGGGAAGGGAGTCGAACGGGTCGTCCGGGTCCGCGGGCGTGCCGGGGCTCCCGGAGCCGTACGGCTCCGTCTCGATGGATACCTCCGGCGCGTCGTCGTCGACCTCGTCGACGGCCGACTCGACGTCGTCCGGCGTGTCCTCGCGGTCGGTCACTGCCCCTCCTCCCCGACGAGCGAGGGGGTCGAGAAGAAGCCGCTGCGGCCGGTCACGTCGTGGAACGCCGCGTCGCAGTGGGGACACGTCGCCTCGGAGAGCAGGCCGATATCGACCGACTCGCCGCAGGCGGCGCAGTTCGCCTCGCGGAAGCCGCGGGTGACGGCGACCCGCCGGAGCTCCTCCAGCCGGGCGTCGTCGCCGTCGTCGTCGCCCGCGGCGCGCTGGATGCGGACGACCGCGGCGGCGACCTGCCGGACGCGGCCCTGCACGCGCTCGACGGCCTCGCCGTTCCCCTCCACCTCGGTTTCGAGCCCCTCCACATCGGCCTGGAGGTCCGAGAGGGTGGTTGCGAGCCCGGCGATCTCGTCCTCCAGCGCGTCGAGCCGGTCGAGTTCGGCGTGGCCGTGGTCGGCGGGCGCCTTCCGGTCCGTCTCCTTCTTGACCTGGATGACGCGGTCGCGCACGTCGTCGACCTTCTCGTCGAGGTCCGACTCCAACGCATCGACGCGCGCGGCGAGCTCGTCGACGCCGCCGACCTCCTCGTCCGCCGCCAGCGCGAGCCGCGCCGCTTCGAGCAGGCGCTGGAGCAGTTGTTCGCGGCCGAGCCCCTGTTCCGTCGCCTGCTCCGACAGCCACGCGTCGAGGTCGGGCGGCAGGTCCACGGACAGCGGCTCCCCCTCCGACTGTTCGGTGGCCATTATGCACTACTTACCGACGGAGATTCTATAAACGTTGGCCCCAGGGCGCTCAGCGTATCTTCCGCACGTCGCTGATGTCGAAGCCGGCCTCGCCGATCTCCGTCTCGAACTGGACGATGTCCTCGTCCTCTATCTGCGAGAGGACGCCGCGGAACTCCCGGACGACGAGCGTCCGGGCGCGCGTCGAGCCGCCCGACTCCCACTCGAACAGGAAGGTGCCGTCGCACGCGTCGATGAGCTGGCCGTGGCGCTCGTCCGTCAGCGTCTCGTGGTTCAACAGCACGAGCAGCAGCCCGCCCCACTCGTGGGCGGCGCGCGCCATCCCCTTCAGGAGCTTCGGGATGTCCGACCACGCGAGGTCCTCGCCCGAGGCGCTGATGAGGTCGGTGAGCGAGTCGATGACGACGAGGCTGTCGGCGGCGTGCGCCGAGAGCACGTCGCCGAGGGCCTCGGGAACGCTGGTGCGGTCCTCCTGGCCCCCGAGGTCGGCGATGGTCGTCGTCCGCGCGGAGTACCAGTCGCGCGGCACCGGCGAGATGCGGAAGTACTCCGGCGAGAGGTCGTGAAAGGTCATCGCGTCGGCGACGGCGTCGGCCATCTCCTCGTCCATCACGAGCTCTATCTCGCGGCGCAGTCGCTCCCCCTCGGCGGTGAAGGAGACGTAGTGGACGTCCGGGGCGGTGGCCGCGCCCTCCGGCACGGCGCCGTAGTAGAGGTCAAACAGGTCAGGCTCGGCGTCCGCGAGCGCGTTCATCACCGCGGACGTGTACATGAACTCCCGCGCGCCGGCACCCGCCTCGCCCGAGAGCAGGACGAGGCTCCCCGGCGGGGCACCACCGTCGATGGTCGTGTCCAGCCGCCGGATGCCGAACGGGATTCGCTCCATACGCTCCCGTGTGCCGCACCGGACTTAAAACACACCCGGCGGCGGACTCACTCGACTCGCGCGCCCGCCGACGCCAGCGGGACGACCCGGACCTCCCCGCCCACGCCGGCGACGTCAAGGGCGGCCTCCCCCGCCTCGCGCGCAGCACCGGCGCGGTCGGCGCTCGTCAGCCCGTACACGGCCGGGCCCCACGACGACTGCCCGACGCCGACGACGCCCGGTTCGCCCCCGAGCGCCTCCACGAGTTCGCCCGCCGGCGGCCGATAGACGCCGCCCTGCGCGTCCGCGTACCACGCGCCGTTGAGCCGGCCGAACTCCCCGACCGCCCGCCCGAACGCGTCGAGGTCGCCCGTCGCCGCCGCGGGGAGCAGCCGTCGCGCGAGGATGCCCGCCGCCTCGTCGGCGACGGTCGGGTCGGCCCGCTCCACGACCGCGCGCATCGACGCGTCCTCCTGCTCGCCGGAGCGCCCGGTCGGAGCCTCGGGGAGAACGAGCAGCGCGCGCCACTCCTCGGGCAGGTCGTGGCGCGCGGTCACCGGCGGCACCGTCCACTCGCCGTCCGCGGGCGCGGCCGTCGTGAACCGCTCCGTCGGGTGGCCGGCGTCCACGACGAAGCCGCCGCCCTCGAACGTCGCCACGCCCACGCCCGAGCGACCACCGCGACCGAGCGCCGGGGCGCGCTCGCGGACCCGCGGCGCCCGGTCGTAGGCCCCGGCTACCGCCGCGAGCGTCGCGAGCGCGACCTGTGTCCCCGACCCGAGGCCGACGTGGCGCGGCAGGGTCTCCTCGACCGCGATTCGCGCCCCGGGCACGTCCAGCAGGTCGCAGACCCGCGACGCGTAGTCGGCGACGAGCGGGTCGTCGCAGACGACGGCGTCGGCTCGCTCGGCGTCGAGCGTCACCCGCGGCGCCGCGAGGCCGACCCCGACCCCGCCGTAGAGGCGCTCGCGCGCCAGCGAGAGGTTCAGGAAGCCGACGTGGAGCCGGCCCCCCGCGGAGACGCGTGTCATTACGTCCCCTTCCTCCCGTGCCCGGTTCGGGGTTTCGACCCCGGTAAGACGTGGCGTCGTTCCTCGTCCGCAAGAACCACCCCGGGAACGCCCTGCTCGCGCGGTTCTATGAGAAACCGCCCCGCGGCCGCACCGCCCACGCGCCTCCCCAGCCGACTCGTTCGCGTCGCTCACTCCTCCACCGGAAGACTCGCTCCGCTCGCCTTCCGAGCGTTCGTTCGCGGCGCTCACGAACACCTCGAACGCTTACTGACTCGCGACGAGGGGCGAGTCAGCGCGCGCCACGGCCGACAGGGGCGGACTCGTCGCGAGCACCGCGAGCGTGCGAGTCGAGGGGAAGGGTTGGTGCTGTGCTGTTCCTGGTGGACTCCCGAAGGGCGAGGGCTTCGGCGGTGTCACACACCGATTCCCCAGTCGCAACACGGACACATCGGAACGACGGCAATCACGACGTTCAAACCCCCGCGCCGGGAACGGGGACCAATGACCGAGGACGCATGGGAGGAGCCCGAGCGCGAGGAGTTCAGCCACGACCCGCTCGGCCACACGCACGTCTGGTCGGGGATGACCGTCGGCGAACTCGTGGAGGGGTACGGCGAGGCCGGCATCGGCGCGGCGGACGTCCACGAGGCCGCGGACATCTACACCGAGATGCTGGCCGACGACGACTGCACCGTGTTCATGTCGCTCGCGGGCGCGATGGTCCCGACGGGGATGCGGAAGGTGGTCTCCGACCTCATCCGCGACGGCTACGTGGACGCGCTGGTGACGACGGGCGCGAACCTCACCCACGACGCCATCGAGGCCGTCGGGGGGAAACACCACCACGGCGCGCCCGAGGCCGAGGGGAAGACGGCCCGGGAACACGACGAGACGCTCCGCGACGAGGAGGTCGACCGCGTCTACAACGTCTACCTCCCGCAGGAACACTTCGCGCTGTTCGAGTCGCACCTCCGCGAGGAGGTGTTCCCGCCGCTGGAGAAGGAGGGAACGGTGAGCATCGAGCGGTTCACGCGCGAACTCGGCCGGGCGAACGCCGCGGTGAACGAGCGCGAGGGCGTCGAGGAGGACCCCGGGGTCGCGGCCGCGGCCTACGAGTCCGACGTGCCCATCTACTGCCCGGCGGTCTCCGATTCCGTGCTCGGCCTCCAGGCGTGGATGTACTCGCAGACCTCCGACTTCGCGCTCGACGCGCTGGCCGACATGACGCCGCTGACGGACCTCGCGTACGACGCCGAGCGGGCCGGGTGCCTGCTCGTCGGCGGGGGCGTCCCGAAGAACTTCACCCTCCAGACGATGCTCGTCACGCCGAACGCCTACGACTACGCGGTGCAGGTGACGACCGACCCCGACCACACCGGGGGGCTGTCGGGCGCGACGCTCGACGAGGCCCGCTCGTGGGGAAAACTGGAGAAGGGCGCGCGCAACGCGACCGTCGTCGGCGACGCGACCGTCTTCCTCCCCCTGCTGGTGGCGACGGCGCGCGAGCGGCTGGCGTGACTACTCCTCTCTGAGCAGCGCGGCGTCCCCGTGGCGCTCGCGCAGGTCCCGCAGGTACTCGCGCTGCTCGACCATCCGCGGGGTCGGCTCCGCGAACACGTCCGCGAACATCTCGTCCGGGTCGGCCTCGACCTCGGCGAGGTCGTCCACCGCGGCGGCCATCCGGTCGGCGTTCTCGGACTCGATGCGCTCGACCTCGTCGTCGTCCAGCAGACCCTCGCGCCGGAGGTACGCCTCCAGCCTGTCGATGGGGTCCACGCGCCGCCACTGCTCGACCTCGTCGTCGTCGCGGTAGGCCGACGGGTCGTCCGCGGTCGTGTGCGCCCCGTAGCGGTACTCGACGGCCTCGACGAGCGTGGGCCGGGCCTCGCCCTCGCGCGGATCGAGCGCCTTCTCGCGGGCCGCCCGCGTCACCTCGTAGACGGCGAGCGGGTCCATGCCGTCCACCTGCACGCCCTCGAAGCCGTAGGCGTCTGCCTTCTGCGCGATGGTCCGCGAGCGCGTCTGCTCCTCGCGCGGCACGGAGATGGCCCACCCGTTGTTGTGACACAGGAACACCGTCGGGGTGTCGTACACCCCGGCGAAGTTCAGCCCCTCGTGGAAGTCCCCCTCCGAGGTGGCGCCGTCGCCGAAGTGGGCGACGAAGGCCTCGTCGTCGTTCCCTTGCAGGCGCGCGGCCATCCCCATCCCGGTGACGTGCGGGATGTGGTCCCCGATGCAGATGTTCAGGGGGAACACGTTCGCGTCCGCGAGCGCCGCGGTCCCGGACTCGTGGCCGGACCAGTAGTGGAGGTACCCCGGCGGGAAGCCGCGCACGAGCGGCGCGGCGTGCTCGCGGTACTGGTAGAACACCCAGTCGTCCTCGGCGAGCGCGTACATCGACCCGAAGCCGGACCCCTCCTGGCCGGCCATCGGCGAGTACGTCCCGATTCGGCCCTGCCGCTGGAGGCTCACCATCCGGTCGTCGAAGTGCCGCCCGAGCTTCATGTCCGCGTACAGCGCGACGAGACGGTCCGGCGGGAGGGAGGGCTCGTACCCCTCGCGGAGCGTCCCGTCCGGCGCGAGGAAGCCGATGCGGTCGTCGTGGTCCCGGTCGAGCAGGGCGCGGCGCTCGGCTTCGTCCATACCCCGTGTGGCGCCGCCCCCGACATAGCTCTGCCCCGAGCGGCAACGCTCTTGCCCGCCCGTCGGGTAGCCCCGACCGGCCGATGACGAGCGCGCGGGCCGAGCCGGCGTAGGCACCCGGCCGTGACGAGCCCTATGAGTGCCGAGGCCAGCCTTCCGTTCATCCGTCCCGGGAGAACGAACGTCGAGGGCCGCGTTCGCCACCCCCTCGGAGCGGACAGTCGTCGAGACGAGGGGCGAGAAGCCGGCACAACGGTGAAATCCTCGCTTCGCGTTGTCTCCGCGTGAACGGCTCCGACTTCGTCCCACCGCGACTCGTCGCGGGTGCGGCCTCCCTCCTCGTCGCCAACACCGTTCCGCTCGTCGGGCTGGCCGTCTGGGGTTGGTCGGCCTTCGACGTGCTCGTCCTCTACTGGCTCGAATCCGCCGTCATCGGACTGCTCACGCTGCCGCGGATCCTCCTCGCACGCGGGGTCGGCGAGTCGGTCGTCGCGTCGGTGTTGTTCGGCGTCAGCGCGTATCAGGGGCCGGGTGCGGGCGGCCCGGGCGAGCGAATCGGCCTCACGCTGGGGTTCGTCGTCATGTACGGCTTCCTCTGGCTCGCCCACGGCGTCTTCTTGTTCGTGTTCCCGACGATGTCGTTCGGCGATGCCGCGTGGTTTCCGGGTGTGTCCGTGGCGACGTTCGCCCTCCTCGTGCCGGCCGCGGGCGCGATGGTGCTGAGCCACGGCGTCTCCTTCGTCGTGAACTACCTCGCCGGCGGGGAGTTCAGACGTCGCTCCCCGATGCAGGCCACGTTCACGCCGCTGACGCGGGCGGTCGTCCTCCACTACGCCGTCCTCGTCGGCGGTATCGCGATGGTCGTCTACGACACGCCGCTCTGGAGCGTCGTCCTCCTGGTCGTGGGCAAGACGGTTCTCGACCTCGTGGCCCATCTCGCGGAGCACGTCCCGCTCGCGTACCGCTGACTCGCCGGACGGCCCCCACCACGTCCACGACGGGTGGGTCGTGAGCCGTGAGTGCCGAGGCCGTTCCGTTCCCGGTCCGCCTCAGGTCGCCGCCTCGATGGCCGCTTCGAGGTCGGCGATTATCTCCGCGGGGTCCTCGATGCCGACCGAGAGCCGCACGAGTTCGTCCGTCACGCCAGACGCTTCCTTCTCCTCGTCGGTGAGCTGCTGATGGGTCGTACTCGCCGGGTGGATGATGAGCGTCTTCGCGTCGCCGACGTTGGCGAGCAGGCTGGCGAGGTCCGTCGATTCGACCGTCTTCCGGGCCGCCTCGTAGCCGCCCGCGACGCCGAAGGTTATCATCCCGCCGTACCCCCCGTCGAGGTACTTCGTGGCGTTCTCGTGGGTCGGGTGGGACTCGAGGCCGGGGTAGTTCACCCATTCGACGTCCGGGTGGGCCTCCAGCCGTTCGGCGACGAGCATCGCGTTCTCGCAGTGGCGCTCCATCCGGAGCGGGAGCGTCTCGATGCCCTGTATCGTCTGCCACGCGTCGAAGGGCGACTGTTGGTTGCCGAGGTCGCGCAGGCCGCGGGCGATGGCCGCGTAGGTGAACGCCGCCTCGCCGAACGTCTCGACGAAGTTCACGCCGTGGTAGGCGGGGTTGTCCTGTGCGAGTTCGGGGTACTTCTCGGGGTGGTCGCCCCACGGGAAGGAGCCGCCGTCGACGACGACGCCGCCCACGGTGGTGCCGGAGCCGTGGAGCCACTTCGTCGTGGAGTTCCACACGAGGTCCGCGCCGTGGTCGAGCGGCTTGCAGAGCGCGGGCGTCGCGAAGGTGTTGTCCACGAACAGCGGCGTGTCGTTCTCGTGGGCGATGTCGGCGATGCGCTCGATGTCGGGGGTGTCGAGCGCGGGGTTCCCGACGGTTTCGAGGTGGACGTACGCCGTGTCCTCGTCGATGGCCTCCTCGTAGGCGTCGTAGTCGAGGGTGTCCACGAACCGCGTGGTCACGCCCCGGCGCTCGACGGTGTGGGTGAGGTAGGTGTAGGTCCCCCCGTACAGCGAGGTCGAACTGACGACGTTGTCGCCCGCCTCGGCGAGGATGAAGTTCGTGAGGTCGAACGCGGCCATCCCGGAGGAGGTGACGGCCGCGCCGACGCCGCCTTCGAGGGCGGCCAGCCGCTCCTGGAGCGTCTCCAGCGTCGGGTTCATCAGCCGCGAGTAGATGTACCCCGGCTTCTCCAGGGCGAACTGCTCGGCCGCGTCCTCGGCGTCGTCGAAGACGAACGAGGTCGTCTGGTACAGCGGGGGCGCGCGAGCGCCCGTCGCGGGGTCCGGCTCCTGGCCGGCGTGCAGCGAGTCGGTCGCTATCGAACGCGAGTCTGGGTCGTCGCTCATACACCGTTCCCGACGCCGAGTCGTTTACTGTTACCGTTCGTCGCAAGACTCACTCGTTCGTCCCGACGACCCGCCGCTTACCCCGTGGCCCGCCCTACACGCCGTCCGTGCGCGCGACGGCTTCCGCCAGCGTGTCGAGGAAGGCCGGGTCGTACGACTCGTCGGTGTGGTCGACGTTCCACAGGCCCGACGCACGAATGGCGGGGCTTCGGCTGTCCCGGCCGAGCCACACGTCGCGCCGGGGGTCGACGGCCGGGCGGTCGCGGTTCGACAGCAGGGCGATGGCGTTGCGCTCCACGAACGCGCGGTCGCTGTCCGGCCCCGGCTCGTCGTCGATACCGACCCACAGGAACGGCTGGTCTCGGAGGTAGGTGCTCACCCGGCGTTCGAGCGGGTACTCCCCGTCGCGGACGGCGTCACGCTCGCGCTCGACCCCCGACCACCGCGTCCCCCAGTCCGGGTACTCGCCGCGGAGGTCGTACCGCTCGGCGAGCGCCTCCCCGACCCGGAGCCGGTAGACGGAGCCGCGGTGGTTCCCGCCGTGGGGGTGGTCGCTGCTCCCGTCGCCGGTCCCGTAGTGCTGTTTCAGCCGGTCCCACAGCGATGTGCCGCTCCCGGCCGAGACGGCGTGGGTGCCGACCCGGGTGACGCGCGGCTCGTTCGAGTCGGCGCGCGTCTCGCCGGGCGCGAGAAAGACGTAGACGCCCCGGTCGGGCCAGTCCATGTAGCCGGTACAGTCCTTCAGCCGGCGCGCGCCGCCGACCCGGTCGGAGAGGTCGGCGAGCAGGTCGTAGAACCGGTCGAGGTCGGCGGCACGGCTCATGGTCGGGCGTCGTCCTCCGGTACGAAGAGCGTCCCGCTCGGCGGCGGGTGGCTACCGGCCGGCGATGGCGGCCCGGATGTCCTCGGGGGAGGAGTCCGAGAGCCGCGCGGAGAGGTCCACGTCGAGCGCCTCGAACTCGGCTTTGAGTTCGGCGTACGCCTCCGACTCCGCGAGCTCGCGGGCCGGCAGGTGCGTCTCCAGCAGGCCGATCTTGCGGGCGAGCGCGAAGTGGCGCCGCGCGTCGGCGTCGTACTCGGCCCGGCGGACGAGCGTCGCGACGAGCGCGAGCAGGTCGCCGCGGCCCGCGGGCTTGCACAGGTAGTCGTCGAAGCCGAGGTCGACGGCGTCCTCGTCGGGCTCGACCGCGGTAACCATCGCGACCCGGGCGGTCGCGTCCGTCTCGCGGATGACGGACAACACCTCGTCGCCGGGCATCCCCGGCATCCGCCGGTCGAGCAGCACCACGTCCACGCTCGCGTCGAACGCCTCCAGCGCGGTCGGGCCGTCCCCGGCCGTCGTCACCTCGTACTCGGCCGAGAGCCACGTCTCGTACAGGTCGGCCAGCTCCGGCTCGTCCTCGACGAGCAGGACGTGGGGCCGACCGTCGGTGGCGTCGGTCATGTGTACGACGATACGGACACATCGATATAAACCGTGCATCGCGTTATCACGCTCTGAGAACGCGCCGCCGTGTCGTATTTCTCGCCGCGTCCCTTCCCGGACGTATGGACCTCGACCGGTTCGGCGACGCGCCCGACGACGACGCCCCGGCGGACGCGACGGCGTGTCTCGTCGCCGTGCGGTCGGAGACGTTCGAGCGGTGTCGCGCCGGCTTCTACCCCGCGCCGCGTTCCTACGAGCGGACGCGCCGCGCGTTCGACTACATGGCCTTCTACCGGACCGCGCCCGTCTCCGCCGTCACCCACTACGCGCCCGTCACGGACCGGGTCGAGCAGACGCGCGGCGAGGCCGGGCCGATGGACGAGGCCGACTGGGCGGCGCTCATCGACCCGTTCTCCGAGGAGCGCGTCGTCGTCGTGTTCGAACTGGGCGGGCTGGTGCCGCTCGACTCCCCCGTCCCCAACGGCGCGAACGGCGTGCGCGGCGCGTGGTACCCCACCGTCGGGGAGCTTCGCGCGGCGGACGCGCTCTCGGCGCTCTAGAGCCGTACCCGGGCGACGGTTCCCTCGGGGTCCGTCGCGGCGGCCGTCCCCGTCCGCACCCCGCCGTCGGCGGCGACGGCGACCCGGTAGCGCCCGAGGTCGGCCCCCTCGACGCGGAACCGCCCGTCGGCGTCCGTCCGCCCGCGCTCGTGGGTGTACCACTGGTCGAACAGCAGGTCGGCGTAGGCGTCGAAGCCCGGCTTCCGCGACCAGTCGGCGAAGAACAGCGGCGCCTCCCCGGCCCAGTGCTGGTCGTCCCAGAACCCCCACAGCCGGAACGCCGACAGCGCCGGGTGGGAGTAGCAGGTCTTCAGCACCCGGTAGAGGTAGTCGCCCGCGCGCTCGGGGTCGCCGATGCCGACGGTGTCGAACTCCGTCACCGCGAGCGCGTGGTCGCCGAGGCCCGCGAACCGCTCCAGCCGGCGGTACAGCTCCGCGGGCGGGACGGTCCCCTCGGGGTCGGTGTAGTGGGCCTGAAAGCCCACCTCGTGGAGCGGCCCCTCCGAGAGAAAGGAGACGAGGTCGGCGTAGCGGTCGCGATGAGCGGGGCGGTCCCGCGAGAGCACGTCGTACTCGTTCACGGAGAGGACGGCCGAGGGTGCGGCCTCGGCGGCGACGCGGAACCACTCGCGCAGCGCCGGCACCCGCGTCGGCGGGGCGTCGGAGAGCGCGTCCGTCACGGCGTGGGCGTCGAGCTGTTCGTTCAGGAGGACCCAGCGCCGGATGTCGTGGTCGGCGGCGTTGTGGCCGACGAGCGTGCGGACGTGGTCGCGGACGAGCGCGCGGAGCCGGTCGGTGTCGTCGGCGTCCATCGCCGCGAACACCGCGTCCGGGAGCACGTCCTCCCCCTCGCGCTGCCAGACGACGGGCGCGCCGTCGACCGCGATTCCCCGCGAGCGCAGGAACTCGATGACGGGGTGGGTGCGCGCGTGGCCGTCGGGCATGGTCCACTGTCGCCACTTGTGGGCGTTCTCCAGCACGGTCTCGCCGAACAGCCGGCCGACCCACGTCCGGTAGGGGTGGTCGGCGTCGAGCCCCCGGAACCGCGAGACGTTGTACGCGGTGCCGAACTGCACCGCGTGCTCGCGGAGGACGAGGTCGACCGGCGCGTCCGCGACGGGGTCGCCGTCGCGCGTCACCCGGAGTTCGAGCGGGCCCCGCCGGTGGTCGGCGATGCGCTCGTCGGCGCGGGCCTCCCACGCCTCGCCCGTGGCGTCCCACTCCCCGTCGGGACGCTCGGGTGGGTCGGGCAGGGCCGCCTCGCTCGTCGCGCCGGTCGTCCCCGTCGGTGTCCGCGACCCCGGCGCGGTACAGCCGGCGACCCCGGCCGTCGCCGCGGCGGCGAGGAAGGCGCGTCTGTCCATTCGCCCGGACGTACGCTCGCCGGACGCAAAAGCGGCGGGTCGGCGGCCCCGCCGCCCGTCGTGCGGCGCGGTGCCAGCCCTCTCGGAGGACATTTAGGTCGGAATCGCTTCACTAGCCTATGGACTACGATTCTCTGCTCGACCGGGCACACGAGTCGATGCCCGACGGGCCGAACGAAGGGGGCGACCGCCTGCAGGTCCCCGACCCCGAGGGGGAGACTGACGGCGCGTTCACCCGACTGACGAACCTCGACCGCATCGCCGACGCGCTGGCGCGCGACCCGGAACACCTCCACCGCTTCATCCAGCGCGAGTTCGGGACGAACGGGCAGTACGAGGACGGCCGCGGCCGCTACAACGGGTCGTTCACGCTCGCCGACTTCGAGAACGCCGTCGACGCGTACAGCGACGAGTACGTCCTCTGTTCGGAGTGCGGCCTCCCCGACACGCGGCTCGTCCGCGAGGACGGCGTCCAGATGCTCCGGTGTACCGCCTGTGGCGCGTTCCGCCCCGTCCAGAAGCGCCGCTCGACCACCTCCCGGAGCCGACCGACCGTCGAGACCGGCGGCACCTACGAGGTGGAGATAACGGGGACCGGCCGGAAGGGCGACGGCGTCGCCAACAAGGGGAAGTACACCATCTTCGTCCCGGGCGCGAGCGAGGGCCAGACGGTCCGCGTCCGCATCGACAACACCAGCGGCGACCTCGCGTTCGCGTCGCTCGTCAACTGACCCGCTCCGTTCTCGCGTCACAGCGCAGACACAGCACCGTCCCCGCGACGTGGTTGATGTCGTTCGACCCGCATTCGGGACACTCGTACGAGCCGTTTCCGTACTCCGTCGAGCCGCGGGGCGCGTGGAGGTGGCCCGCCTCGACGCGCGCCGCCACGTACTCCCCAAGCCGCGCCCGGGCGAATCGCACCCGCCGCGCGAGCGCCGTGCTCCCGTCCCCGTGGATGTCGTCCCACGCCGCGTCCTCCGGGCGCGAGAGCTGCGTGAGCAGGTCCGTCCCCGCCTGCAGGAGCGGCCGCGTCGTCGCGCCCGCGGGGTCGTCCGGGTCGGCCGACTCGTAGCCCGCGGCGGCGCGGTCGTAGGCGTCCGACGCCTTCTCGGCGTTCCCGGCGAGCGTCCGCAGGTGACCGACCCACTCGTCGCAGGCCGCGGCGTCGACCCCAGCGACGCGCTCGCGGTGGTCCGTCGCCACGAGGACGCCCTGGAGCGCCCGGTTCCGGGCGCGGGCGTCGTCGCCGGCCAGCCGCGCCGCGACCCCCGCGAGGAACAGGTGGCGGAGGCCGTCGCCGACGCTCGACCGCTCGGCCGTCATGTCGCGCCCGAACCCCTCGTAGCCCGCGAGGTGGCCGTACGCGCCCATCGTGTAGGCGTCCGCTATCGCGGGCCACCGCTCCGTCCCGAGCAGGTGGACCGCGCGCTCCCCGTGGTCGGCGTCGCCGTCGTCGTCCATACCCCACCGTGGCGCGCCACGGACATGGCTCGTCGGGTCCCGGAAGCCGCGCGGAGGTGGGTTTTTGCCGCGCCGCCCCGTCGCTCCGGCGATGCTCGACGACCTGCTCGGCCGCACCGAACTGAAGGAGCGCATCGAGGAACTGGAGGAGGAGGTCCGCCACCTCGAACGCGAGCGCGACGCCGAGAGCGAGCGCCGGCGCGAGGCCGTCGCCGCGCGACAGGAGGCCGAGGAGGAACTGAACCGGCTGGAGGACCGCATCGCCGACCTCGAGGGGCGGGTCGAGGAGGACGAGGATGGGAGCGTCGGGCCGCGGCGGCGCGAGCGACTGGCCGGGGGGCGCCGCGACGAGGTGCTCGCGCGCCTGCGGAGCCTCGAAACGGGCCCCGAGGGCGCGCTCACCGCCGTCGTTCCCGACGGCCACGACCTGCCCGAGGCGGTCCGCGAGGCGTTCGGCGACCGCGCGCCCGCCGTGGCGAGCGCCGCGCCGTGTGTCGCCTACGCCGACGACGCGGGCCTCGTGAGCGCGACGCTCCGGCCCGCCCTGCTCCCCGACGAGCGCGTCGAGTGGGCCGACGGCTTCGCCGCGCCCGACGAGTGGTACCGGCCCACCGGCCGGTTCGCCTTCGCGCTGGTGCGCTCGGACACCTTCGCGCTCGGCGTGTACGAGGGGGCCGACCGCGAGTCGCTGACCGGCTTCACGACCGACGTGATGGACAACCACTCGAAGGGCGGCTTCTCGCAGGGGCGCTTCGAGCGGCTCCGCGACGGACAGATACGCGACCACCTGAAGCGGTGCCGCGCGGCCGTCGCCGAGGCGGACGCCGACCGCCTCTACGTCGCCGGCGAGTCCACCCTGCTCGGGGAGTTCGACGCCGACGCGACGGCGAGCGTGGACGCGACGGGCGACCCCGACGAGGCCATCGACGCCGCCTTCCGCGACTTCTGGTCGGCGCGGCTCGTCGCGGTCTGACCGGCCGACCCCCGAGAGCGACCGGCGACGACGGGTTTTAGACGCCGCCACCGCACCCCAGCGTATGACACGACGCGTGGCCCTGTTGGCCCACGAGGGCTTTCCCGACCGGGCGAAGACGGCGGTCGGGGTGCTCCGGTACGCCGACGACGAGCCGGTGGCCGTGGTGGACCGCGAGATAGCCGAGGCCGACCCGGACGCCCGCACGACCGACTACCTCGACGGCGTGCCGGACGCGCCGGTCGTCGGGCGGGTCGCGGACTGCCCCGACTTCGACGCGCTGATCATCGGGGTCGCGCCCATCGGCGGCGGCTTCAACGAGTCGTGGCGGCCGGACGTGCGCGCCGCGCTCGAAGCGGGCGCGGACGTGGTCGCGGGACTCCACTACTTCCTGAACGACGACGAGGAGTTCGCGGCCCTCGCCGCGGAGCACGGCGGTGAGCTGTGGGACGTGCGAAAGCCCCCGGACGACCTCGGAGTGGCGGAGGGCGTGGCACGCGACCTCGACACGGAGGTCGTCCTCACCGTCGGCACCGACTGCTCGACGGGGAAGATGACGACGACGCGGGAGCTGTACGAGGCCGCCGTGGACCGGGGGGTGGACGCCGCGTTCGTCCCGACGGGCCAGACCGGCATCGTCATCGAGGACTGGGGCATCCCCGTGGACCGCGTGGTGAGCGACTTCGCGGCGGGCGCGGTCGAGCGGATGGTCCGCGAGCGCGCCGACCACGACTACCTGTTCGTCGAGGGGCAGGGAAGCATCGTCCACCCGGCGTACTCGGCGGTGACCACGGCCATCCTCCACGGGGCGATGCCGGACGCGCTGGTGTTGTGCCACGAGGCCGGCCGCGAGGCGATTCACGGCTACGAGTCGTTCGAGATACCGAACCCCGGCTACGTCGGGGGGCTGTACGAGTCGCTGGCCGAGCCGGTCGCCCCGACCGAGGTCGTCGCGGGCGCGCTCAACACGAAGCACCTCTCCGACGGCGACGCGACGGACGCGCTCGACCGCTACCGCTCGCAGGTGGGCGCGCCCGTCGCCGACCCGGTTCGCGACGGCCCCGGCGCGCTGCTGGAGGCGATCCTGTGAACGCCGCCGTCGAGCGGGTGACGCTCGACCTCGCGGAGCCGTTCGGCATCGCCCGCGGGACACAGACGACCGCCGAGAACGTCGTCGTCGAACTGACCCACGAGGGGCTGACGGGGGTGGGCGCGGCCGCGCCGTCCGCCCACTACGGCGAGACCCCCGACACCGTCGAGGCCGTCCTCCCCGACCTGCTCGACGCCCTGCCCGAGGACCCCCACGACCTCGACGCGGCCCACGCCGCGATGGACGAGGTCGTCGCGGGCAACGCGGCGGCGAAGGCGGCGGTCGATATCGCGCTCCACGACCTCGTCTCCGAACTGCACGGCCTTCCCCTGTATCGCTACCTCGGCCTCGACGCGAGCGAGACGCCCGTCTCGTCGTTCACCGTCGGCCTGGCCGACACCGACGAGATGGCGCGGAAGGCCCGGGAGGCGGCCGCCGCCGGCCACTCCGTGCTGAAGGTGAAGCTCGGGACGGACCGCGACCTCGACATCGTCGAGGCGGTGACCGACGCCGCGCCCGACGCGCGCCTGCGCGTCGACGCGAACGAGGCGTGGACGCCCGCCGAGGCGATACGGAAGTGCGAGGCGCTCGCGGGGCGCGTCGAGTTCGTCGAACAGCCGGTGGCGGCGTCGAACCCGGCGGGCGCCCGGCGCGCCTTCGAGGCCTCGCCCGTCCCCATCGCCGCGGACGAGTCGCTGGTGACCGCGAGCGACGTGCCCGGGGCCGCCCGCGTCGCCGACATCGCCAACGTGAAACTGATGAAGTGCGGCGGCGTCCGGCCCGCGGTCGAGGCGTTCCACGCGGCGCGCGCCCACGGGATGGAGACGATGCTCGGCTGCATGGTCGAGTCGAACGCCGCCATCGCCGCGGGCGTCCACCTCGCGCCGCTGCTCGACTACGCGGACCTCGACGGCTCGCTCCTGCTCGCGGAGGGGTCGGACCCCTTCGCCGGGCCGCCCGTCCCCGAACTCGACCCGACGGACACGGCGACCGGCACCGGGGCGCACCGCCGATGAGGGTCACCCGGACGAGCGCCCTGCTCTCGGCGGCGCTCGCGGCCGTCGGCGCGGCGCTGCTCGCCGTCCCGTTCCTCGCGGCGCTGTTCGGCGTCGCGCGGCCGCCGTGGGCGGCGACCGCGAGCGGGAGCGGCCGCGTGCTTGCGGGCGCGAGCCTCGCCGTCGTCGCCGCGTGGTTCGCGCGCGAGCGGGACGGCCCGGCCGGCTTCACGGCCCTGCTCGGCGCGCTCCTCGGCGCGGTCGCCGGCGTCGCGGCGGCCGTCCTCTCGCCGGCCGCGCTCGACGGCGTCGCCCGCATCGCCGCCGCGATGATGCAGTTCACGGCGACGGGCGTGTTCTTCCTCGCCGTCGGTCTCGCCGCGAACGACGACCGCCTGACGACGGGCGCGGAGAACGCGGCGGCCGTCGTCGGCCTGCTCTGCGTGGCGGCGGCGCTGTTCCCGTTCGTCCGTCCGCTCGCGCTCCTCGGCTGGTGCGGCTGGTGCGGCTGGCTCGCGGCGCGGCTGGCCCGCACGCGCAACTGATTTGCCCGACCTCGGCGAGGCTCCGGCGTGCACGACAGCCACTACGCGAAGCTCGAACGGATGTACCTCGACTCCCCCATGAGCGAGGACTACGACGCCGACATCTCCATCGGCGAGGGCGAGGCCGAGGTCCGCCTCCCCGTCAAGGAGAAGCAGTTCCACGCCGCCGGCGCGGTCCACGGCTCGGTGTACTTCAAGGCGCTCGACGACGCCGCCTTCTTCGCCGCGAACTCGCTGGTCGAGGACGTCTTCGTGTTGACGACGAACTTCAACATCCACCTCACCCGGCCCGTCTCCGAGGGGACGGTTCGCGCCGAGGGCCGGGTCGTCAACGACCACCCGCGCCAGCGCATCGCCGAGGCCGTCGCGTACGACGACGACGGGAACCAGCTGGCCCGCGGCTCGGGCACCTTCGTGGAGTCGAGCGTCGAGCTGACGCCCGACATCGGCTACGAGTAGCTACCGGGTCATCGCCGCGCCGAGCCCGAGCGTCCCGAGGAACAGCGCCCCCGTCGCGGCGAGCAGGCCGCGGGCGAGCGCGTCCGAGGCGAGCGGCCCGACCGCGCCCGCGCCGACGGCGACCGTGGCGGCGCACAACAGCGCCGTCGCCCCGGCTCCGGCCGCGAGCGCCACCGGCCCGGCGAGCGACCGCCCCTCGGTCGTCGCGGACGCCGGCGCGGGCCGCGAGACGTACGCCAGCCCCGAGAGCCCCAGTTCGTTCGCGGAGTGGTAGCGCTCGACCGTGCGGCGGGCGTCGGCGCCCGCGGGGTCGGTCGCCCACCAGTAGACGACGAGGTACTCGAAGTGGTCGGCGAGCACGCCCAGCCGCGCGGTCACCGAGGGGACGTGTGCGGCGTCGAGCAGGACGACCCCGACCGCGCCGTCCACGACCACGTCGCCGACGAGCGAGCCGCGGGTGCGCTCGACGACGGCCCGCTCCCACGGCGTCCCCGCGTCGGCGTTCAGGTCGGCGTCCAGCCGGGCACGGACCGCGCGGGCACCGCCCGTCGTCCCGGGGGACGGCTCCCACGCCCGCAGCGAGGCGACGACCCGTTCGAACGTCTCGCCGCCGGCGCTCACGCTCCCTCGACCGCCCGTGTCCCGACGGTCGGCTCCTCGCCGTCGGGGGTCACGACGTCGTCGACCGCGCGGCCGAGGATGCGCCGCGTGCGGGCGTCGGCGTCGGGGCCGAGCGAGAACCACGCCCTCGCCCCGCGCTCGCGGACCCGCTGTGTGAGGACGTACAGCAGGCGATAGGCGCCCTGAACGTCGCCGGCGAGCGCCGTGGCGGGCGCGGCGAGCCACAGCCGGTCGGCGCCCTCGGCGAGCGCCGCGAGGCCGGCCTCCCCGACGGCCGGCACCGTCCGCTCGGCCACGGTTCGCGCCTCGATGCCGTCCGGCACCGGGCCGTCCGCGGCGACGACGAGCGGCTTCGGCCCGTCGAGCGCGGCGTACTCGGCCGCGAGCGTTCCCGGGTCGTCGGGCAGCAGGACGGCCGGTCGGTCCCCCTCGGCGAGCCGCGGGAGCACGTACTCGCGGCGGCGGTCGGGGGGACCGACGACGAGCGCGACCCGGCTCACGCGTCGCCACCCCGGAGGACGGCGGCGAGGTCGTCGTCGTCGAGGTCGCCGCCCGCGTCGAACAGGTCGGCGTCGAGCGCCGCGAACTCGGCTTCGAGTTCGGCGTACGCCTCGGAGCCGGCCAGTTCGCTCGCGGGAACGTGTTCCTCCAGGGTCGCGAGCTTCGCCGCGAGCGCGTAGTGGCGGCGGAGGCGGTCGTCGTACGCGCCGCGGGCCGCGAGCCGCGAGACGGCCTCGCGGAGGTCCGCGCGCGGCACGGGCTTGTAGAGGTACTCGTCGAACGGCATCCCGGCGAGGTCGAGGTCGGGTTCCACCGCCGTGACCATCGCCACCGGCACGTCGATTCCGCGGTCGCGGAGCGCGCCGAGCGTCTCCCCGCCGCTCAGCTCCGGCATCATCCGGTCGAGCAACACGACGTCGTGGCCGTCGTAGGCCTCCAGCGCCGCGGTCCCGTCGGCGACGACGGTCACCTCGTGGTGCTCGCGGAGCCACGAGGCGTACAGCGTCGCCAGCCCCTCCTCGTCCTCGGCGAGCAACACCCGGGCTCCGGGGCCGTTCGTGGACATGGTTCGGCGTTGTCATGCGGGGAGTATAAACACGGGCGGGCGTTCTCTCGCGGGGAGAACGGGTCGTGCCATTTACTACCACACGCCGCGGTCTCTAAACGCTTATACGGCGTCTCCGGCTTCACGGAGATATGAGCGAGGTCACGGTCACGCTGCCCGACGGCTCCGAACTCTCCGTCCCGGAGGGGTCGTCCGTCGAGGACGTGGCCTACGAGATCGGTCCCGGACTCGGGGCCGACACGGTCGCGGGCGTCGTCAACGGCGAACTCGTGGACAAGGTCGACCCGGTCGCGGACGGCGACCGCGTCGTCATCGTCACCGACCAGTCCGACGAGTACCTGCAGGTGCTGCGCCACTCCGCGGCCCACGTGTTCGCACAGGCGCTCCAGCGCCTCTTCCCCGAGGCGAAGCTCACCATCGGCCCGCCGACGGACGACGGCTTCTACTACGACGTGACCGAGGTCGACCTCGACGAGAGCGACCTCGACGAGATAGAGTCGGAGATGGAGTCGATACTCGACGCCGACTACGCCATCGAGCGGGTCGAGCGCTCCCGCGAGGCGGCGCTCGACCTGTACGCGGACAACGAGTACAAGCGGGACATCCTGAACACGGAGGCAGCCGACGAGGACACGGTCTCCTTCTACGTGCAGGACGACTGGCAGGACCTCTGTCAGGGCCCGCACGTCGACTCGACGGGGGAGATCGGCGCGGTGAAGCTGCTCAACATCTCGGCGTCGTACTGGCGCGGCGACGAGGAGAACGACACGCTGACGCGGGTGTACGGGACGGCCTTCGGGTCGGAGTCGGCCCTGGAGGAGTTCCTGGACATGCGCGAGGAGGCGAAGGAGCGCGACCACCGGAAGCTCGGACAGGAGATGGACCTCTTCTCCATCGACGAGACGACCGGCCCGGGGCTCCCGCTGTACCACCCGGCCGGCAAGACGGTGCTCCGCGAGCTCTCCGAGTTCGCCGGCCGGCTCAACCGGGAGGCGGGCTACGAGGAGGTCGAGACCCCGCACCTGTTCCGCACGGAGCTGTGGAAGAAGTCCGGCCACTACGATAACTACGTCGACGACATGTTCCTCCTCGACGTGAACGACGAGGAGTACGGGCTGAAACCGATGAACTGCCCGGGCCACGCGACCATCTTCGACCAGTCGAACTGGTCGTACCGCGACTTCCCGGTTCGCTACTTCGAGAACGGGAAGGTGTACCGGAAGGAACAGCGGGGGGAGCTCTCGGGGCTCTCCCGCGTCTGGTCGTTCACCATCGACGACGGCCACCTGTTCGTCCGGCCGGACCAGATCCGTGCGGAGATCGAGCAGGTCATCGAACTCATCTTCGAGGTGGTGGAGACGCTGGGACTCGACGTGGAGGTCGCGCTCGCCACCCGGCCCGAGAAGTCCGTCGGCTCCGACGAGATATGGGAGCAGGCGGAGTCGCAGCTGCGCGACGTCCTCGACTCGGGCGGCTACGAGTACGACATCGAGGACGGCGACGGCGCGTTCTACGGGCCGAAGATCGACTTCGGGTTCGAGGACGCGCTCGGCCGGGTCTGGGACGGGCCGACCGTCCAGCTCGACTTCAACATGCCCGAGCGGTTCGACCTCTCGTACACCGGCGAGGACAACGAGGAACACCGTCCGGTCATGATACACCGCGCGCTGTACGGCTCCTACGAGCGCTTCTTCATGGTTCTCATCGAGCACTTCGACGGGAACTTCCCGACGTGGCTCGCGCCCGAGCAGGTGCGTATCCTCCCCATCTCGGACGACCAACTCGGCTACGCCCACCGCGTGAAGAACGAACTCGGCGACCACCGCATCGAGGTGGACGACCGGGACTGGACCATCGGACGGAAGATACGCGCCGGCCACGACGACCGCGTCCCGTACATGCTCGTCGTCGGCGGGAACGAGGCGGAGGCGGGCACCGTCTCCGTGCGCGACCGCTTCGAGAACGAGGCGAACGACGTCGACCCCGAGGCGTTCCGCGACCACCTCGACGAGGAAATCGCCGAACGGACCATCGAACCGGACTTCCTCGCCGAGTAAGGGGCCGCGCTACTCCGTGTCCCACTCCACCTCGGTCGCCCCCTCCGTCTCGCGGAGGATGAACGGGCCGATGGAGAGGGTGTGTTTCGTCACCGTCGCGATGCGGAGCACGTAGGCGAGCAGGATGACGAACGGCGCGACGGCGACCACGACGCCGACGAGCACCGCCGCCACCACGAGGTCGACGCCCGCGACGACGCCGTACGCCGTGCGGTCGAAGAAGCCGACCATGAACACGGAGACGACGAGCGCCGGGAGCGCGGCCGTGAGGATTGCCCGCGAGAGGTTGATGAGCTCCCACTGGAAGTAGAGCGTCTTGAAGTGCTCGCGGGCGGGGCCGAACAGCCGCAGCACGTCGGTGAGGCGGTCCAGCGCCGCGCGCCCCTCGTCGGTGAGGTCGTCGCCGTACTCGGCGTCGATGCGCCGCGCCGCGAACACCTTCCACGAGTAGTTGAAGTCGAGCGCGGCGGCCACCACGTCGAACTCGCCGAAGGTGGCGCCGTCGAGCGAGTCGGCCACCCGGTCGGCGTTGCCGACGAGGCTGTCGGTGAGGTCCGCGACCGCCCGCCCCGCGTCGGAGCCGTCGCCGACGGTCGCCCGGAGGTCGCGGGCCCGCTCGCCCGCCACCTGGACGAACGCGCGGAGGAACTGCGCGGGGCGGGCCGGCGCGACCGGGGCTTCGAGCAGGTCCGCGGCGTCGTCGCGAAAGGACATCGCCCCCTCCATGCGCTCGCGCTGGTCGCCGACGGCGCCCAGTTCCTGCGAGAGGACGAGCTGGTTCAGCGTCAGGACGAGCGTGACGCCGGTGATGGTGGCCGTGAGCAGGCCCTGGAACACCGTGTCCACGGAGTCGGAGTTACGGAGCGTGTCGGCGACGCCGGGGGCGAGGGCGGCGGCGACGCCGAGCGAGAGGAACACCGCGAGCAACAACACCCCGGCGACCACCCGCCGGTCGGCGTTCATCAGGAGCCACAGCTTCCAGCGGCTCTCGTCGGCGCGCTCGCGCAAGGTGTCGCTCGGCGCGTCGTCGGTCATGGCTCCCGTTCACGAGCGCGGGACAAAAAGACGCGGCCGGTCAGCTCTCCGTCTCCTCCTCCTCCTTCAGCTCCGCGAGTTCGGACTCGACCTCGGGGTCCGCGGCCTCCGGCTCCGGCTCGCTCTCCGCGTCCGCCTCGGCCTCGGGCGCCGACTTCCCCTCCTGCTGGCGGAGCGTCTCCAGTTCGGCCTCTATCTCGGTGTCGCGCCGGCCCTGCCCGAGCGCCTTGTCTATCTCGTCCTCGTCGTCGAAGGCGTTGTCGAACGCGCCGGTCGATTCGAGCTCGTCCATCGCGGCGGCGCGCGCCTCCATGTCCTCGGTCCGGTCGCGCGCGCGCTCGATGGAGCGGCTCACGTCCTCCATCTCGTCGCCCGCGCCGGTCATCGCCTCGGAGACGCGCGCGCTGGCCTCCGCGGCCTCGTAGCGCGCCTTCATCGTCTCCTTCTCGGTGCGGAACCGCTCGATCTGGCTCTGGAGCTCGTCCTTCTTCTCGACGAGGTTGTCCTGCGTGTTCTGGAGGTCCGCGATCTGCGTCTCCAGCTCCTCTATCTGGGACATCTTCTGTTTCTTCTTCTCCAGCGCCTGTCGCGCGAGGTCCTCGCGGTCCTGGCGGACGGCCTCGCGGGCCTGCTCGTTGTGCTTCTCGACGTTCTCCTCCAGCCGGCGCTTCTGTATCTCCAGGCGTTTCTTCTGGGTGGTGAGGTCGGCGATACCCCGTTTCACGTTCTGGAGTTCGTCGCGCATCTGCTCGTAGGAGTAGTCGAGCTGCTCGTTCGGGTCCTCCGCGCTGGAGATGAGCGCGTTGAGCTTCGAGCGGACCACGTACGAGGCGCGAGAGAGGATTCCCATACCTACTGATACGACGGCGCACCCTTAAAATCTGAGCCGTTCGTGCGCGTCAGCTCCGCCAGTACGACCGGGTGAGCAGGACGAGCACGGGGAGGATCTCCAGCCGGCCGATCCACATCAGGAACACCATCAGCAGCTTCGACGTGGCCGGGAAGTCCAGGTAGGAGTTCATCGGGCCGGCCACGCCGAATCCCGGCCCGACGTTGCCGACCGTGGAGGCGGCGGCGGCCATCCCCTCGAACGCCGAGATGTCGTAGCCGACGCGCGCCGCGTCGAGCATGATGAGCGCCGCGCCGACGCCGAAGCACAGCATGTAGACGAGGGTGAACGCCTGAATCCCGCGGACTGCGTCCTCGTCGATGGGTTGGCCGCCGAGGCGGACCGGCGCGACCGCCTCGGGGTGGACCGAGGTGAACAGCTCCCGCTTGACGCTCTTGATTATCACCACCCAGCGGACGATCTTGATGCCCCCGCCCGTGGAGCCGGCCGAGCCGCCGACGAACATGGCGAACAACAGGAGGTACTGGAGGGGCTGTGACCACGCGTTGAAGTCGATGCTGGCGTAGCCGGTGGTCGTTATCATCGCGAGCGCCTGGAAGACGGCGTGGCGGAGTGACGCCTCGGCGTTGCCCGGGATAGCGCCGTAGGGCTCGCGGAACGCGGCGGAGGCGGGCTCGATGCCCCCGGTGAACAGCACGCCGGCGATGACGGCCGTGAACACGCCGATGACGCCCATGTACGCGCGGAACTCCGTGTCCCGAAGGAGGGCGCGGGGGTTGCCGCCCACGAACCGCCAGGTCAGCGCGAAGTTCACGCCGGCCGCGAACATGAACGGGACGATGAGCCACTGGACGGCCGCGGAGAACGCCTCGATGGAGCGGGCCTCGGGCGAGAAGCCGCCGGTCGGCATCGTCGTCAGCCCGTGGGCGATGGCGTTGTACGCCGCGGCGGCGTGGTCCGTGCCGGCCGCCAGCCCGTCCATGTTGGGCGCGAGGCCGCCGAGGTGGAAGCCGAACAGCAGCAGCATCTCCAGTAAGGTGATGGCGGCGTAGACGAGCCACAGCGCGCGCGCCGTCTCCGCGATGCGGGGCGTGAGCTTCTCGATGCCGGGCCCCGGCGCCTCGGCGTCCATCAGCTGTGCGCCGCCGACCGAGAGCTCCGGGAGGATGGCGACGGCGAGGACGACGATACCCATCCCGCCGAGCCACTGGCTGAGCTGTCGCCACATGAGGAGCGCGTGCGAGTGGCGCTCGAACGAGATGGAGCCCATCACCGTCGCGCCGGTCGTCGTGAAGCCGGACATCGACTCGAACAGCGCGTTCACCGGGTTCGCGAGGGTGCTCTCGGTCCCCATCCCCGCGAGCAGGTAGGGGAGGGTTCCGACGAGCGCGACGGTGAGCCAGGTCAGCGCGACCATCAGGAGCGCCTCGCGCGGGCCGAGGTCGGGGTCGGGGTCGATTCGCTCGACGGCGAAGCCGAACAGGAAGGTGGCGGCCCCGGCGACGGCGAAGACGGCCACGTCCTCGCCGTACAGCAGGGCGACGACGAGCGGGACGACCAGCGCGACGGAGAGGTACTTGACGACGCGGCCGGTCAGGGCGACGCTGGTCCGCCAGTCGACGCGGAGCCGGGGGCCGCCGTCCCCGACGAGCGGTAGCTTCGACACGTCCGGCGACAGCCGTGGGTCGGCTATCAATCCACCGTCTTCCCTACGACCGCCAGAAGTCCGGGGTCAGGAGGACGAGGACGGGGATTATCTCGATGCGACCCACCCACATCAGTACGACCATCGAGCCCTTCGTTATCGCCGGGAAGCCGGCGTAGCTCCCGTAAGGGCCGGCGTCGCCGAACGCCGGCCCGATGTTGAGGAAGGTGGAGGCGGCCGCGCCCATCGCCTCGAACTCCCCGATACCCGTGCCGGCCCGCGAGGCGTCCACGACGACGAGGACGGTCAACAGCGTGAACACGACGATACCGAGCAGGACGTAGCCGTGGATGTCCCGGACGGTGGACTCGTCCACCACCTCGTCGCCGAGCCGCACCGGACGCACGGCCTCGGGGTGGAGTTCGACGAACAGCTCCCGGCGGAACGACTTCAGCACGACGAGCCACCGAACCGTCTTTATCGAGCAGGTGGTGGAGCCGGCCATCCCCCCGACGAACATCGCGAGGAAGAGCAGGTGTTTGAGCGCGGGCGACCAGACGTTGAAGTCCGCGGAGGCGTAGCCGGTCGTCGTCAGTATCGAGACGACCTGGAAGAGGGCGTGGCGGAACGTCGATTCGACCGTGGGGAACGTGCCGTCGAGCGCGAGCACGACGGCGGCGACGGCGGTCGTCGCGGCGACGAGGCCGAGATAGACGCGGAACTCCTCGCTCCGCCGGAGCGGGCCCGCCCGGCCCTGCGTCAGCGCGTACAGCAGGACGAAGTTCGTCGCGCCGAGGAACATGAACAGGACGACGAGGTACTGGACGACCGGCTCGAACGCGCCGAGGCTCTCGGCCTCGGGGGAGAAGCCGGCCGTCGCCACCGTCGTCAGTGCGTGCGAGACGGCGTTGAACGGCCCCATGTTCGGCGCGAACCCGGCGTAGTGGAGCGCGAGCAGCAGGACCGTGAGCAGCACGGTGAGCCCGACGTACAGCGAGCCGAGGATGCGCGCCGTCTCCCCGATTCGGGGGGCGAGCTTCGTCACGTCCTCCGTGCGCGTCTCCGTCTCCATCAGGCGCGCGCCGCCGACCGAGAGCTGCGAGAGCAGGCCGACGGCGAGCACGAGGATACCGAGGCCGCCGAGCCACTGGAGGAGCTGGCGCCAGAACAGCAGCCCCTGCGGGTGGGCGTCGAAGTCCCCGATGACGGTCGCGCCGGTCGTCGTGATGCCCGACATCGACTCGAACAGCGCGTCGAGCGGCGAGGCGAACACGCCGGTCCCGACGAGCAGGAACGGGACGGTCCCGACGAGCGCGACGGCGAGCCACGTCGCCGAGACCATCAGGAACGCCTCGCGGGGGTAGAGGTCGTCGCGCGGCAGGCGTTCGAGCGCGACCCCGACGACGAGCGTGCCCGCCGCGGGCGCGAGGAAGGGGACGGGACTCTCGGCGTACAACAGCGCGACGACGGCCGAGACCGCGAGCGGGGCGGCGAGCCCCTTCAGAACGGTTCCGGTGAGGCTGGCGCTGGTGCGCCAGTCGACTCTCATAGCGCGGCGGTGACGTCCTCGACGGCGTCGGCGTCGGCGAAGACGACGACGTGGTCGCCGGCCTCGATGACGGTGTCGCCGCGCGGCGTGGTGAGTTCGCCGTCGCGGGTGATGGCGCCGAAGACGACGCCGTCGGGGAGCGTCTCCGCGACCTCCTGGATGGTACAGCCGACCGCGTCGCCGTCGGCGTCCACCTCGAACTCCATAACCTCGGCGCGGTCGCCCTCGATGAGCGAGACGTTCTCCGCGCGCCGGCCGCGCGTGAATCGCGTTATCTCCTCGGCGGTCGCCTCGCGCGGCGAGACGGCCACGTCGATGCCGACGGCCTCGAACAGGTCCGCGAACTCCACGGTGTCGACGACGGCGACCGTCCGTTTCGTGCCGAGCCGGTCGGCGAGCAGCCCCGCGAGGAGGTTCTTCTGGTCGTTCTCCAGCGCCGCGATGAGCGCGTCGGCGTCGCCGACGTTCTCGCGTTCGAGGAACTCGCGGTCGGTCGCGTCGCTCTGCATCACCGTCGTGCCGGGGAGCTTCTCGGCGAGCCAGCGCGCGCGGTCGGGGTCGTGTTCGATGAGCCGGGGGGAGAAACCGCGCGCCTCCAGCAGCCGGGTCGTCTGGTAGCCCACCTCGCTGCCGCCCACCACCACGATGTCGCGGGGGCCGGACTGCTCGGGGGCGATGGCCTCGCTGAACGACCGGACGGAGTCCGGGCTCCCGATGACGACCACGTCGTCGCCGCCGCGCAACACCGTGTCGCCGCGGGGGATGACGATGTCGTCGTCGCGGACGATGGCGGCGAAGGTGAGCGAGTCGAACCGGTCCGCCTCCTGGACCGTCTGGCCGACGACGGGGCTGTCCTCGGGGAGTTCGAACTCCGCCATCTGGACGAGTCCCTCGGCGAACGTGTCCACGTCCTGGGCGGTCGGCAGGCCGATGACGCCCGTGATGGTCTCGGCGGCGAGCAGGTCGGTACACACCATGAAGTCCACGCCGAAGGTGCGGTCGCCCCGCTCCCACGTGCGGAGGAACTGCGGGCGCTTCACCCGCGCGATGGTGAACGTCTCGGGGAACACGCCGGCGGTGCCGCAGGTGACGATGTTCGTGCTGTCGTCGTCCGTCGAGGCGATGAGCATGTCCGCCTCGGCGATGCCGGCCTCCTCCAGCGTGTCCACGTCGCTGCCGTCGCCCTCGACGGTCAACACGTCGTGCGAGTAGCTCAACGCGTCGACGCGCTCGCCGTCGATATCGACGACGACCACGTCGTGGTCCGTCGCGAGGTCGCCCGCGATGTTCGACCCGACCTCGCCCGCGCCGACGACGATCACGCGCACCGGAACCCGCCTCTCATGCGCCGAGGGTCGGCCCGCCCCGGTAAGTGGGTTACTATCACCGAACGTGTCCGGCCTCCGACGAATCACCTAAGTACGTGGAAACCTCGACTAAATACGAAGTCAGACAGTCAGGATTCGACGCGCGCAGGAGGTGCCCCCTGCCGTGTCACAGAGCCGCGAGCGGCTTCGACGCCCGGAATCAGGGTTTCGGGCTCCCCGTTCCCCCGCACGCGCGCTAGCAACAGCAGCCACACCCTCGACCGGACCACATGACACGCATCTCACGACGGCAGGACGACCGCAACGTACAGAGCGACGACACCGAGGAGGAGGTCGACCCCGACAACCTCGTCCGCACCGCCAACGGCGAACTGATGGACGAGGAGTCCGGGCTCATCGTCGACGAGGACAACATCGACCGCGGGCCGGAGTGGCGCGCGTTCAACCACCAGGAGCAGCAGGAGAAGTCCCGCGTCGGCGCGCCCACCACGCGCACGATGCACGACAAGGGCCTGACCACGAACATCGACTGGCAGGACAAGGACGCCTCCGGGCGCGCCATCTCCCAGGAGAAGCGCTCGCAGATGCAGCGGCTCCGCACCTGGCAGGAGCGCATCCGCACCCAGGAGAACGGCGAGCGGAACCTCCAGTTCGCCCTGAGCGAGATCGACCGGATGGCGAGCGCGCTGGGCGTACCCCGCTCCGTACGCGAGGTCGCCTCCGTCATCTACCGGCAGGCGCTCGACCGCGACCTGATTCGGGGGCGCTCCATCGAGGGCGTCGCCACGGCCTCGCTCCACGCGGCGTGCCGACAGGAACACATCCCCCGCAGCCTCGACGACGTGACCGCCGTGTCCCGCGTCGAGCGCCGCGAGATCGGCCGCACCTACCGCTACATCTCACAGCAGCTCCGACTCGCGCTCGAACCCGCGGACCCGAAGGAGTACATCCCCCAGCTCGCCTCCGAGCTGGAGGTGAGCGACGAGATACAACAGGAGTCCGTCCGCATCGTCGAGGAGACGACGGCGCTCGGCCTCCACTCCGGCAAGTCGCCGTCCGGGTACGCCGCCGCGGCCATCTACGCCGCCTCGCGCGTCGTCGGCCCGAAGCTCACGCAGCGGCGGGTCGCGGACGTGGCGGACGTCACCGTCGTCACCATCCGCAACCGCTACCAGGAGCAGATGGACGCGCTGGACGCCGAGATCGTCCACTGAGCCGCCCCCCTATTTTCAAGTAGTCCCCCCTCGACCGAAGCAGTAGCCGGACGGCGGTCGGCGTTGCCGTGTCAGGGACGGCGACTGACGTGTCGTTTGGCCCACTTACGTGGCGGCCGCAGCCGCGTGCCGTGCGCCCCTCGGGCGCGCGACGCGGCCGGCCGGCGGTCGCGGGACGGCCGTCGGCGGCGGTCGATTTCGATACCCGACGAGCCGCCGCTTTCGCCGGCGCGAACCGTCCGCCGGCCGCCCCGTAGGGTCACCGGGCCGTCCGGTCATCGACCCATACTGAACACCCCGGCGGCCCAACGGTCGGTGCCGGGGGCTTCTCCCTCGGCAGGGACGCACGGCCGGTCGCGCCGGGACGTACCCCCTTCTCGGCCGGCGACCTCGTGTAGGACACCTCGTCCCGTCCCTCTCCGGACGTCGGGGGCGTTCGGACGTGTCGCCCTCTCGCGCACAGTAATATGGATATACGCTTATACGGCACGGCGTGCGTGCCGGCGGCTCGGGAGGGTGTGGGTGGCGGAGCGAAAGAAAGGAACCGTCGGAGAGGTACCGGGACGCTAGCCGCCGAACATCTGGCGCATCATCGGGTGCATCTCCATCAGCTGCTCCTCCGCGATCTCCTCGTACAGCTTGTACGTGATGGAGACGGTCAGCAGCAGCCCCGTGCCGGAGACCTGCCCGATGGTGCCGAGCAGGTTCGCGAGGACGGCGAGCGCGCCGACCAGCGCGCCGCCGATGACGGTCACCTGCGGGATGTAGCGTTCGAGCACCTTCTCGATGACGCCCGGCGACTGCCGGAAGCCGGGTATCTGCATCCCGGAGTTCTGGATCTGCTTCGCCGTCGACTCCGGCCCCATACCGGTCGTCTCGACCCAGAAGACGGCGAAGATGGCGCCGCCGATGATCATGAACGTCAGGTCGACGGAGAGGCGCGCGAGCACCTGATACCACTCGTTGTTGCCGGCGAAGCCGGCGAACCACATCCAGTCCTGATAGGAGTAGATGGGCGCGAGGTAGTAGAACAGCCCGTCGACCGGGGTGGCCCCGGTCTCCGTGACCTGGTACACCCCGAGCCACGCCGGCATCGACTCGCCCAGCTGGGCGTTGAGGATGCGGCCGAGGAACTGGACGTTCGCCTGCAGCGCGCGAACGAGGATCATCGGCAGGACGGACGCGTAGATGAGCTTCACGGGGAAGCGGCCGCGCGCGCCCTTCACGCGGGCGTGCGATAGCGGTATCTCCACGCGGACGGACTCGGCGTAGACGACGACCACGAAGATGAGGACCGTCGTGAACAGGAACAGTATCTGTCCCTGTTCGAGCAGGAGGCTCTGGAGCCCCTGCGCGCCGAGCACCGGGCCGAGCTGGGTGTTCCCGACGATGATGTCGTACCAGCTGACGAAGAAGCCGCGGTTGCCCGTGATTCCCGGGACGGCGAAGAAGCCGCCGATGAGGCGCTGGCTGATACCGGCGATGATGAACAGGCCGATACCGGAGCCGACGCCCCACTTCGAGATGACCTCGTCCATGAACAGGATGAGGAGACCGCCGACGAATATCTGGGCGAACATCAGCCACTGCAGGCCGCCGACGCCGATGCCGAGCGACTGGGCGACCGACGCGTCGGGCGTCAGGAAGCCGCCGGCGAACACCATCGGCAGGCCCGTCAGACACACCATCACGACCACCAGCAGCTTCTGGAGGCCCTGATACAGCACCTGGTCGCGCGGGTCGTTCGTGTCCAGCCCGAGCAGGTTCGCGCCGCCGAGCAGCTGGAGGACGATCGACGCCGTGACGATGGGGCCGATACCCAGCTGCAGAATGCTCCCCTGCTGTCCCGCGAGGATGGACCGGAACTGGCCGAACGCGTCGCTCCCGCCGCCGAGACCGTAGATGGTCACGTTGGTCAGGAAGAAGTACAACACGAGGACGCCCGCCGTCCAGCCGAGCTTGCGACGGAACGGGACGTGGCCCTCCGGTCGGGCCACGTTGGGCATCCGCGAGAGTACCGGTTCGGCGGTCTCCTTCCAGCTCATTTTACTCCTCTGCGTCCTCGTCGTCCGTAGCTTCTTCGGCCTCCGCGGCCAGTTCCTCGCCCTTCTCGGAGAGGACGGCCTCACCGCCGGCGGCGTCGAGCGCCGCCTCGGCGTCGTCGGAGAACGCGTCCGCGGTGACGGTCAGGCTGTTGTGGACCTGGCCGCCGGCGAGCACCTTCACCGCGTCGACCTCGTGGCCGTCCTCGACGACGTCGCGCGCGTCGATGACGTAGCCGCCGTCGGTCTCCTCGGCGATACCGTCCTCGGCGTAGAGGACAGCGTCCTCGTCCAGCTTGCGGACGTTGATCGTCTCGACCTCGCGGTCGGTCTTCTGCGGGCGCTTGAAGCCGTGCTTGCCGCGCTTCGGGTAGAGCCCGCGCTCGTGCTTCTTCCGTCCCGCGCGCCCGCGACCGCCGCGGTGGCCGGCCCCGCGTCGCTTCTTGTGGGAGCCGCCGCCGTGCGTGCGCGAGCCGCGCTGTCGTCGTTTCTTGCTCGTCATTATCGCATGTCGCGCAGGAGGTCGTCCATGGCCTCGGTCGGCTGCTTGCCGAGGGCCCCGCCCTCCTTCGCGGGGTGTTTGATACCGTCGTGGCCGCCGCGCGGCGGGTGGAGACGGAGCGTGGGCGAGAGACCCTGCTCGCGCAGCGTCGTCTCCTCGGCCACGATGGCCGCCGCCAGCGCGTCGATGTCGTCGTAGTCGGTGTTGGCCTCGACCCAGTCGTCGTCCACGTCCGCGTCGCCCTCCGCGGGCTCCGCGCGCTTCGCGATGAGTAGCTCGACCGTCTCGACCGACGGCTCGCCGTGGGCGACCCAGTCGTTCACCTTCGTGATCATCCCGCGGTAGGTGTCCGTCTCGGGGACGAACACGAGGTGGTTCACCTTGTGGAGGTTCAGCATCGACAGCGTGTCGCGCACGGCGTGGCTCTGGTTCACCTCGCCGCGGAGCTGCACGACCGCCTCCATCACTCGATCACCTCGCGCTTCTCGAAGGCGCGCTGCGGGACGCGAGCCTCGCTCGTGGCGCGGAGCGCGTTGAACGTCGCCTTCGCGAAGTTGACCGTCGTGCGGGTGTTGCCCGACGAGCGGGTCCAGATGTCCTCGATGCCGGCGAGGTCGAGGATGTTACGGACGGTCTCCCCGCCCGCGAGCCCCAGCCCGCGCGGCGCGGGACGGAGTTCGACCTCGACGGAGCCGGCCTTGCCGGTGGTGCGCAGCGCGACCGTGTGGGCGCGCCCGCAGCCACACTCCCACGAGCCGCAGCCGCGGGAGACGTCGATGATGTTGAGCTTCGCGATCTCGATTGCCTTCTGGATGGCGCCGCCGACCTGGTCGTCGCGACCCTCGGCGTAGCCGACGAAGCCGTCGCGGTTGCCGACGGCGACGACACACCGGAACTTCACCCGGCGGCCGGAGTCGGTCATGCGCTGGACCATGTTGATGTCCAGGACCTCGTCGTCCATGTCCGGGAGGAGCTGGTCGACGATCTGCGGCTCCTTGAGCGGCAGCCCGCTGTTCAGGGCCGTCCGCATGTCGGTTATCTCGCCCTCTACGACCTTTCGTCCGAGCCGCGTGCGCGGCTCCCAGCCTCCGTTACTCATTGTTCTCCAGTAGCTCGTCGCGCAGTTCGTCGAAGTGCGCGGGCAGTTCGGTGGCGTCGAAGTCGCCGCCGTAGAGTCCCTCGTCGAGCGACTCGGCGTACTCGGCGATGTGGGTCCCGCGCGTGCGGTCCCACTCGGCGAACACGTCGTCGTTGTGGGGGATCTCCAGGCCGGCGTCGATGGCGCCCTCCTGCACGGCGAACACCTTCGACCCGGGGGTCGCGGTGTTCAGGCCGATGTCGAGCACGGCCTCCTCGTAGCCCGCCTCGACGGCGCGCTGACCGAGCAGCAGCCCGGTGAGGTACGCCGCCGGGAGGTTCCCGGTCGGCGCGTCCCACCCGTTCTCGGGGAGGTCGTTCGACGTGGCGCTCGCCACGGTCTCGTCTCCGTTCGGTCCAGTCACGACCAGCTGCGCCCTGGTGTGCTGGTTGCTCTTTCGAGCGACCAGCCGGGGCTTCCCGGATTTCAGCAGGCGCAACCGCTGATGGTAGTTCGTCCGTGCCTCGCGGCGACGCCGCATCGGCACTTTGTAGCGTGGTCCGGTTGCCATTGTCAGTAGTTGTTCTCGATGTATCGGTTGAGGTCCGCGACGGAGTCGAACTCGCCGCCCGAGGCCTTGTCGTACAGGCTCCGGTACTCCGAGGGCTCGAGTTCGCCCTCGTCGCGCAGTTCCTTCAGGGTGGCCCGCTGGGCGCGGATCTTCGACTGCCACTCCTTCTTGTCGTTGCTGCGGCCGCCGGCCTTCCCCTTCCGGGAGCCGGCGCCCTTGCGGTGACCGTAGGCGCGCTTCTCGGCGCGCTTGCGGGCACGGCCGCGGGAGTTGGACTTCGCGTCCTTCGCGCGGATGGCGCCCTCGTCGACGAGGTCACGCACGTCCTCGCGCGTGATGGCGTCGGCGATGTCGGTCGTCCGCTCGGGGTCGAGCCAGACGCGGTTCTTCCCCACGTCGAGCACGTCCGCGGCGAGACGCCGCTGGGCCGTCAGGTCACTCATCGTCCACCTCCACCTCGACGTAGGTGGGGTTCAGGACGCGAACGCCCTGCTCCTCCGCCTGGTCCTCGATGGACTCGCGCTTGCGCGCGCCCACCGTCGAGCCGATGCGGACCGCCTGGGTGTCGCCGTCGACGCCCTCGAGGTCGTCCGTGTTCTCGACACGGACCTCCTCGAAGCCCGACGGGTGCAGGCCGCGGGTCGCCGCGGGCTTGCGGTAGCCGGCCTCGACCTTCGGGCCCTTCCCCTTGATGCCTTTCCGCTGCTTGGAGAGGCCGCCGCGCGGCTTGCGCCACGAGGTCGGGGTCCGCTTCTTCTTGTGGTAGTCCTGGCGGTTGAACTGGGGCGTCGAGACGCGCGAGCGCTGCGCGAGCAGGCGGCTCGTCTCCTCGTCCAGTTCGGGGGTCTTGTCGGCGTGGCCGCGGGGACGGAGTTCGGTCTCGACCTCCTCGGTCTCCTCCGGCTCCTCCGGCTCCTCGCTCTCGACCTCGGCGTCGGTCTCCTCGGAGACCTCCAGCCCGCCGACGTCGTTCTTGATACGCGCGGCGAGCGCGTTGCCGATGCCCTCGACGTCCGCCAGCTCCGACTGGGACGCGCGGCGGACGTCGTCCACCGTCTCGAAGCCCGCGCCCTCGAGGGCTGCGGCCTTCGCGTTCCCGACGCCGGAGATGTCGGTCAGTTCCGTGAGTTCCCGTTCGTCGTCTTCTGCCATCAGGCGTCACCTCGGTTCGGTTTGCTGGTGATGTAGACGCCGTCCTGGAAGACGCGGGTGTCCTTCCCGGAGACGCGCGTCAGCTGCTCGATGTCCGCGGCCGTCTGGCCGACGTCCTCGATGTTCGGCCCGGAGAGGGTCAGCTCCTCCCCGTCGACCGCGACCTCGGTGTCCCCGTGGATGGGGGCGCGCCGCGGGGCGCGCTCGCCGAGGAAGTTCTCGATGACGACCGCGCCGTCCTCGACGCCGACCTGCATCGGGAAGTGGGAGTAGAAGACCTCCATGCTGTACTCCCAGCCCTCGGTGACGCCGTATATCATGTTGCTCACGTGGCTCTCGAAGGTGCCGACGGTGGCGCGCGTCTTCGCGTCGCTCTCGGGCGAGGCGATGACGACGCCGTCGTCCTCGACGGACACCGTCACGTCCGGGTACCACAGTCGGCGCGTGACGCTGCCGTTCGGCCCCTCGACGGTGAGCTCGAGGTGGTCGACCTCGGCCGTCACGTCGTCGGGCACGTCGATGGTTCGCTCAATAGACATAGGCGATCACCTGTCCGCCGATGCCCTGTTCGCGGGCCTCGTAGTGGCTCATCACGCCGTGGCTGGTGGAGACGACGAGCGTCCCGTAGTCGCGGGCGGGGAGGAACCGCTTCTCCCACTTCTCGTACTCGTCGGCCGTCGCCGAGTAGCGCGGCTTCACCGTGCCGCAGGCGTTGATGGCGCCTTTCAGTTCGACCTCGAACGTGCCGGCCTTCCCGTCGTCGTCGAACTGGAAGGTGTCGACGTACCCGCGGTTCGCGAGCACTTCGAGCACGGAGCCGATCTCGTTCGAGGCGGGCTTTACCGTGTGTGTCAGATGGCCCACGCCCTCGGCGTTGTCGATGCCGGAAAGCGCGCTGGCCAGTGGGTCGTTGTCCGCCATTGTTAGCTGTACTTCTCGAAGCCCATGTCCCGAGCGATCTCGCGGAAGCACTGTCGGCACAGCCAGATGTCGTACTTGCCGACGAGCCCCTGCTTGCGCCCGCAACGCTGGCACTCGTGGAGCTGTCCCGTCGGGGACTGCTCCGTGGTTTCCTGTGATTCGCTCATTCTGTCACCTCCACGTCGAACTCGCTCTCGAGGAACGCGACCGCGTCCTCGGGGGTGAGTCGGTGGCTGCCGGGGATCTGCGTGCTCGCCTTGTCGCGCTTGTGCACCCGGTAGCCCGGGCGCACGAGGTTGACCGTGACGTCCAGCCCGTAGATACCGATCTCCGGGTCGTACTCCTGGCTCGGGAACTCGGTGTGTTCGTCCACACCGAACGAGAAGTTCCCCGTCTCGTCGAACTGGGAGACGGCGATGTCCGCGAGCGGCAGCGCCGTCGCGAGGAACTCCTCGGCGAGGTCGCCGCGCAGCGTGACCTTCGCGCCGATGGGGTCGCCCTCACGGATGTTGAACTCCTGAATGGTGCGCTTGGCCGTGGTGCGAACGGGGGTCTGACCCGCCACCTCGGCGAGTATCTCCTCCGCGTTCGCCAGTTCTCGCCCGCCGCGGCCCACGCCCATGTGGACGACGACCTTCTCGACGGTCGGCGTGCGCATCTCGTGGAACCCCGCTTCGGTCTCGGAGCTCATTCGTCACCACCTTCGTCGGCGTCGGACTCCGCGGAGTCCTCACCCGTGAAGTTCTCGTCGATGACGACGACGTACTCCTCGATGGTCTCGATGCGCCCGTCGTCGGACTCGACGAGGACGTTGTTCGGCGAGGAGCTCGGCGTCACCTGTATCTCGTCGACGGTGCCGATCTCGCCGGCGTGCGTGCCGGCGACGGCGGTGACGAGCGCCCCCTCCTCGTACGGGAAGTGGGCGACGACGGACTTGTCGTCGTTCGAGACGACGACGGAGTCGCCGACGGTGATGTCCGCGTCGTCGGAGACGAGCGTCGAGCCGTCGTGGATGGTGAGCTGCGTCTCGCCGCCGGTGACCTGCCGCTTGCCGACGACCTTGCCGAGCCGCGAGTCGGCGGCGTCGGCGTCGATGGGCGTCAGCGAGAGGCGGCCGCCCTCGTCGGGGAAGACGCGGTAGAACTCCTCGCGCTCGGTGAACGCGACGATGTCGAACATCCCGATGGGACGCTCCTCGTCGCTGATGGCCTCGCCGTTGACCAGGACGGAGTCCTGGCCGAGCGCGTACCGTGCTTCCTTCTTCGAGTCGACGTAGCCGAGCACGTCGCGCAGGAGGATGAGGAGGGGAACCCCCGCCTCGCCGTGCGGGCCCGCGCCCGCCTTGACCGTGAAGGTCTGCTCCTTGCGCTCGACCGGCCACGAGTTCGGTACCGAGAGTCGCTTCTGGTGTCGCGTCATTCGTTATCCTCCTCTAAGCGCGCCTCGCGCCGCTCGTCCTCGAGGTTCAGGTCCGTGACGACGAGGTTCGACGCGTCGAGCGGGCGGGGAACCTCCTCCCCGTCCGCCTTCTCCAGCGTCACGTCCTCGACGTGAATCACGGCGTCGCGGAGGTCGACGTTCACCACGTCGCCCTCCTCGCCCGCGAAGTCGCCACGCTGGACCTCGACGGTGTCGCCCTCGTTGACACGGACGCTGCGCTGTCCGTACTCCTCGCGGAGGTCCTCCGAGAGGTGGGCACGGACCTGCCGCTGCTTCTCGTGGAGCGGCGCGCGGCGCTGTCTGCTGCGTTGTTTGTCCGGTTGTCGGGTCATACTATCATCGTCGCCGTGCTGGCGATGCTGCCGAAGCGTTCGGCGACCTCCCGCGCGATGGGACCTTTCAGCTCGGTCCCGCGGGGGTCCTCGTTCTCGTCAACGATGACGGCGGCGTTGTCCTCGAACTTCAGCCGCGTGCCGTCCGGCCGGCGGACCGGCTTCCGCTGGCGGATGACGACGGCTTCGAGCACCTGACGCCGCATCTCCGGCGTCCCCTTCGTGACCGACACGGTGATCTTGTCGCCGAGGCCGGCCTTGGGGTGTCTGTTCTTGGTTCCCGAGTAGCCCGAGACGGAGATGACCTTGAGCTGACGGGCACCCGTGTTGTCCGCGCACGTGATGAGCGAGCCCTTCTCGAGCCCCTGCGTCACGTCTGCGTTGAGTGCCTGCATCAGTCGTCACCCTCCGTCGGGACGCGCTCGACGACCACGTGCGATTTGGTCTTCGAGAGCGGTCGGGTCTCTGCGATACGAACCGTGTCGCCGACCGAGAGGTCGAGACAGTCAGGGTGGTGCGCCGAAACGCGCGACCGGCGCTTCATATACCGGTCGTACTTCGGCACCTTGACGTCGTACTCCCGCTCGACGACGACGGTTTTGTCCATGTCGGTGGAGGCGACCTGCCCTTCCATCGTCTGTCCCCGCACGCTGAGCGTGCCGTGGAACGGACAGTTGGGGTCGGAGCAGCTCTCCTCCGGTTCCGATACGTTCAGTCCTAGCGCCATTTGCTTGGTGTCGTTGTTTCCGTCCGTCGGGCCGGTCGCGCGACGAGCCGTTCGCCATCGACGCGAACGCGCGTGTCATCGAGCGTGAAGCGGAACGTCGCGGCCGCCTTCGGGACCTGCTTCACCCGGTCGCCCGCCACGAGCAGCGTGTTCGTCGTCTCGTCGACGACCTCGCCGCTGATGCCGACCAGGTCGGCGTTCGGCGAGTCGACGACCTCCGTGCGGAGGCCGGCGAGTTCGTGTCGTGGCAGGGTTCGGGCGTTCATGGTTACTCGTGGTCGCCTTCCTCGCGCTGGATCGTCTTGATCCGCGCGATGGTCCGGCGAAGCTCCTTGGTTCGCCCCGGGTTGTCCGGGGCACCGCCGGCCGCCTGAACGGCCTTCGCGTTGAGCAGTTCCGTGCGGAGCTCCTCGACCTCCTCCTCGCGCTCGGCGGGAGTCATGTCGCGGATCTCCTCGACGTGGACGATGGCCATCAGTCGTCACCCTCCTCGTCGTCGGTCTCCTCGTCGCTCGCTTCCTCCTCGTCCATCTCGTCGAGCAGCTCCTCGGCTTCCGCCTCGGTCTCCTCGTCGAGGTCCTCGACCTCGGCCTCGAGGTCGTCGAGTTCCGCCTCGACGTCGTCGTCCGAGGGGGCGGTGGGCGCCGCGCCCTCCTCCGTCTCGATGTCGTCCTCGACGAGCTCCTCCTCGGCGAGGTCGATGGACTCCTCGTCCAGCTCCGCCTCGTCCACGTCCTCGGCGTCCGCGGAGAGCTCGCCCTCGTCGAGCGCCTCGTCGGCCTCGGCGAGCAGCTCGTCCACGTCGCCCTCGGCCTCCTCGACGAAGGCCTCGACGTCGGCGTCCTCCTTGATGTGGAAGTCGTCGGGCAGCTGGGCGTTCGGCGGGATGATCTTCACCTGCACGCCGATGGTACCGAGCTTCATCACGGCCGTCCCGACGCCCGAGTCGACGATCTCCTCGGCGGGTTCGCCGTTGTGCTTGACGTAGCCGCGGTTGAACTTCTCCACGCGCGAGCGGGCGCCGGTGACCTTCCCCGAGAGGACGATCTCCGCGCCGAGCGCGCCGGCGTCCATGATGCGGTCGATGGTCGTGTGGCCCGCACGCCGGAAGTACCAACCCCGTTCGAGGGCGTTGGCCAGCCGGTCGGCGACGATCTGGGCGTTCAGGTCCGGCTCGTCCACCTCCTGGACGTCGATCTGCGGGTCGTCGAGGTCGAACTCCTCCTCGATCTGGGTGGTGAGCTTCCGGATGTTCTTCCCGCCCTTGCCGATGACCATGCCGGGCTTCTCTGCCTTGAGGACGATCTGGGTCCCCATCGGCGTCTGCGCGAGCTCCATGCCGCCGTAGCCGGCACGCGCCAGCTCGTCGGCGAAGAACTCGTCTATCTGGGTCCGGCGCATGCCGTTCTCGATGAACTGGTGTTCGTCTGCCATGTTACGTTGCCTCCTCGATGACGATCTCCACGTCCACCTGCGGCGTGTTCCACGCGGACGCGCGACCGAACGCGCGGGGCTTGCGGCCGGGGGACTCCCCGACCTTGTGGGCGGCGATGTGGATGATCTCCATCGCCTCGCCGTCGAAGCCCTGGTTGTCGGCGTTCGAGGTGACGTTCTCGAGGAGGTCGAGGAACGCCTTCGACGCCTTCTCCGGATACCGGCCGGCGTCCCAGCCCTCGATGTCGGAACGGTGGCCGACGCCCGAGTTGTGGGACTTGAACGGGACCGAGCGGTCGCCGTCTATCACAGCGTGCAGGTACTCGACGGCCTCGCCGACCGTCTTGCCCTTGATCTCGCGGGCGATAGCCTTGCTGTGCTTGTGGCTCATGTGACGCTCCCGGAGCATGGCTTTCGCCGTCGTGTCCGGGTCCGCGTCGATGCTGTAGCTGATTCCCATCGTTACTTGAGCGGGACGAACTTCGACGACCGGGTCGCCCCGATTCCGGCCTGTCCGTGTTCGACCGAGGTACGCGTAAGCACGAACTCGCCGAGGTAGTGCCCGAGCATCTCGGGTTCCACCTCGACGCGCTCGAACTCGTGCCCGTCGTAGACGGCGAAGGTGAGCCCCACGAACGCCGGCAGGACCGGCATGTCGCGGAGGTGCGTCCGGATGGGGTCGTTCGCCGTCCCCTCCGGCTCGCGCTCGCCCGCCGTCTCCACCAGCTTCTCTTGCTGGGCGGTCAGGCCGCGTCGGATACTTCGCCGCTGGCGCGCGGGGAGCAGTTCCGCTACCTCGTCGAGCTCCAGGTCGCGGAGCTCGTCGAGCGTGTGGCCGCGGTAGGTGAACTCGCCCTCCCGGCCGGTCTGGTAGTCCGTGCTCATTTGTTCTTGTTACCTCCTTTACCGCCGCGGCCCGTGCGCCGCGACGCGATGTCGCCGACCTTCCGGCCCGGCGGAGCGTTCCGCGAGACGGACTTCGGCTTGCCGGGGTGCTGGCGGCCGCCGCCACCGAACGGGTGGTCGACGGCGTTCATCGCCACGCCGCGCACGTTGGGCCACTTGGTACCCCGCGCGCGCATCTTGTGGTGCTTGTTCCCGGCCTTCACGAACGGCTTCTCCGTCCGGCCGCCGCCCGCGACCGTCCCGATGGTCGCGCGGGCTTCCGGGCTGAGACGCCGCATCTCGCCCGAGGGCAGCTGGACGACCGCCGCGTTGCGGTCGTGGGTGAGAAGCGTCGCGTTGACGCCCGACGCGCGGGCGAACTTCCCGCCGTCGCCGGGCTGACGCTCGACGTTACAGACGGGGACGCCCTCCGGAATCTCCGCGAGCGGGAGCGTGTTCCCGACCGCGATCTCGGCGGAGACGCCCACCTGAATCGTGTCGCCGACGCCCACGCCCTCGGGGGCGAGGACGAGACGCTGGTCGCCGTCGTCGAACTCGATGGCCGCCACGGGCGCGCTGCGCGCGGGGTCGTGTTCGATGTCCACGACCGTGCCCGAGACGACGTCCGCGTCCTCGACGGTGCGGTGCGACAGGTCGGCCTTGTAGCGGTGCGACGGCGCCCGGAACGTGGGCGTGCCGCGGCCGCGGCGTTGTCCTTGGATTCGTCGTCCCATTCTCAGAACACCCCGATGCGGGAGGCCACTTCCTGGGCGTCGTCGTCCTCGGAGAGGGTGACGACGGCCTTCTTGATTCCCTGCGGCGTGACCTGCGTGTTGACGCTCTCGACACCCACCTCGAAGCGGGTCTCGATGGCGTCGCGTATCTCCGGCTTCGCCGCGTCCGTCTCGACGACGAACTGGAGCTTGTTCTCCATGTCCATGTCGTTCATCGCCTTCTCCGTGACGAGCGGGTAGCGGACCGTCATCGGTCGGCCACCTCCTCGACGGCGGACTCGGTCCACACGGTCAGGCGACCCGGATGGGTGCCCGGCGCGAGGTCCTCGGCGGAGACGTTCGCCGCGGTGGCGACGTCGACGCCCGCGAGGTTGCGGGCGGCCTTCGACGGCTCCTCGCTCGTGACGAAGAGGATGGACGTGGGCTCCTTGTGCTTGCGGCCGCGGGAGGTCCCGCGCCCGGCGCGAACCGACTTGCCCGCGTCGGCGCGCTCGACGTCGGCGTGGGCGCCGACGGCTTCGAGGAAGGAGACGACCTCCTTCGTCCGGAGCAGGTCCTCGAACTCGTCGCTCACGACGAGCGGGAGCGCGAGGTCCTCGTCGAACGCGTGGCCGCGCTCGGCGACGCGCTCGGCGTCCGTCGTGGCCGCGATGGCCGAGCGGACGGCGAGCTTTCGCTCCTTCGTGTTGATGTCGAGCGTGCGGTCCTTCTCCGCCTTCGGCGGGTGGGCCGGACGGCCCTTCACGGCCTGCGGGACCCGACGCCCCTGCCCGTCCTGGCGGGGAACGTGGGCCATCCCGCGACCCGAACCCATCGACTCGGCGGGCGTGCGGAGGCCGGCGAACTCGTCGGCCCCGTAGTCCTGTCGTCGGTTTGCCCGAGCGGCCTGAACGGCGCGCTTGATGAGGTCGGGCCGGTAGTCGGTGTCGAACACCGCCGGCAGGTCGACCTCGCCCGCGTCCGAGCCGTCGAGGTTGCGTACTGTTGCCTTCATTATCCTTGGTTGGACGCCGTCGAGACGAAGCGCACCTCGGGGTCGAGGCGCGGCTGGTCGTTCGGTCGGACGGCGGGTCGCAGGCGGAGGACGCGCTTGTCCGGGCCCGGGAGCGAGCCCTTGACGAGCGCGTACGCGCCGTCGACTTCGCCGTAGTTGACGAAGCCGCCGTCGGGCGTGACCTCCTCGTCGCCCAGCGCCATGATGCGCTTGTTCAGCTCCGTGCGCTGGTGGTAGCCCGTCTGCCCCTGCTGGGGGACGGTCGAGCGCACGCGGGAGGGGTTCCACGGGCCGAGGTTGCCGATGCGTCGGCGCCACCCCTGCCGGGCGTGCTTGCCCTTCCGCTTCTGAACGCCCCACCGCTTGACGGGGCCCTGCGTCCCCTTCCCCTTCGTGATGCCCGCGACGTCGGCGTACTCGCCGGCGCGGAACACGTCGGTCGCCTCGTGTGCCCCGCCCTCGTCGAGCAGGTCGAGCGCGAACTCGACGCGGTCCGCGACGGAACCGCCGCCGACGCGCGTCTCCATCACGTCGGGGTCCTTCTTCGGAACGCCCGACAGCTCACCCGGGAGGGTGTGCGTGATGACGCGCACGTCCGCGACCCGACCCTCGTCGAGCGCGGCGTGGACGTCGTCGGCGTCCGTGCTGTTCTGTTCGGGCGTCGACAGCGCGCGGCCGAGGTCCTCGTGGAGCTCGTCGCTCCACGTCTCGGTCAGCGGTCGAAGCCCGTACGGCGTGTCCTCGTAGACTCGAAGGGCGGCGGCCCGCATCGGCGGGGTCTCGACGACCGTGACGGGGACCGTCTCCTCCATCCCCTCGCGGGGCGAGTTGGGCTCGTCGTTGATCGTCACGACGTGGGACATGCCGGCCTTGTAGCCGGCGAATCCCTGGAGCCCGGGCTGTCCGTCGTCGGCCGGCCAGCTGTTGAACCGCGGGACCTCGCTGGTCGCACGGATGCGGGGGCCGAAGCCCATCGAGCCTTTTCGTGGTCTGCTTGGTTGTGGCATTCTGGTCTCACTCCAGTGTGAGGGCGGCGAGGGTGGCGAACATCGCTTCCTCGGTTCGCACCACCTCGCTGCCTTGGTTCGGAACCGTGTTGAGCCAGAGGTCGAACCCCGCGCGGGGTTCGAAGTCGTCAGCGTCGTCGCGTGTGCCGGCGGACGCGGCTGCGTCCGACGGAACGGTCGCTTCGCCCGGCTCGACGCCGAGGATCTCCGGGAGCCCCCGTTCGGGGGACCCGAAGACCACGGTAACGCCGGCGTGAACCCGCTCGACCAGCGAGTCGAGTCGGTCCACGGTGAGCGGCTCGCCGTAGCGCGAGGCGGCGATACGGACGCCTGCGTCCTCGCGGGCGAGCGCGGTAGCGAGGTCCTCGCGCGTCACCTGATACCCCGGCGGGGTGTCGTCGGTGAGACGCGCGCGGACCGGTTCTCGCGAAGTAACCCTGACTGTGACGCGCTCTCCCTCCGCGGGCACCCGCATGGCGGGCGGCACCGGGAGCGAGACCGGGTGTTGCAGTCCGCAATTGACCCGAACGCGGTCGTCAGCTCCGACCTCGGTCACGATTCCCTGTCTTAACGACCCCGAATCGTCCGATCCGGAGCCGGTCCGTGAGGCGACGCGGAGCGGCGGCAGGACGCCGACGTACTCCAGTTCGTCACGCCTCCCCCACGCCTCCTTTCGGAGGTACGGGGGCGTGGCCGCGTACCGCAGGACGGTATCGACGAACCCGTCGCCGAACCGACCCGTATCGCCCTCCCCGTCGGGGAAGACGACGAGCCGGTCCACCCGGAAGACGACCGCCGCGCGTGCGACGTAACCGAGTTTGCGAGTCGCCTCGCGTTTGTCTTCGGCTTCCCGGGTTAGAGACGACGGCACGAGTACGGTGCGTGTCATGCCGTGTCGCTTCCGTGTCCGCTCACTAGACTGTAGCGAGAATAACCGAACCCGCACATAAAAGTGACGCGGTTCTATCCCCCGGCTGCGGGGGTTTCACAGGGGTCTCGCGTGTGTTTCCGTCTCACACGGACGGGACGAGGTGCGGACTGTACTCCTTCGCGCGCACACGCGCAACGACGGCGGCGAATCGGCCCGCCCTCCGGGCTTTCTTTCGTCCTTCGGTTCCCCGATTCGGAAGCCTTTTACTTACCACCGTATTCGCATAGGATGCGAACGCGCACCGGTAGTGTAGTGGTATCACGTGACCTTGCCATGGTCACAACCCGAGTTCAAATCTCGGCCGGTGCACTTCCTCTCCGACGCCACATCCCGTAGCTCCCGCTCTTTCTCGCAACCCTCGACACGTCCGCACGGTTCCGACTCGTCCCGAGCCACCGAATCGGACGTTCGTGAATCTAATTCCGTATTATCACCTTGAGGTAGCTAATGACTGCGCGGAAAACGGTTATGTACCGTCGCTTCCGCGCGTCGAACGTGAACACCGTCGCCCGAACACCGCCCGACCATGCGCCGCGCGCGCCGACCGCACCGCCGACCGAACCGGATGACGCCTGACCTCGACCCGGCCGACCGGCCCGGGGGGCTGGTCACCGACCCGGACGCGCTGGCCGACCTCGGCGCGTCGCTCGTCGGCTTCGTGGAGACCGCGGTCGCGGAGGCCGACGCCGAGCGCGCGGTGGTCGCGCTCGACGGCGGCGTCGAGTCGGCCGTCGTCGCGACGCTCGCGGCCGACGCGCTCGGTCCCGACCGCGTGACGGCGCTCGTGATGCCCGCCCACCTGAGCAGCGAGGCGCCGGCCCGGGACGCCGAGGCCGTCGCCGCCGGCCTCGGACTGGAGGCCGAGCGCGTCCACCTCGGGCCGATGCTCGCGGCGTTCCGGGAGGTGATGGGCGAAACCGGCGCGCCGGCGGACGACGTGGTCGCGGTGAGCAACGCGCTCTCGCGGTTCCGCATGGCCTGCGCCTACTACCTCGCGAACACCTCGAACGGCGTCGTGTTCGGGACGGCGACGCGCACCGACCGCCTGCTCGGGGCGGTCGCCAAACACGGCGACGTCGGGGCGGACTTCCTCCCGCTCGGCGACCGCTACTACACGGAGGTCCGCGCGCTCGCGCACGAACTCGCGCTCCCCGACGCGGTCGTCGCGGGACCGCGCGGCGGCTTCGCCGTCGGGCCGACCGACGCCGAGACGCTCGGCGTCCCCGAGCGGACGCTGGACGAACTGCTCGTCGCGCTGGTGGACGCGGACCTGTCGCCCGCGGCGGCGGCGGAGCGGGCCGGCGTGTCCGTCGAGGCGGCGGAACGCGTCGCCTCGTGGCGCGCGGCGACCGCCCACAAGCGCCGCCTGCCGCCGACCCCGGCGACCTACGGCGGGTAGTCCTCGTCCTCGTTCCCGTCCTCGCGCGCGTCGCGGACCCACGAGTCCCACCGGAGGACCACCTCGCCGCGCTCGCGGTCGCCGCCGAGCAGGGCCGGCCGCTCGACGGTGGAGACGGCGACGCGCGCCTCGTCCGGCGCGGGAAGCGTCACCGTCTCGTCGCCGACCGTGACGGTGACCGTTCCTCCCGCGTCGAGCGCGGCGTCGAGGTCGCGCAGCGGCGCGACGAAGTCGGCGTCCTCGTGTCCGGGGTCGACCCCGCCCCACGCGATGTCGGGCACGTCCTCAGAGCGGCCCGAGAGGACGGCGTTGACGGCCGCGCCGAGCAGGAGGACGAAGCCCGTGAAGTAGAGCCACGTCACGAGCAGGACGATGACCCCGACGACGCCGTACTCGGTCTTCGAGGACACCTCGGCGTAGTACTGGAACCCCCGCCCGAGGACGGTCCAGCCGACGGCCGCGACCAGCGTCCCGGGCACCACCTCGCGGACGGTCACGTCCTCGTCGGGGAAGACGTAGTACATCGGGAGCAGGGCGACGGCCACCACGGCCACCGTCGCGAGCGCGCGGACGACCGCGCCGACGGCCCCGCTCCCGGGCAACACGAGAACGGCGTCGGCGACGGAGACCGCCGTGATTCCGAGGCCGACGGCGAGGAAGACGACGACCCCGTCGCGTATCTGGTCGAGGAAGGTGTTCGCCGCGGTGCTCTCGTAGATGTCGGAGAAGGCGGTGTCGAGCCCCCGGAAGATGCGCAGCGTCCCCCACACGAGCACGGCGAGCGAGACGGCCGACAGCCCGGCGTTCTCGGTGGCCGAGCGCGCCGCCCGCACCAACACGTCCACGTCCTGGCCCGTGAGATAGCCCGCCGCCGCGGTCAACACCTCCTCGGCGAGCCGTTCGCCGCCGACGCGGGAGAGCACGAGCAGGAGCAGCAGCAGGAAGGGGAGCAGCGAGACGAACGCGTGGTAGGCGACGGAGCCGGCCATGAACGACACGTTCTCCGCGCGCACCTCGCGCACGACGGCCGTGACCACCTCCTTCGTCCGGGTCGCGGCGCGGCGTCCCCTCGTCGTGGTCGACATGCGCCGGGCTACACGCCCGGCCCGGAAAACGCTACGCGAACCACGCCCGGAGTTCGTCGGCGACGACGGCCGGGCGCTCGCGGTGGAGGAAGTGGCCGGCGTCGCGCACCCGGCCGACCCGGCACGTCTCGAACGCCTCGCCGGCGCGGTCGTACAGCTGCGTCCCGATACAGCGGTCGTCGGCCCCGGTGAGCAGCAGCGTCGGCGTCTCGAAGACGTGCCCCTCGGAGGGGTCCCGTATCCCGTTCGCCCGGACGCCCTCGACCGTCGCCGCCACCATGTCCCGGTAGTACGCGACGGCGTTCGCCGCGGTGTCGCCCTCCGCGAGCGTCCGCTTCACCCGCGCGACGTGGGCCTCGTCGTCGAACCCCGGCGACCACGACCCGTACAGCGCGTCCACGAGCGCGAAGTCGCGGGCGCGCAGGAGCCGAACCGCGCCCGGCGCCTGGAACAGCCAGATGTACCACGACCGGAGGAACTGCGACGGATACGCGAAGAGCAGGGCGTCGAACCGCGGCGGAACGGCCATCGTCGCGGCCCGCTCCACGGTGTCGGAGCGGAGCGCCCCGTAGGCGGCGACCGCGCCCCAGTCGTGGCCGACGACGAAGCGCGTGTCGAGCGCCTCGGCCAGCGCGGCGGCGTCCCGGCCGATGGCCGCCGGCGAGTAGTCGTCGTCCGGCGACCCGCCCGTCGGCCCGTAGCCGCGCATGTACGGCGCGAGCAGTCGTACCCCGTCGAGTTCGGCCGCGAGGCGGTCGAACGTCCGCGGGTCGTCCGGGAAGCCGTGGAGACAGAGCCACGGCTCCCCCTCGCCGAACGCCCGCCCGACGAACTCCCGCCCGTTCGCGGTCACGGCGAACCGCTCGCCCTCGGTGTCCATACGCCCCCCTCGGGGGCCGGCGTTATATCGGTGGAGGTCCGACTCGGGAACATGACAGTCGTCGCGATGCTGAGCGTCGCACCGGTTATCGAGGGGAGCATGGCGGGCGAGGTGGCGAAGGCCGTCGCCGCGCTCGACGACTTCGACGTGTCGTACGAGACGAACCCGATGGGGACCGTCATCGAGGCCGACACGATAGAGGAACTGATGGCCGCGGCGACGGCCGCACACACGGCCGTGGACGGCGACCGCGTCTCCACGTTCCTGAAGATAGACGACAAGCGGACGAAGACGACGACGGCCCGCGCGAAGGTGGACCGCGTCGAGGAGGAACTCGGGCGGGAGGCGCGCGGGGAGCGGTAGAACGGACACGCCTTTGGCCCCGCTCGGCCAAGCGCGGGTATGGAGAGCCTCAATCGGATGGCGCTGGAGCTCGTCGACGAGGCGATGGACTTCGCCGACGAGCTGGCGGTCGAGGCGTTCGAACTCGACAACGGGGGGACGGTGGTCGACTTCGGCGTCGGCACGCCCGGCGGCTACGAGGCCGGGATGCTGCTCGCCGAGATACAGACCGGCGGCCTCGCCACGGTCCAGACCGAGTCCGGGGACGTCGAGGGCGCGCCGATTCCGCACGTGAGCCTGCACACCGACCACCCCGCCCTCGCGCTGCTCTGCTCGCAGAAGGCCGGCTGGGAGGTCTCGACCGACTCCTTCGAGGGGCTCGGCTCCGGACCGGCCCGCGCGCTCGTCGCGGAGGAGGACGAGTTCCGGCGCATCGGCTACGCGGACGCCTTCGAGTTCGCCACGCTGTGTCTCGAAGCCGAGACGCTCCCCGACGAGTCCGTCGCCGAACACGTCGCCGACATGACCGACCTCGACCCCTCGTCGGTGTTCCTCCCGACCTTCCGCACCGACTCGGTCACCGGGAGCGTCGCGCTCGCGGCCCGCGCCGGCGAGATGGCCGCCTTCCGGCTGACCGAACTCGGCTACGACCCGCTCGACATCCTCACGGTCCACGCAACCGCGCCGGCCGCACCCGTCGCCGGCGACTACGAGACGGCCGTCGCGCGCACGAACGACGCGCTCGCCTACGGCGGGCGTGTCCACCTCACCGTCGACAGCGATTTCGACCGCTTCGACGAACTCCCCTCCACGGCCGGCGAGGAGTACGGCCGCCCCTTCGCCGACATCTTCGAGGCGGTCGACTGGGACTTCTACGAGGTGCCGACCGACGTGTTCGCGCCCGCGCAGGTGACGGTCGACGTGGTCGGGGGCGACACCCACGTCCTCGGGCGGACCGACGAGGCCCTGCTGGCGGAATCGTTCGGCCTGTGAGGTTCAAGGTCGTCCCGCCCGTGCCGGAGTCGCTCGACCGCGTCGAGGCGGTGTGGCGGGGCGTCCCCATCGTCCCCGACGCCGAGGAGTCCTGCTGTCGCCGGCTGATGCGCGACGCCGACGTGCCGGCACAGGACACGGCCAAGGAGTGGCTCACCTTCTCGCGCGCGCTCGGCCTCGCGGAGGAGGGCCCGCGCGGCTACGCCCGCGTCCGCGACGGCTACGACCCCGACGCCTTCCCCGCGCGCTTCCGCGAGGGCGTGTACGCGGCCGACGAGACCCTCGCCGTGCTCGCGGACGCCGACGAACCGCTCTCCCCCGATGAAGTGTTCGACCGCCTGCGCGACCGCGTGCCCGCGTGGGAGCGCGCGCGCAGCACCGACTGGCAGGACACGTGGCGCGAGCGCGTCGGCCGCATCCTCGACTGGGCCGTCCTGCTCGGCCTCGCCGCGGAGCGCGACGGCGGCTACGTCCGAGCGTAGACCCGACCGACCGACCACGGGCGGGACTGAAAGGGGCGGCCGGGGCTTTCGAGGTGTCGTCGCCGCGAGCGGGTCCGTGGCGTGAGTGACCGGAAAGGGAGACGCACACGAACGGAGCGCGTCAACGTTTTGTACGCCGACACGAACCCAACAGCGTGTACGAGACCGTCCTCTTCGACATCGACGACACGCTGTGCACCTACCGGCGGACGGCCGCCGCGGTGCTCGACGAGGCGTTCGGGACGGTCGGCGTGGAGCCGTACTTCGAGGCGAGCGCGTACCACGACCGCTACGCCGAGTTCGTGGACGACACCGAGGACATCGACGACCTGCGGCGGGAGTGTTTCGCGGCCATCAGCGCCGACGCGGGCCGCGACCCGGACCTCGGGCGCGCCGTCGCGGACGCGTTCGCGGCCGCCCGCGACCACTCGAACGTGAAGCCGCTCCCCGGCGCGCTGGAGGCCGTGGAGGCGCTCTCCCGGGACCACCGGGTCGGCGTCGTGACGAACGGCGCGCCGGCGATGCAACGGGCGAAGCTCCGGGGGCTCGGACTCGCGGACGCCTTCGAGACGGTGGTCCACGCGGGCTACGACGCGCGCGCGAAGCCCCACCCGGAGCCGTTCGAGCGCGCGCTCGCGGCGCTGGACACGCCGGCCGAGTCGGCGATACACGTCGGCAACTCCCTCTCCTCGGACGTGGCCGGGGCACACGCCGCGGGCGTGGCCTCGGCGTGGCTCGACGCCGGCACGACGCCGGACCCGACCCCGACCTACACGCTGGGGTCGATGGCGGACCTGACGCGGCCGCCGTGGCGCTCCTACTGAATCGGTATCCGCCGTCCGCGCGCGCGGTCGGCCCGCTCGCGGAGCCGTTCGACGCGCGCCTCCATCGGCGGGTGGGTGGCGAGCAGGCGCGTGAGCGTCCCGCGCTCGTCGCCGTGGATGTACAGCGACGACAGCGGGCCGGAGGCGGCCGCCGCGCGCTCTATCTTCGAGAGCGCCGCGGCCAGCGCCGCGGGGTCGCCCGTCAGTTCGACCGCCGTGTCGTCCGCCGCGAGTTCGCGGCGGCGCGAGTACGCCCGGAGGACGAGCGTCAGGGCGAAGAGGAGGACGACGGCGAGGCTCCCGACGGCGACGCGGGCGCGGACGGTCGCGGTCCGGACGGCCTCGTAGCTCTCCCCGCGGACGAGCGCCAGCCCGCGGGCCGCCCCGGCCGCGAGCAGCATCGCGGGGAGGAAGACGAGGCCGAGCAGGCCGGCGACGGTCGAGACGAGGCTCGCGCCGAGCGTGCTCACGAGGCCGTCGCGGGCCTTCACGTGCGCGAGTTCGTGCGCGAGGATGCCGTCCACCTCGCGGGCCGAGAGCAGGCGGAAGAGGCTCGCGTCGAGGACGACGACGCCGTCCGAGGGGCCGCCGAGCGCGAGCGCGTTCGGCGCCTCCATCCGGGCGACACAGAGCGTCGGGCGGTCGATGCCGAGGTCGACCGAGAGTTCGTCGAGCCGGCGGTACAGCTCCGGGGCGCGCGCCGGGGAAACCTCCTCCGCGCCGAGCGTCCGCAGGACGGCGGCCTGCCCGAGCGCGTAGGAGACGTAGCCGAACGCGACGGTGACGGCGAGAACGACGACGGCCGTCGTGACGGGGTCGGGCCGCTGTCGCCACAGGAAGAGGAGGCCGCGCCACGCGAGCCACGCGCCCGCGGCGTAGAAGGCGACCGTGGCGAGGCCGGCGACGACCATCGCCAACCGGGTCGCGAGGGACCGCTCCATGTGCGGGGGAGGCGCGGCGCGACGGAAAGGGTTCCGGGCGGCTACTCGTCGGGGACGCCAACGACGGTGCCGACGCCCTTCGACGACCCCTCGCGGAAGACGAACCGCTGACCCTCCTCGACGAGGTAGGGCCGGAACTTGAAGCGTATCGTCGCCCGGCCCGTATCCCCGGGCAACAGTTGGCCCGCGTCGGGGTGGAAGACGGCCGCCTCGCTCACCGTTTCGAGGTGGACGACCGGCTCGTAGCCGTCGTCGATGCGCGTCGGGTGGTTCAGCACCATCACCTCGGCCTCGAACTCGCGGACCGCGGTCGGTTCCGAGTCCCGGGGGACGAGCACCATCCCGCGCTCGATGTCGGCCTCCTTCACGCCCTTCAGCGCGATGCCGACGATGCGGCCCGCGCGCGCCTCGTCCACGCGGTGGTAGTGCATCTCGATGCTGCGGACCTCCACCTCGCGGAAGGTGCCGTCGGCGGTGGGGCCGAGCAGGAGTTCGTCGCCGGCCTCGACGGTGCCCGAGCGGACGGTGCCCGACGCGACGGCCCCGACGCCGGTCACCGAGTAGGTCCGGTCGATGTACATCGAGAAGTCGCCGGCCTCGCGGGCGGTCTTGGGAAGCCGCTCGAACAGTTCGTCCAGCACCGCGAGGCCGTCCATCGTGACGGCGCTCGTCGCGAGGACGGGGACGACCTGCTCGGAGATCTCCTCGATGGCGGCCTCGACGCCGTGGCGCGCGACGGGCAGCGGCGTCTTGTCGGCGTTGCGGAGCAGGCGCTCCACCTCGCGTTCCAACTCCGCGACGCGTTCGTCGGGGACCATGTCGGTCTTCGTGATGGCGACGACGGTGGGGAGTTCGGTGGCGAGCAGGATACCGAGGTGCTCGCGCGTGGTCTTGGTCGGGCCGTCGTCCGCGGCGACGACGAGCAGACCGTAGTCGAGTTTCTGCCCGACGAGGCCGCGAATCGTGGTGCGGAGCCACGGCTCGTGGCCCACCGTGTCCACGAACGACACCAGGCGTTTCGCCTCGCGGACCACCTCGGCGCGGTCGGACTTCCGGTCGGGGTTGTCCATCCGCACGGGGCCGCCCTGCTCGTCGAAGCCGTACACGCCGTACGAGAGGTCGGCGGAGAGGCCCCGCTCCACCTCGTGGGGCTGGACGTCGAGGAACGACCGGGTGCCGCCCTCGCCGTCGTCCGGCTGGCCGGTGACGAGCGAGCCGACGAGCGTCGACTTGCCGTGGTCGACGTGGCCCGCCGTCCCGACGACGATGTGGTCGTCGTCGGTGTCGAGCACCGCGCCCTCCTTCAGCGTCGCCACGCCGACGAGGCCCTCCTCGGAGTCGCCGCCGGCGGCGCGGGCGTTCCACGTCCCCACGTCGTCGATGTGCGCGCCGGCCTCCTCGGCGAGCAGGCTCAACACGTCCATCGTCTCGGAGAACTCCTCGGGGGGGATGCCGGCGACGCCGCCGTCGTCGGTGACCCCCACCACGTACGTCGCCTCGCCGTCGCCGGACAGCACCCGGTGGCGCAGTTGGGCGGCGAGCGACTCCAGGCGGCCGTCCGCGAGGTGCACGTCCTTCGTCAAGCGCTCCTTGAACTCCACGCTGCCGCCCTCCTCCTCGCCCCGGCGCAGGGCGGAGTCGAGGACGGCGCGGTCCGCGCTCATGTGTGCGACGGTAACAACCGCCGGCGTAAAAGCCTTCCTCGGGCACGAACGTCGGGTAGGAGTGCTATACCCCCCGGGAGCGGTCCGTACCGCTCCCCATCAGTCGGCGGTCGAGACGAGGTAGACGCCGCCGGCCATCACCGCTCCGCCCGCGAGGAACGCCGGGCCGACCGACTCGTCCAGGAGCGCGGCCCCGAGCGCGACCCCCACCACCGGCTGGGCGAAGAAGGCGACCGCCGTCGCGGAGGCGTCGGCCCGCTCCATCCCCTTGTACCAGAGGTACCACGCCGCGGCCGTGGAGACGACGCCGAGGTAGCCGACGGCCGCGAGCAGCGCGGGCGTCCACGTCACCCGCGCGACCGAGGCGTCCCACAGGAGGTACTCCGCGAGCGCGCCCGCGCCGAACAGCGGCACCGCGAGCGCCGTGGCGTACGTCGCGGCCTCCAGCGCCGAGTACTCGCGTATCAGCCGCTTGCCGAACGCCGTGTATCCGGCGAACGTCGCGGCCGCGACGACGAGCAGGGCGGGCCCGACGACGGCCCCGCCCGCGAGTTCGCCCGGCCCGTACTGCCCGGCGAGGACGAGCGCCGTCCCGACGAGCGCGAGGCCCGTCCCCGTGGCCTTCCGGGGGCCGAACCCCTCGCCGAGGACGGCGACGCCGAGCGCGACGGTGAACACGGGCGTGAGGACGGTGACGAGCGAGCCCTGTGCCGCCGTCGTGGCGTCGGTGCCGACGAACTGCGCCGACAGCGAGACGGCGAGGAGGACGGCGAGGGCGGCGAACCCGCGGACGTCACGCCGCGAGAAGTCGCGGGCCGGCTTGGTCGCGCGGACGACCGGGAGCAGGACCACCGCGCCCAGCGCCGCCCGGAGGAAGACGAGCGCGAGCGGCGGCACCGCCGAAAAACCCCACTTCGAGACGACGTACATCCCGCCCCAGATGGCGGCGGCGAGCAGCGGCGCGGCGAGCGGGTAGTCGCGGACGCGCATCTATCGGGCGGGGGGTCGCGGGCGGCTGAAAGGCGCCGGCCCGTCCATGGTCACGCGGTCGCGCGGTCGAGGGCTTCGAGGAAGCCGTCGGCGTAGCCCGCGTCGGTGACGTGGTCCGCGGCCGCGAGCGCGTGCTCGTCGGCGTTGGCGACGGCGTACGACTCCCCGGCGACGGCGAACATCTCCGCGTCGTTCTCGCTGTCGCCGACGGCGAGGAAGTCCGACGGCTCGTATCCCAGCGCCGCGGCCGCGCTCTCGAGGCCGGTGTCCTTGTCCACCGCCGGGTCCTTCACGTGGTAGGCGTAGCCGGTGTCGACGACCTCCAGGCCGTGCTCGGCGGCGAGCGATTCGAGCGGGTCGAGCGGTCGGTCGCGCGCGACGGCCACCTCCGTCTCCCGCCAGTAGTTCACGAGGTCGGGCGTCCCCCACCCGAGGTCGTAGCCCGCCTCGCGGTAGGCCGCGGCCACGGCGTCGGCGGCGGTGCGGTCCCCGTTGTGGACGACGCCGTCGGACTCGCCCCCGCCGTAGGGGTCGTCGCCGGGGTCCGTCTCGCAGAGGACGACGCCGCCGTTCTCCGCGACGACGCGCTTCGGGAGGTCGATGAACTCACAGAGACCGACGGGGAACGGGAACGCCTTCCCCGTGGCGACGACGACGGGGGCCTCGTCGGCGTAGGCGCGCAGGGCGTCGAACACGCGGGGGTCGATGCCCCGGTCGGGCTTCGGGCGGGTGAGGGTCCCGTCGATATCGACGGCGAGCGGTCGCATACACGGCCCTCGGGGGCGTCGGTTACAAGGTCGTCGGTCGCGGGAACGGCCCGTCAGTCGGTCAGTCGCTCGTAGGCCGCGGTGACCTCCTTGAACCGTTCCTCGTCGCCGCCGCGGTCCGGGTGGGTGTCCTTCACGCGCTCGCGGTAGGCCTCCCTGACCGAGGCCTCGTCGGCGCCGGGGTCGAGCCCGAGGGTCGCGTACGCCTCCTCCCGGGAGGGGCCGGACGGCGCGTTCGGGTCGATGCGCTGACCGCCGCGGGTGCGCTCGCCGGCGCGGGCCTGCCGGCCGGTCCGGGTGCGGGCGTCGCCGAACCGCGGCCCCGCGCCGAAGCCGCCGCGGTCGTCGGCCTCGCGCGCACGGCTCGCGGCCGCCGCCTGCTCGCGGATGCGTTCGCGCAGGCGGCCCGAGGCGTGCTGCCAGAACAGGTACGTCGCGCCCGCGAAGGGGACGGCCACGAGCAGGACGACCACGTCCCTGAAGACGGCCGCGAGGACGACGAGCAGCACGGTCATCCCCGCGAACACGCCGGCGAGCCCCACGACGAGCGGCGAGCGGTCCACGGGCGCGGTACGTGCGCGGCCCCCGTAAGGCTCTCGCCCCGAGGCTTTTGCCCCGCGGCGTGGGATGGTGTCCTATGAGCGTCTCCGGCGGCTGCGAGATCTGCGCGACCGGCGATGCGGCGTTCGGCTGTGACCGCTGCGGCAAGCTCGTCTGTGACGAGCACTACGACCGCGAGAGCGGCTGGTGTACGGAGTGTGCGGGCGAGCTCCGCAGGCCGCGCGACCGCACGGAACAGGACGAGGACGACGGCTTCGACGACGGCGTGGACACCTACCGGGTGGACTAACGGTACTCGTTCAGCCGCGTCTTCAGTCGCTTCGCGGCGTCGCCGGCCGCGCGGAAGTAGGCGCCCTCCTCGTCGGCGCCCTCGCCGGCGAAGAGGATGCCGCGCGAGGAGTTCACGAGGCCGATGCCGTCCGCCAACCCGTGCTCGACGGCCGCCTCCGCGTCGCCGCCCTGCGCGCCGACGCCGGGGACGAGGAAGGGGAGGTCGGGCACCAGCTCGCGCACCTCCTCGAGTTCCTCGGGCGCGGTCGCGCCGACGACGAGGCCGACGTTGCCGTCGTCCCACTCGGCGGCGCGCTGGGCGACGTACTCGTAGAGCGTCTTGTCGTTGCCCACCGTGAGGTTCTGGAAGTCGCGCGCGCCGGGGTTCGAGGTGCGCGCGAGGACGAACACGCCCGCGCCCTCGCGGTCGAGGAACGGGCGGAGCGCGTCCTCGCCCAGATAGGGATTGACGGTGATGGCGTCCACGTCGTCCAGCACCTTCGCGTACTGGCGCGCGGTGTTGCCGATGTCCCCCCGTTTCGCGTCGAGCAGGACGGGGACGCCCTTGCCGTGGGCGTACGCGACCGTCTCGCGGAGCGCGCGCCAGCCGTCCGGGTCCTCGTAGAACGCCGCGTTCGGCTTGTAACAGGCCGCGTGCTCGTGGGTCGCGTCGATGACGCGACGGTTGAACGCCCACCGCGGCAGGTCGGCGTCGAGGAAGTCCGGCAGGCGGTCGAGGTCGGGGTCGAGCCCCACCGAGACGACGCTGTCGGTCGCGTCGATGCGGGCCGCGAGGTCCTCGAAGAACGTCATTACCGGCGGGTCGCCGTCGCCCCACAACAAGCTTCCGAGTCGGGCGAACTCAAGTCCCCCCGTCCCCTCGGGCGGGTATGGACGTGCGCGCGGTGGCCTTCGACCTCGACGAGACGCTGGCGACGGTGGTCCGCCCGCGCGCCGACCTCCTCGCGACGGCGACCGACCGCGCCGACGCCCCCGCGCTCTCGCGGGAGGAGTACCTCGACGCCCACGCCGAACACAGCGGCGCGGACACGCGCGAACCGGTGTTCGCGGCCCTGCTCGACGGCCGCGACACCGCGGCGACGCCGGCCGACGTCGCCGCGGCCTACCGCGAGGCCGTCACCGACGCGCTCGCTCCGGTCCCCGGCGCGCCCGCGCTGGTGGCGTCCCTCCGCGAGCGCTACCCCGTCGGCCTGCTCACGGACGGCCCCGTCGCGACACAGGAGGACAAACTCGACCGGCTCGGCTGGCGGGCGCTGTTCGACGCGACGGTCGTCACCGGGTCGCTGCCCGAGCCGAAACCCGACGCGGGCGCGTTCCTCGCGCTCGCGGCGGCGCTGGGCGTCCCCGTCGAGTCCGTGGTGTACGTCGGCGACCACCCGGTCAACGACGTCGAGGGGGCGCGCGACGCCGGGATGGTTCCCGTGCAAGTCCTCTACGACGGCGGCCCCGACCCGCACCCCGACGCCGCGGCGACGGTCGAGCGGGACGCGCTGGCCGAGGCCCTCCCGACCGTGCTGGACGGGCTCTAGATGAGAAACGCCCGCTACTCGGGGGCGTCCAGCGATTCCACGACCGCGACGAACACGTCCGTCAGCCGCTTCACCTCGGCGCCGTCCTCGGCGAAGACGAGCGTCCGCGGCGGCTCGACCGCCTTCGGGCGGACGCGGAGACCGGCGTCCCCGCCGGCCGCGACCGCCGCCTCCACCCCGTGCGCGAACGCCGCGTGTATCCGGTCGGGGTGGACCGCGACCTCGGCGACGCGCTCCCCGTCGAGCGCGACCGCGTAGGCGTACGCGCCGAACTCGTCCGGCTCCACGTCGGGGTCGGCGTCGGCGACCGAGAGCCGGCCGAGCGGCCCGGAGTCGCGGCCGTGTATCTCCGAGGAGAGCAGTTCCGCGAGACGCCGGCCGTCCGTCGTCCGGTCCTCGACCATCAGAGGTCGGCGAGGGCCGCGTCGGTTTCGGCCGCCACGTCGATGCCGCGGCGGCGGGCGTACAGTATCGCGGCCGTCTCGATGGTGACCGCGAGGTCGGCCTGCAGGCGGTTGATGCCCGCGACGGCCTCCTGCTTCTCGACGCCGGCCTCGACGCAGGCGCCGAGCGTCTTCTCGAACACGGACCGTTGCTGGAGCACGGACTCGTCGGGGTGGAAGCCCTCGGGGACCGACACGCCGTCGGGGTCGAAGCCGGCGACGAGTTCGTCGCCCTCGCGGTCGAGCAGCCCCTCGCTCGCGGCCACGTCGACCAGCCGCTTCGCCTGGTCGGGGGAGAACCAGTCGCGGTCGAGCGAGAGGTCGACGACGAAGCTGCTCTCGGCCATCCGGCGGCTCCCCGCGGCCCGGAAGGGGACGGCGACGGCGACGCGGAGGCTCATACCGGGCCGGGGAGCGCCCGCGGCAAAGACCCATCGAACCCGGCGTTCGGTCGCCGAACCGAGTCGAACGATTCAAGTCCGCGAGCGGCGAGATTCGGGGTATGAAGAGCCACGGACGTTCCACGACGAAGCGGACCGGCGGGCGACGGCGACCGAACCACAAGAAGCGCAAGCACGAACTCGGCTCCTCGCCGACCGAGACCCGCGTCGGCGACCGGAAGCTGAAGGTCGTCGAGACGCGCGGCGGCACGCAGAAGATTCGCGCAATCCAGAACGACGTGGCGACGGTCGCGACCGGCGACGGCGAGACCGTCAGCGTCGAGATCGAGAACGTCTCCGAGAACGAGGCGAACCCGAACTACGTCCGCCGGAACATCGTGACGAAGGGCGCCATCGTCGATACGCCCGAGGGGCGCGCCCGCGTCACCTCCCGCCCGGGCCAGGACGGGCAGATCAACGCCGTCCTCCTCGACGAGTAACGCGGCTTCTCTCCCGTTTTCCCAGCCGAGCAGCTACGGCTTCGGCGCGGCCTTCTGGAGCGCCGTCTCGGCGATGTTGCCGCCGTAGTCGCCGGCCCGCGACAGCGAGTCGACGACGAGGCCGAGCAACTGCGCCTCCTGGGGGTCGAGGTCGAGCAGCAGCGCGTCCGTCTCGCGGACGAGCGCGTCCACGTCGTCGACGGATTGGCGGGCCTCGTTGGCGAGCCGGGTCGCCTCGTCGGAGTCCTCGGCCAGCATCGCGTCCATCGCGCGCTCGATGACGGCGACGGCCGCGTCGTGGAGCGACCGGAGTTCGTCGGCGACCGCCTCGGGGGGTGCGTCGAGCTCCTGGGCGTTCTGGGCGATCTTCGAGGCGTGGTCCGCGACCCGTTCGAGCTGGCGGGCACACGAGTGGTAGTCGAAGGCCGTCTCGCGGTCGAGGCCGACCTCCGCCGCGGTGGAGGGGTCGCGCAGGACGGAGCGGAACACCCGCGAGACCATGTAGTAGAGGCGGTTCACGTCGTCGTCGCGCTGGACCACGTCGGCCGCGAGGTCCGCGTCGTTCTCCACGAGCGCGTCCACGGCGTCGGCGAGCATCGTCGTCGCCACGAGCCGCATCCGCGTGACGGCGTTGTGGACGGACAGCTCCGAGGAGTCGAGCAGGTCCTGGAGCTGGACGTGTTCGCTCGTCTCGCCGATGACCTCCAGCCCGACGAGCCCCTGGGTCGCGTCGCGGATGGTCCGGCGCTGGCCGGCGCTGATGCGGGGCGCCTCCAGCGTGATGATGTCGAAGCCGCTGACGTACATCGTCATCACGGCGCGCGTGAGCTGGTCCCCCTCCAGGCCGGTGATGTCGAGGGTCCCCTCGACCTTCTCCTCGTCGCGGCGCGGGGTGAGAAGCAGGGCGTCGTCCTCGGGGTGGAACTCCACCACGCTCCCCCCGCTGACGCCGTTCGCCGTCGCCCAGTCCTTCGGGAGGCTCACGGTGTACGTCGACCCACCCGTCACCTGCACCTTTCGCGTCTCCATACCACAGGGTGGCACCCGGGAAGACTATAAATTGCGGTGATTCTATATACTTGTTCGAGAGGACGGGTCCGGAGGGAGCGGAGCGCCGGGAATCGGCCCGCGAACACGGCTCACAGCCGGGAACACGACCGCAAAGCGGGTCGTCAGGACGGAGCCGTACCGCCCGCGTGACACGGTTTTCTCGCCGGCCGTGTCATAGCGGTCCGGTTGAGAACAGTTGCCTATATACAACTACTGTAAGTAAATAGCAATCATAGAAGGGTACTTACTCGGGCTGGCCCCCTCCTCGGGTATGGCAGACGAGACACCGTACTCGCGTCGTCAGTTCCTCGGAGCGACCGGCACGGCGGCGGGCGCGCTCGCGCTCGCCGGCTGTACTCAGACCACCGGCGGCGAGTCGGAGGGGCTCTCCGGCGACGTGGACATCGCGGGGTCCTCGACGGTGTTCCCGCTCGCGACCGCGTTCGGGGAGTCGTTCAGCGCCGACCACCCGGACGTGAACGTCAACGTCCAGTCCACCGGGTCGGGCGGCGGCTTCGCGAACTTCTTCTGTCCCGGCGAGACGGACTTCAACAACGCCTCGCGCCCCATCCAGCCCGAGGAGGAGGAGCAGTGCGCCTCGAACGGCGTCGAGCCGGTCGAACTGACCGTCGCGACCGACGCGGTCACCGTCGTCGTCAACAACGACAACGACTGGGCGACGGAGCTCACGGTCGAACAGCTCCGGGAGATATGGTCCGCGGAGTCGCCCCCGACGACGTGGAGCGACATCGACGGCTCGTGGCCGGACGAGGAGATAGAGCTGTTCGGTCCCTCGGACGCCTCGGGCACGTACGACTACTTCATCGAGGCGATACTCGGCGAGGAGGGGCCGGGCCACCGCCAGGACTACGCCGCGACGGAGCAGGACCGCAACATCATTCAGGGCGTCGGCGGCTCGGAGTACGCCGTCGGCTACCTCGGCTTCGCGTACTACAGCCAGAACAGCGACGCCGTGACCGCGGTCGCCATCGACGACGGCGACGGCCCGGTCGAGCCCTCGCTGGAGACGGCGAAGTCCGGCGAGTACACCCCGCTCGCGCGGCCGCTGTTCACCTACCCGAAGAAGTCCGCGCTCGCGGAGGAACACATCGCGGAGTTCGCGCGCTACTTCGTCGAGAACACGACGAACGAGGAGGTCGTCGCGAACGAGGTCGGCTACGTCCCGCTCTCGGAGGAGGAACAGGCCGAACAGATGGACGTCCTCGAGACCGCCATCGAGGAGGCGAGCGGCAACTGAGCCGTCGAACGAAGAGCTTTTTCCCACACCGTCGGAGGGCTATATAGCATAGATGAGCACGGACGACTTCACGGACGACCTGACACGGAACACGGCGAACGCGCCCGAGGAGTTGGCCACGCGCGCCTTCTTCTTCGTCTGTGCCGCCCTGTCGATCATCACGACGGTCAGCATCGTCGTGCTGCTGGTGACGGAGGCCGCGAAGTTCTTCTCCGTCTCCGCCCCGCTGGTGGGGTTCCAGGGGGAGACCGTCGCGCTCCTCGACTTCGTCACCGGGACGACGTGGGAGATAAACAACAACGAGTTCGGCGTGCTCGCGCTCGTCTCCGCCACGGTGTTCGTCACCGTCGGGTCGGCCGTCATCGCGCTCCCGCTGGGCGTCGGGACGGCCATCTACCTCAGCGAGTACGCGACCCCGCGGGCGCGGTCCGTGCTCAAGCCCGCGCTGGAGATACTCGCGGGCGTCCCGACGGTCGTCTACGGCTTCTTCGCGCTCATCTACATCACGCCGGCCATCCAGTGGGTGTTCCCCGAGACGGGGACGTTCAACATCGCCGCGGCGAGCGTCGTGGTCGGCATCATGATAATCCCGATGGTCGCCTCCATCAGCGAGGACGCCATGTCGGCCGTGCCGGACGAACTCAGACAGGCCGGCTACGGGATGGGTGCGACGAAGTTCGACGTCTCGACCGGCATCGTCGTCCCCGCCGCGCTGTCGGGCATCGTCTCCTCGTTCATCCTCGCGCTGTCGCGCGCCATCGGCGAGACGATGGCCGTGACGGTCGCCGCCGGCTCGCAGGCGGCCTTCCTCGACCCGGTGCCGAGCTCCTTCCTCGAAGGGGCGCTGCCGATGACCGCCGCCATGATCAAACTGCTGCTCAGCGACATCACGGGCGGGGGGCTCGCCTACCGGAGCCTCTTCGCCATCGGACTGACCCTGTTCGTCATCACGCTCGCGATGAACGTGGTCAGCGACCTCGTCGCACAGCGCTACCGGGAGGAGTACTGAGATGGCGACCGACAGCGCCGTCGTGGAGGGGTTCGGCCGGGTCAGCCGCACCGCCGGAACCGTGTTCCGGTACCTGCTGTTGGCCGCGACGCTGTTCGGCCTGGTCGCGCTCACCGTCCTCCTCGTCTTCGTCTTCAACGACGCCGTCCAGCCGTTCACCGCCGACCCCGGCTGGCACCTCACCTACTTCCTCACGCTCGTCGTGCCGTCGCTCGCCGTCGGAGGCTACCTGTTCGCGCGGAACCGCGCCGCGCTCCGGACCGGCCTGACGACCATCGGCCTCCTCGTCGTCTCGCTCATGTTCGCGGGCGGCGTCGGGATGATATTCGTCGACATCGTCTCGCCCATCGTCTGGTTCGCGTACGTCCTCGCGCTCGCGATACCCACGGCCGTCGTCTACGGCGTCCGGCGGGCGGGCCTCGACCTGCCCTTCGTCGCGCGGGTCGGCGGCGCCGTCCTGCTCTACTACCTCTCCCTGTTCGGCCTGCCGGGGCCGGTCGGGAGCCTCGCGGGCGTCCCGAGCGTCGTGCCGGGCGTCGCGGGACTGGTCCAGTCGATACCGGTGCTCCCGGTGGACTGGATGCTCCTGACCGTGGCGTTCGTGCTCCCGGCCGCGGCGCTCGTCGGGCGGTCCGCCCGGGGTCGGGCGGGCGGCCGCGCGGGACTCGTCGCGGGGGGCGCGGCGCTCGCCGCGGCCGTCGTCGCGGCCGTCGCCGGCCCGTTCGTCGGCGTCACCTCGGTGCCCGCCCTCGTGCTGGTCGTCGTGGTCGGCTTCCCGACCGCGACGTACGTCTCCGGCGTCGCGCGCGGCCCGGAACGGGCGGGCCTCCTCGTGCCGGGCGTGCTGGTCGGGGGCGCGCTCGCCGGGGCCGTCGCCGTCGAGGCGCTCGGCTTCGCCGGCCCCGCCTCGTGGGTGGACTGGCAGTTCCTCACCAGCGCGCACAGCAGTACCGCGGAGAACGCCGGGCTCTACCCCGCCATCGGCGGGTCCATCCTCCTGATGATAACCGTCGCCGTGCTGTCGTTCCCGCTCGGCGTCGGCGCGGCGGTGTACCTGGAGGAGTACGCGCCGGACAACCGCCTCACGCGGCTCATCGACGTGAACATCTCCAACCTCGCGGGCGTCCCCTCCGTCGTCTACGGCCTGCTCGGCCTCGGCGTCTTCATCCGCTACCTGGGGAGCCCGACCGGCACCGTCCTCGTCGGCGGCGCGACGCTCGCGCTGCTCATCCTCCCCATCGTCATTATCTCCTCGCGGGAGGCCATCCGCTCGGTTCCCAACGACGTCCGACAGGCCTCCTACGGGATGGGGGCGACCCGCTGGCAGACGGTGAAGAACGTCGTCCTGCCGCGGGCGTTCCCGGGTATCCTCACGGGGACCATCCTCGCGCTCGGGCGGGCCATCGGCGAGACGGCCCCGCTCATCATGATCGGCGCGCCCGACGTGCTGTTCTCGCTCCCGACCGACCTCTCCTCGAAGGTGTCGGCGATGCCGCTGCAGGTGTTCGCGTGGGCGAGCCTCTACGCCGGGCCGGACTTCTGGCAGAAGGCCGTCCCGGCCGGCGTCGTCGTCCTCGTGAGCGCGCTGCTCGCGATGAACTCGGTGGCCATCGCCCTCCGTAACAAGTACCAGCAGGACAACTGACCATGACTGACGAGACACAGCAGACGGCCGACCCGCGCAGCGAGGAACCGATAGTCGAGACGGACGTGAGCGAGAGCGTCGCGGGGACGGGGCGCGGCGGCCCCACCCGCACCGTCGTCGAGGCGCGCGACGTGGACGTCTACTACAACGACGTGCAGGCCCTCGACGGCATCTCGCTCGCCATCCCCGAGAACCGCGTCACCGCGATGATCGGTCCCTCGGGGTGCGGCAAGTCCACCTTCCTGCGGTGTATCAACCGGATGAACGACCTCATCGACGCCGCGCGCGTCGAGGGGGAACTCCGCATCCGCGGGAAGAACGTCTACGACGACGACGTGGACCCCGTCGCGCTCCGCCGGCGGGTCGGTATGGTGTTCCAGAAGCCGAACCCCTTCCCGAAGTCCATCTACGACAACGTCGCCTACGGGCTGGAGATACAGGACAAGGAGGGCGACTACGACGAGATCGTCGAGGAGTCGCTCAAGCGGGCCGCGCTGTGGGACGAGGTGAAGGACAAGCTCCACACCTCCGGGCTCGACCTCTCCGGGGGCCAACAACAGCGGCTCTGCATCGCGCGGGCCATCGCCACCGACCCGGAGGTCCTGCTGATGGACGAGCCGGCCAGCGCGCTCGACCCCGTCGCCACCTCGAAAATAGAAGACCTCATCGACGACCTCGCCGGCGAGTACACGGTCGTCATCGTCACGCACAACATGCAGCAGGCCGCGCGCATCTCCGACAAGACCGCGGTGTTCCTGACCGGCGGCGAACTCGTCGAGTTCGACGACACCGAGACGGTGTTCCAGAACCCGAGTTCGCAGCGCGTCGAGGACTACATCACCGGGAAGTTCGGGTGAGGGGTATATAGTCGGCTCGTGAGGTATGGTGTGAGGAATATTCACATCCCCAAAGGTTCTTGCGGGGCGACGGTGTCTCCCCGGTAAGATGGCACGAAAGGGGTATCAGGAGAAGCTCGCGGCGCTGCGCGAGGACGTCCTCTACATGAGCGAGGTCGTCCTCGACCGGCTCCGTACCGGGCTGTCCGCGCTGGAGGAGAAGGACGACGACCTCGCGTGGGAGGTCATCGAGGGCGACGACGAGGTGAACGAACTGTACCTCGAACTGGAGAGCGACTGTATCGACCTGCTGAGCCTCCAGCAGCCCGTGGCGGGGGACCTGCGCTTCATCGCGGCGTCGTTCAAGATAATCACCGACCTCGAACGGGTCGGCGACCTCGCCACCAACCTCGGCGACTACACCCTCGACGCCGAACAGGAGCGCTACCCGGACGTGGACATCCAGGCCATCGGCGACGCCGTCATCGAGGCCATCGAGGAGGCGATGGCCGCCTACGAGACGAAGGACACGGACGCCTGCTTCGCCATCGCCGACCACGACGACGACATCGACGCCATGTGCGAGCGCGCCTCCACCACCGTCGTGCGCGAACTCATCGAGACGGAGATAGACGACGACACGACGGAGTCGGAGATAGAGGACCTGATGGCCGACGTGTCGCGGTTCCTGCTCACGGTGCGCGACCTCGAACGCGTGGGCGACCACGCGGTCAACATCGCCGGCCGGACCCTCTACATGGTCGAGTCCGACGACGCGCTCATCTACTGAAGTTCGGCCGCCCGGTCCGCCGCTGCCGCCTCGTCCTCGCACCGCTCGCGGAGCGTCCCCGACTCGGTCTCCACCACCAGCGTCGCGACCGACGACCGGAGCCACAGCGCCAGCCCGACGCCCGACGCCAGGAACAGCAGGACGCCGAGCGGGAACACCGTCGGGAACGGGACGCCCGCGGCGACGGCGCCCGTCGGGACGAGGACGCCGAGCAACAGCGAGGCGAGGCCGCCGACGAGCGGGCGGACGTCGCGGCCGGTCTCGACGCGGACCGACCGCACCGTCTCGCGCGCGACCGTCTCGCCGCCGACCGTCACCTCAGTCATTCTCCAGCCGTTCCTCGTCGGGCACGTCGAGTATCATCTCGGCGATGGACTCCATGTCGCCCGTGCCGAGCGCGCTCTGGACGAGCAGGTGGCCGCCGATGACGGCCGGGGAGATGACGGTGTCGGCGCCCGCCCGGCGGAGCTTCTTGGCGTTCTCCCGCTCCGTGGCGGCGGCGACGATGTTTATCTCGGGGTTGAGTTCCCGCGCCGTGAGCACGGCGAGCGCGTCCTGTGCGTCGTCGTCGGTCGCGGCGACGAGCGCGCGGGCCCGCTCGATGCCGACGCGGAGCAGCGGCTCCTCGTCCGACGGGTCCGCGGTTATCACCTCGATGTCGCGCTCGCGCATCTGTTGGGCCCGCTCGGGCGAGCGCGTGACGACGACGTACTGCGGCCCCCCGGCCGTCTCCGCCAGTTCTTCGATGACCGGTTCCGTGAGGTCGGAGACCCCGACCACGATGACGTGGTCCTCCAGCAGGTCGAGTGTCGAGTCGTTCATGGTTCCGAGCGCTTGTGCGAGCCGCGCCTCGATGGCCGGCGTCAGCAGCGTCCCCAGCGCCACACCGAAGGAGGCGACGCCGAGCAGCAGGACCGACATGGTGAACAGCCGCGCCTGCGCCGAGGCCGGGGCCGGGTAGACGTCGCCGTACCCCACCGTCGAGGAGGTGACGAGCGTGAAGTAGAACGCGTCCGTCACCGTGGCGACGTTCGTGAACTCCTCGCGGAGCACGTACGTCCCGATGGTCCCGTACGCCTGCGTGCCGATGATGGCCGCCAGCGCGGCGAGCTGGGTCGTCGAGAGGTCGAAGTCGCGGTCGAACACACCGCGGTTGAGGAGCACCGTCGGCAGCGACAGCACCGACAGCACCACCAGCGGGTACGAGTAGGCGCTGGTCTGGGCGAGGCCCTGCAGGGCCGTGACGGGCAACAGCAGGACCGTGAGGTACCACGCCCCGCGGAGCCGTCGCCGGAGGCCGTAGGCGGCCCCGAGCATCAGGAAGCCGGTGAGCGCGCCGGTGAAGCCCGCGGTCCGCTGGACGAGTTCGGGGACGAAGGGCGCGAGCAGTCCGGAGATGTCCGTCGTTCCGATGTTGACGATGCCGGTGACGACCGACAGCAGCGCGACGGCGGCCGGGAGCCACATCGCCGCGCGGACTCCGAGCACGCGCGCGAGCCGACGCCGTCGCCCGTCCTCGCTCATACGCGGAACCGACCGTCGGGCCCGGCATAAGCCGTCCGGTAGCTGTATATCCTCCCCGCCTGTTGCCCGGACAATGGCACCCCTTCCCGTCGAGATACTCCAGGGGATATACCTCGGCGTTCTCACCGGCATCCTCCCGGCACTCGTCGCGTGGGCGATGGGATTCGCGTTCAAGTACGTCACCGGGGTTTCCATCCCCGGGTTCGGTGTGGTCGTGATGGCGCTCGCGCTCGCGGGCGTCAACGGCGGCCTGCTCGCGCTCACCGACGAGAACATCCTCGACTCCGCGACCGGTCCCGTCATCGTCACCGCCATCGTCGTCGTGTTGATGCTGTCGCTGTACGCCCACGCGAAGGGCGACGCGATGGGCGCGGCGTTCCCGAAACGGCTCTCGCTGTCGGCGCTGCGCGAGCGCACCCTCTCGGCGGACGTGGTCGAGCGCGTCGGCGGGCGCGGTCGGGCCCGCGTCACCGTCGTCGGCGAGGTCGCCGACATGGAGGGGTACCCGCCGCTCACCGAGGAGATACGCAAGGGCATCAAGGAGGGCGAGTGGCGCTTCCCGGCGGAACTCCCGGTCGGCGAACTCGAAACCCGGTTCGCGGAGCGGCTCCGCACCGAGTTCGACCTGACCGACGTGTCCGTGGCCCTCGACGAGCGCGCGAACGCGACGGTCGCGGCCGCGCCGCCGCTGTCGGGGCTCTCGAAGCGCATCCCCGCCGGGAAGCGCGCCGTCTCAGTCGAGACGCTCGTCCCGACGGGGCTCGCGCGCGGCGACCTCGTGACCGTCACGGCCGGCGAGGCGACCGTCGAGGGGACGGTCGTGAGCGCGCGCTCCGGGGCGGGGTCGGAGAAGCCGGCCGCCGCCACCGACGGCGGTGAGGACGCGACCGAGCCGGCACCCGCACCCGCCACGACGACCGGCGGGGAGGGGCGGGTGACGGTGGCCGTCGCGCGGGCGGACGCTCCCGTGCTCCTCGGGACCGACCGCGCTCGCGTCGTCGTCCGGGCACGCGGCACGCACCGCGAGTACGAACTCGTCTCGCTGCTGCGGCGCGCCGGCAAGCGGTTCAGGAAGGTCACCGTCGGCGAGGACGGCGCGCTGACGGGCCGAACCCTCGGCGACGCCTCCCTGCGCGAGGAGTACGGCGTCGCGGTGCTCGCGGTACGCCGACCCGACGGCTGGACGCTCGCGCCGCGGGGCGACACGACGCTGACCGCGGGCGACGAGCTGTTCACGGTCGGGTCGCGGGACGCGCTCGACCGTCTCGCGGGGGTGACGGCGTGACCCAAGCCGTCGAGCTGCTGGGACGGGTCGTGGCCAACGCCGTCACCGTCGCCGGGCTGAGCCTCCTCTCGGGGCTGCTCGCGACCCTCCTCGGCGTCGTCCACCGCTGGTACGCCCGCGCGACGGTTCCCGCGGGGCTGTCCGTCCTCGTCGGCCTGACTGCGGTCGTTCTCGTGTTGAACGTCGAGTCGGCGCTCGGGACGCTCATCACCGGAGCGACGAACGGTTCGAGCCCCGGAACCGTGTTCGACACGGGCGTCATCGTCGTGAACACGACCGTTCTCGCGGCGAGCGCCGTCGCCGCCGCGGCCGGGGGTCGCCTCGGCGACCAGCTCGGCGAATCGACGTTCGCGCTGACGGGGTCCGGCGCGGTGGACGTGGACGTCTCCGCGGTCGTGCAGGCCGTCGGGCGCGTCATCACCGTCGACCTCCCAGAGGAGATCGGCGACATCGAGGGGTACGACCCCGTCGCGCCGGGCGTCAAGGAGACGCTCGCGGGCGAGACGCTCGTCTTCCCGCGCCGGCTCACGGTGGACGAGCTCCGCGACCGCGTCGCCGCGCGGCTCCGCACCGACTACGGCGTCGGTCGGGTCGACGTCGACGTCGAGGCCGACGGCACCGTCGCGTACCTCGCCGTCGGTTCCCGCGAGTCCGGAATCGGACCGACGCTTCCCCCGGAGAGCTGTGCGGTCGCGGTGCGCGCGGACCCCGCTCACGCCGCCAGCGCCGGGGACCTCGTACAGGTGTACCGGACGGGCGCGGACGGCCCGGAGCGGGTCGCCCTCGCGGAACTGCGCGGGACGGCGGGCGACGTGGCGACGCTGGCGGTCGACACCGCCGACGCGGACGCGCTCGCCGCCGAGGAGCGCTACCGGCTGGCGACGCTCCCGGTCGAACCCCGCTCGGACCGCGAGTTCGCGTCGCTGTTGCGCGCGGCCGACGAGACGATGGGCGTCGTCACGCTCGCCGAGGGGAGCGACCTCGTCGGCACGCCCGTCGGCGCGGTCGACGCCGCGGTCGTGGCGGTCCGCGGTCACGGCGGACTCGAACCCATCCCGTCGCGGTCGCGCGTGCTCGCCGCCGGCGACGACCTCTACGTCATCGCCGCGCCGAGCCGGCTTCGGCGGCTCGACGCGGCGGCGGGCGCGAGCGACAGCGACTAATCCCGTCCGCGCTATCGACCGGTATGGCCGACGAGCCCATCGACCCGAGCGACATCGGCGAGGCGGACGCCCCGCCGGTCGAGGAGGCGCCCTACAAGCTGGTGTTCGAGGCGAACAAGTGCATCGCGGCGGGCAAGTGTGCCGAGGTCTCCGCGAACTGGGAGATGGACCTCTCGACGGGCATCGCGAAGCCGCTCACGTACTTCTTCGACGAGTCGGAACTCGACCACAACCTCCGCGCGGCGGAGGTCTGCCCCGCGAAGAAGGACCGCGGCGTCATCCACGTCGTGGACCGGCGGACGAACGAGGAGATAGCCCCCGACCCCGAGGGGGACGGCACGCTCTCCGTGGACTGGTAGGCGAACAGGCGGTTCGTCGCCCGGCCCAACCCGTGAACCGCGCTCCCGCCTCGGCGGGTCGGGGCCGCGTTCAGCGCATCCCCGGGCCTGGCCGCGCCATCGCACTTGAACCCGACCGTAACCCCTTTTCACCGTGGGCGGGGAGTGACGGACGCGCGGGGATGGCCGAGTCAGGCCAAAGGCGGCGGACTTAAGATCCGCTCTCGTAGGAGTACGTGGGTTCGAATCCCTCTCCCCGCATCCGCCGACGAGCGGCTTTTCCGCTCGGGGCCCGTTCTCCCGGCAATGACACTCCCCGACAGCGCCGAGCGGGCCTTCGACGCCCACGAGGCGTTCGTACGCGACGCCGACGGCTACGAACTGACGACGACGCGGTTCGACGGCCGCGTCACGGCCGAGGAGACCGAAGAGTGGGCACACCGCTACACGCTCTCCGTGCGCGCGCCGATGCTCTCGGCCGCGGTCGAGGGCGAGGTCGGCCCGGACCTCGAATCCGGCTGGTTCGACACCTTCGCGCTCCGCCTGGAGGACGCGCCCGGCGCGGTCCGCGAGTCGGTCGAACTGGAGACGCTGGACGTGCGCCGGGAGGCCGGGCACGCGGTCGCCGAGTTCGTCTTCGAGTGGGGGAACGCCGACCGCGCGCCCGCCGTGGCGAAGGCGCTCGGCGAGTACGTCGAGGGGACGTACATGGAGGGCGTCGTCCCCGGGTTCGACTACCGCGAGCCGGTAGCGTCGATGCTCTCGACGGCGAGTCAAGGGGAGGGAACGGGGACGCCGCTGTAGCGGCGCGGGGGAGGGTTACTCCATCGCGACGTAGGTGTGGGTGTCCTCGACGCCGTCGAGGTTCCGCACCGTCGTCGCGGCTATCTCGCGCACCTCGGCCGGCGACTCGACCCGGACCTTGGCGATGAGGTCCACGTCGCCGGCCACGATGTGGACGCTCTCGACGCCCTCGACGGCCGCCACCTCGTCGCGGAGCCGGTCGGCGTCGCCCGTGTGCGCTTTCACCATCACGTAGGCGAGGACGCTCACGCCGCATCACCCGCGAGCGCGGCGTGTGCGTGCTCGCCGACGACGATACGGCGCACGTCGGCGAGGCGGTCGAAGTCCACGAGCGCGACCAGCCGGTCGCCCGTCTCCAGCGAGTGGTCCTCGTCGGGGAGGCCGAACTCCGCGCCCGCCTTGCCGAACGCGAGGAGCCGGCAGTCCGCCGGCAGTTCCAGCTCGGAGAGGCTGTAGCCGTGCATCGGCGACTCGTCCGTGACGGTGAGTTCGACCACCTGGAGGTGGTGGGCCACGTCGGCGATGGCACGGATGGAGCCGCCGAGAAGCGCGTTCTTGGCGACGATGGCGCCGAGCCGTTCGGGGTACACCACCTCGTCCACGTCCGTCGCGTACGCCCGGAGGACCTCCTCGTGGGACTCCGAGGTGGCCCGCAACACGGTCCGGCAGCCGTGCCCCTTGGCTATCATGCAGGCGAGGACGTTCACCTCGAACGACCCCGAGAGCGCCGCGAGGCCGTCGGCGTCGGCCAGCCCCGCCTCCAGCAGGGTGGCCTCGTCGGAGCCGTCGCCCTCGACCACGTCCACCCCCTCGTCGCGGAGCCGGTCCACCGTCGTCCGGTTCGGCTCGACGAGCGTCACCGTGTGGCCCTCCTCGCGAACCACCCGGGCGGTCCGCATCCCGACCCGACCAGCACCCACGATAACAAACCTCATGGTACGCCGTACGACGGAGGAGGACAAAGGGCTTACCCCGGCGGGGGAAGGCTTTTCTCCGGGTGCGGCGACTGGTGTGTATGGTGCGAGCATATGTCATGGTCGATGCGGGAGCGAGCGACGCGGCGTCGCTGCTCGACGACGTGCTCGCCGTCGCCCACGTGGTCGAGGCCCACATCGTGGCCGGCGAGTACGACGTCATCGCGGAGGTGGAGGCCGAGGAGGTGAGCGACGTGATGGCGACGGTCGCGACGAACGTCCGCGCCGTCGACGGCGTCGCGGACACGCGAACGTACGTCTGTCTGGAGTAGTCGAAAGGGAGTTGCGGCCGCGGCCGCCAGTCGGTCGTAGGGATGCGCGGAATCGATGACGACGAGGAGGTCGAGCGGGCGCTCCGGTATCTGGTGGACTCGTTCGAGTCCTCGGGGGACAACCCGAAGCCGGTGATACTGCACAGTACGCGGGTGGGGATGGACCTCTACGACAGGGGGTACGGGACCCGCGTCGTCGTCTCCGGCTTCCTCCACGACCTGCTGGAGGACACGGCCGTGACCGGCGACGACGTCCGGTCGGCGTTCGGCGCTGACGTCGCGGAAACCGTGGAGGCCGTCAGTTTCGACGAGGGCATCGACGACTACCTGGAGCGACACTACGACATCTACCGGCGGTGCTTCGAGACGGGGAGGGGCGCGGTCCTCGTCAAGGCCGCGGACGTGCTGGACAACAGCGAGTACTACGGCCTCGGCGACTCGGCCGAGTTGGGGCGGAACCAGGTCGAGAAGATGACCTACTTCGTCGAGAACTCGGAGCCGTACATCGGGGACGAGGACATCCATCGGGAACTCGCCGAGGCGCTCCCGACCGTGAGGGAACGGGTGGCCGAGCGGAACGGGAACTGAGGCCCGGGTCGTGCCGAAGCGGCGTCGCTACCGCTCGACGCCCTCGATGCCGTGTCGCTCCGCGTGGTCGCGGAGCCACGCCCGCTGCGTTTCGAGGCGCGGCGGCGTCTCGGCGTACACGTGGTCGAACACCTCGTCGAGGTCCGGCTCCGGGGTGTCCTCGGCGGCGGCGACGGCCGCGTCGAGTTCCCGTTTCGCGTCCGCCTCCAGTTCGGAGCGGGTCGCGCCGTCCACGACGCGCTCGGCGACGAGGTACTCCTCGAATCGGTCCAGCGGGTCGCGGGTGCGCCACTCGGGGTAGTCGGCGCGCTCCTCGTACCGGCTGGGGTCGTCGCTCGTGGTGTGGGGGCCGAGCCGGTAGGTGAGCGCCTCCACGAGGACGGGGTCGCCCGCGCGGACGGAGTCGAGCGCCCCGCCGACGGTTTCGAGAACGGCGAGCGGGTCCATCCCGTCCACCTGCACGCCCTCGAAGCCGTACGCGTCGGCCTTCGCGGCGATGGAGGCGGCCCGGGTCTGTTTCTCGCGGGGGAGGGAGATAGCCCACCCGTTGTTCTCACAGAGGAACAGACACGGCGCGTCGAAGACGCCCGCGAAGTTCAGTCCCTCGTGGAAGTCCCCCTCCGAGGTCGCCCCGTCGCCGAAGTAGGCGACGGCGGCCCGGTCGCCGTCGTCGCGCTGCATCGCCATCGCCGCGCCCGCGGCGTGGGGTATCTGCGTGGCGATGGGGACCGCCTGCGGGAAGTTCGGCACGTCGTGGTCGGAGCCGTACTCGTCGTGGCCCCGGCGGAACCGGAGGATGTCGGCCATCGGGACGCCGCGCGCGATCTGCATCGCGTTCGAGCGGTAGGTGGGGAAGAGCCAGTCGTCGTCGCGCATGGCGTGTGCGGCCGCGACTTGGGTGGCTTCGCCGCCGCGGAACGGGGGATAGCCGGACATCCACCCGCGGCGCTGGAGGGCCAGCGCCCGCTCGTCGAAGGCGCGAGCCCGTACCATCCCCTCGAAGAGGGCGCGCGCGGTCGCCCCGTCGAACGGCGTCTCCGACAGCGAACGCTCGCCGATGACCCGGTGCATACCCGTCGTGCCGCCGGCCCGGTGAAAGCGGTTACGCTCCCTCCACGACGACGGCCCGCGACCCGCAGAACAGACACGAGTCGCCGTGTCGCAGCGCGACCAGTTGGCGACCGCAGTCGAGACAGTGGCACAGTTCGCGGTCGCCCGCGGCGAGTTCGGCGGCTATCGCCTCCGTCCGCGGCGGTATCATCCGGTCGGGCCGGCGCAGGTCCGGCTCGCGTTCGTCGGGCACGCTCCCCCCTGCGCGAACCGTGGGTAAGAGTGTCACGGTGCCGGCAGCCGCCGAACGCTTAACCCCCGACCGGCGGTCGCTCGGGCATGGACGACCCCTTCCCGCCGCGACACCGGACGGCGACGGTCCGCGACGCCGGAACCGGCATCGACACCGAGGCCGTGCGCGAGGCGGTCGCGACCGCGCGGGCCGGCGCGACGACCCCCGACGACGTGGCGTACGACCACGCGACCGAACACCACTGGGACGGCGACCCGCCCGAACACGCGGGCGCGCTCGGCCCGTTCCCCGACCGCCGCGGCGAGCAGAACGGCGTCGTGTTCCACCGCGGGGAACTCGTCGCCGAGTGGGGCGACACGACGCGCGTCGACCACTGCTTCAGCGTCGCCAAGTCCTTCCTCTCGCTTCTGGCGGGCGTCGCGAGCGACCGCGGCCTCGTGGACGTGACCGACCCCGTCGGCGAGTACGTCGAGGACGGGGGCTTCGAGGGGCACAACGCCGCGGTGACGTGGGAACACCTCCTGCAGGGGACGAGCGAGTGGGAGGGGACGCTGTTCGGCAAGCCCGACAGCGTGGACCGGAACCGGCCCGTGGGCCGCGACGCCGACGCGGTGGGCGACCGCGGCGTCCGCGACCTGCGCGACCCGGGCACCTACTGGGAGTACAACGACGTGCGCATCAACCGCCTCGCGCTCGCGCTGTTGCGCCTGTGGGGCGAACCGCTCCCCGAGGTGCTGGCCCGCGAGGTGCTGGGCCCGGTCGGCGCGTCCGGGGCGTGGTCGTGGCACGGCTACCGCAACTCCACGGTCGAGGTCGAGGGGCGCGCGATGGAGTCCGTCTCCGGCGGCGGCCACTGGGGCGGCGGCCTCTGGTCCAGCACGCGGAACCTCGCGCGCGTCGGCCTCCTGCTCGCGAACGACGGCGCGTGGGGCGGCCGGCAGGTCGTCTCGGCGTCGTGGCTCGACCGCGCGACGACGCCCTGCGACGTCGAACCCGGCTACGGCTACCTGTTCTGGCTCAACACGGACGGGGAACGGTTCCCGGGGACCCCGGAGTCCGCCTTCGCGGCGCTCGGCTACGGGTCGAACCAGGTGTGGATAGACCCGGAGGACGACCTCGTGGTCGTGTTGCGGTGGGTCGAGAGCGAGGCGGCGAACGAGGTGTACCGGACGCTTTCGGACGCGGTTTAGGCGGTCGTTATCAGTTCGACCACGTCGCGGTCGTCGAGTTCGTGGTCGCCGCCGACCTGCCGGCCGGTCCGGCAGTCGATGCCGTGGAGCAGGCCGTCGCCGATGGTGGAGTGGATGTGGTACGCGAAGTCCGAGGTGGTCGCGCCCTCGGGGAGGAGGAAGCAGTCGCGGAAGCGACCCTCCTCGTCGCCCTTCCCGTTCGCGCTGCCCGGGAAGACGGGGACGACGCCCAGCACGTCGAACAGGGCCGTCTCGATGGCACCCTGCACGCCCGTGCCGCCGTACTCGGCCACGAAGTCCTCGATGTCGGCGAGGCCCGCGGCCTGCTCGTCGGACACGTCGCCGGTGACCTCGAAGCCGTCCGCGCCGGGCGTGTAGTCCACGACGCCGGCCTCGTCGGCGTTCTTGAGCGCCTTCTCGGCGTGCGCGCTCGCCGCGACGAAGGTGAGGTGGTCGTAGTCGGAGTCGTTCGTGATCTCGTCCCAGTTCGCCCTCGCCTCGGGCGTGTCCATCTTGTTCGCCGCGATGAGGATGGGCTTCGTCTCCTTGCGTATCTCGCGGGCGAGTTCGACGGCGTCGTCGTCGTCCCACGTCTCGGGGTCGAGCGAGAGGTCACACCGGAGCACGAGCCGCTTTATCTCGTCCTTGTTCGTGCGGAACGCGGACATCTGCTCGGCGAGGACGACCTCGATGTCGGTGTTCTCCTTGTCGTAGGCGTCGGCGTACTTGTCGAGGCCCTTCTCCAGGATGCCGAGGTACCACTGGTCGAGTTCCTCCTCCAGGAAGTCGATGTCCTCGCGGGGGTCGTGGCCCTCCGTCGGCTCCCCCTCGGCGTCGGTGGTACCCGAGAAGTCCACGACGTGGACGAACGCGTCCGCCCCGTTCAGGTCGGTGAGGAACTGGTTCCCGAGCCCCTTCCCCTCGTGCGCGCCGGGGATGAGGCCGGCCACGTCCACGAGCTTGACGGGGACGAACCGGGTGCCGTCGTCGCAGTAGCCGACGTTCGGGGTACACTCCGTGTCGAACTCCGGGGCGGCACACTCGACGCGGACGTACGCCTCGCCCACGGAGGGGTCGATGGTCGTGAACGGGTACGCGCCCTCGGGCACGTCGTTCATCGTCGCGGCGTTGAAGAACGTCGACTTGCCCACGGAGGGCTTGCCGACGAGACCGATGGTGTAGCTCATTGACGGATGGGGGTCTCTCGCCCGTTTCAGGGTTTCCACCCGCGGGCGCACCGCCACGCGATACCGTACCACGGCGCGGCCACCCCAACAGTCAGGGAGGGGGAACGAGACGGGCCGGTATGCTCGCCGAGCAGTTCGTGGACCTCGTGGGGCCGAACCCCGTCGTGCAGGCGCTCGTCGCGGGGGTCGTCATCGCCCTGTTCAACACCGCCGGGGCGCTCGTCGTTCTCGTCTGGCGCGACCCCTCCGAGCGCGGCCTCGACACGGCGCTCGGCTTCGCCGCCGGGGTGATGCTGTCGGCGTCGTTCACGAGCCTCCTGTTGCCCGGCATCGACATCGCTTCGGAGGCCGACTACCCCGCGGTCGGCCTCGGCGGCGTGGAACTCGTCGGCATCGTTCCGGTTCTCGTCGGCTTCGCGCTCGGCGTCGCCGTCCTCGACCGCGCGGACGACTGGGTGCCGGGCGTGCAGGCCGTCGTCACGGGTCGCGGCGTCGACGCCGCGGACGCCCGCTTCTCGGCGCTCGTCCTCTTCATCGTCGCCATCACGCTCCACAACATGCCGGAGGGACTGGCCGTCGGCGTCGGCTTCGGCTCCGGCGACGTGGGGCGGGGGCTGGCGCTGATGCTCGCCATCGGCGTCCAGAACGTCCCCGAGGGGCTCGCGGTGTCCGTCGCCGCGGTCAACGCGGGGCTCGGAAGTCGCTTCTACGCCGGCGTCGCCGGCATCCGCGCGGGACTCGTGGAGATACCGCTCACCGTGTTCGGCGCGGCCGTCGTCGCCGTGGCCGCGCCCGCCGTCCCCTACGCGATGGGCTTCGCGGCGGGCGGGATGCTGTTCGTCATCTTCCACGAGATCGTGCCGCAGACGCACGCCCGCGGGAACGAACACGAGGCGACCGTCGGCCTGATGGTCGGTCTCGTCGTGATGCTCGCGCTCGACGTGCTGCTCGCGGCCTAGCCGGACGCCGCCCCGAAGCCGACGAACCGCGAGGCGACCTCCTCCTTCGCGAGCAGGACCTCCGAGAGCGTCGGGGGGTTGCGGATGCCCGCGGCGTCGAGCGTCGCCTCCGGGACGGCGAGCGTCCGCTCGGGAACGCCCTCCGCGCCGTGGACGGGGAGGTGGGCCGTCCCGACCTTCATCACCAGCGGGTAGTCGAGCCGCTCTACCCCCTCGCCGTCGGCGTAGAGCTGCTCGTTCACGGTCTCGTGGTCGTCCCGGCACATCACCACCCGGTCCCCGTCGGTCGGCTCCACGTAGAGCCGCCCGAGGTAGTAGCCGCTGGAGAACTGTTCGAACATCGTGTCCGGTAGTGTGTGAGACATACCCACACATAAGCGTTGGCCGGGACGCTTATGCGGACCCGCTATCAGTCGCCGCCGCCCCCGTCCAACGACCCGTTAAGCCGAGGATTCGCGGGACGGAACGTCGATGAACGGTTTGAAACGACGGAACGGCTCTCACTATTTATAGGTGTAAGGGGGTTAGAGGGGAACAGAATGACCGACCGACCCGTCGTCGTGGTGGTGGTGGTCGCGCTCGCGCTGCTCGGGGCGGTGGCCCCGGCGGTCGCGGTCCCGACCGGCGACGCCGCCGGGAGCGCGTCCGGCGCGGCGCAGGCGGCCAACAACACCACGAACTCCACCGGCCTCGGGGCCTCCATCTCCGGGTTCATGCAGACCAGCGCGGCCAGCGCCGAGGGCGAGGTCGACGACGAGGTGTTCCGCGGCCGGTTCGCGAACGCCTCGAACGAGACGCGCCGCGCCCTCGTCGAGCAACGCGGCGACGAGCTGGTCGAACGGCTCGAACGGCTCCGCGCGCAGCGCGCCGAGCTACTGAACGGCTCGGACGACCTCACCGTCGGCGAGCGGGCCCGTGCTGCCCGGCTGCTGACCGAGATACGCTCGCTGCGGACCGCTATCAACACCACCGACGCGGCGGCCGCCGAGGTCGGCGTGAACGCGACGCGGCTGGCCGAACTCCGCGAGAACGCGAGCGAACTCGACGGCCCCGAGGTGGCCGAACTCGCCCGCGGGCTGGCCGGACGCGGCCCGCCGGCCGACCGGGGGCCCGACCGCGACGGCAACACGACCGACACCGACGATGACGGTCCCGGCGGGAGCGGTGAGGACGCCCGGGGAAACGGGAACGGGCGGGGGAACGGCTCCGCGACCCCCGGTAACGGTACCGACGGCGACCGCGGAAACAACAGCGAGCGCGGCAACGACGGCGACCGCGGAAACAACAGCGAGCGCGGCAACGACGGCGACCGCGGAAACAACAGCGAGCGCGGCGACGGCGGCGTGACCGGCACCCCGATAGCCACACCGACACCTACCCCCACGGCGACGCCCACGCCGACCGACGCCGAGGGCGGCGACTGACGCGCGGGCGTTCCGCGGGACGAGCGCTTATATTCGGTGAGGGCTAACGTCAGGTGAATGGACTCCGCCGAGCTGCTCGACCTGCTGGGGAACGAGAACCGGCGGCGTATCCTCCGGCTGCTCGCGCGCAAGCCGTGTTACGTCACCGAGATCTCCGAGTACCTCGGGGTGAGTCCCAAGGCGGTCATCGACCACCTGCGGAAGCTGGAGGAGGCGGGGCTCGTGGAGTCGCGCGTCGACGACCAGCGGCGGAAGTACTTCTCCATCGCGCGGAACCTCCGGCTGGAGGTGAACGTCTCGCCGTACGCCTTCGGCACGAAGTCGGCGTATCCGGCCTCGCGCTCGCTCGACATGACCGGCTGTCGCTACCTCTCGCTCCACCTCGAACGCGAGTCCGAACCCGGCACGGAGCGCGGCGACGACCTCTCCGCGCTCGCGGGCGAACTGGAGCGGCTGGAGACGCTGGAGAACGAGCTCTCGATGGCCCAGCGGTGGGTACAGGGCCGGCTCACGGACGTGATGGACGACATCTCGGAGCGGTTCGGGGAGGCCGACGGCCGCTTCTACGCCGAGGTGCTGTCGGCGCTCGCCAACGGCACGACCACGACGGAGGGCATCGCCCGGCGCGTCGACGCCAGCCCCGAGATGGTGGCCGACGCGCTCGCGAGCCTCGAAGACCTCGGCGTGGTCGCGCGGAGCGGGGGCGGCTGGCGGCTCGACTAGAGGTCGCGGGTCAGCCCAGCACGGAGGTCCCGCCCGAAGTAGTGCCCGAGCAGCGCCGCGAGCAGCCCCGCGCCGGCGCCGGCCGCCGCGACGGGAATCCCGACGTTCCCGACGACGGAGACGAGGAAGAACTGCGTGAGCGCCGCGACGGTCACGACGGCGGTGCCCGCCAGCGCGGTTTCGAGGTAGGCGCGCTTCGCGCGGACGAGCCCCAGCGCGAACGCGCCCACGAAGACGCCCGCGACGGTGGCGACGCTCCCCGGGAGGAACGGGACGAGGCCGACCGCGGCGCTCGCCACCACGCTGAGCAGCAGCGCGACGAGGAACGCGCGAAGCGAGAACGGCGAGCGGAGCCGCGAGCGGACGCCCGAGAGCCGGCCGCCCCCGTCGGACGACTCGGTTGCCTCCTCGCGGTCGTCCCGCTCGGCGAGCAGTTCGTCGGTCGCTGACATACCCCCGGTTGTCGCCCGACGGGTAACGGCTTTTCGCTCAGCGGTCCTCGCCCGGCGCGACGACGGCGGCCTCCCCATCCGCCTCGGCCGCCGGCGTCTCCTCCTCCAGCGCGTCCAGTAGGTCGATAGCCGATTCCACGTTCCGTTCCGCGCGCTCGTTCTCCGTGAACTCCGTCGCGTCCGAGAGAAGCCGCCGTGCCGCGCGGATGACCCCGTCGTGCCCCCTGCTCATAGGAGTAGGTGTTACCGCGGTATCATAAAAGGTATCCATGACCGGAGCGCCGACACGGGTGGATTGAAGTCCGCCGACCGGGTAGCGCCGGGCATGAACGCAGGAGACCGGGTCCGCGTCGCCCGCGGCGGCGTCACCCACGAGGGCGTGTTGATGCCCTCGACGACCGAGACACACCTCGTCGTCAAGCTCGACGGGGGGTACAACGTCGGCGTCGCCCGCGCCGAGGCCGACGCGGAGGTACTGGAGACGGACGCGTACGCCGTCGGCGACGGAACCGACGAGGAGGACGGGTCGGAGGTGGCCTTCGACGACGACCTCCCGACCGTCTCGCTCATCTCGACTGGGGGAACCATCGCCTCCACCGTCGATTACCGCACCGGCGCGGTGACGGCGCAGTTCGACGCCGAGGACGTGCTCCGGGCCGTCCCGGACCTCGCCGGGCGCGCGAACTACCGGGGCCGCGTCGTCGCCAACATCCTCTCGGAGAACATGGACACCGGCGTCTGGCGCGACCTCGCGGCGGCCGTCCGCGAGGAGATAGAAGCGGGCGCCGACGGCGTCGTCGTCATGCACGGGACGGACACGATGCAGTACACCGCGAGCGCGCTCTCCTTCATGCTCGACACGCCCGTCCCGGTCGTGTTCACGGGGAGCCAGCGCTCCGCCGACCGCCCCTCCTCCGACAACGTGATGAACGCCGTGTGTGCTGTCGAGGCCGCGACGGCCGATGCCGCCGAGGTGATGGTGTGTATGCACGCCACGGAGTCCGACGACGTCTGCGCACTCCACCGCGGCACCCGGGTCCGCAAGAACCACACCTCCCGGCGGAACGCCTTCGAGACGGTCGGCGGCGAGCCGATGGGCACGGTGGACTACGCGGCCGCGAGCGCCGGCGAGGAGTGCGTGACCTTCGCGGGCGACTACACCCCGCGCGGCGAGCGCGACCTCGCCGTCGCCCCGGACCTGAACGAGTCGGTCCAGCTGCTGAAGTTCACGCCGGGGATGGACCCGGCGCGGCTGGAGGCGCTGTCCGGGCTCGACGGCCTCGTCATCGAGGGGACGGGACTGGGCCACGTCCACACCGACCTCATCCCGACGCTCGCCGAGATGGTCGAGGACGGGACGGTCGTCGCCATGTCGTCGGCGTGTATCGAGGGCCGGGTCTGCGACCGGGTGTACGACACCGGGCGCGACCTGCTCGACGCCGGCGTCGTGGAGGCCGAGGACACCCTCCCGGAGACGGCCTACGTGAAGCTGATGTGGGCGCTCGCGAACCGCGACGACCCCGCGGCGGCGATGAGCGAGGGCCTCGCGGGCGAGGCGACGGCGCGCTCGACCCCGTGGCAGGCATGAAGGTCCGCCCCGCCACCCACGACGACTACGACGCGGTCGCCGCGTTCACGGAGAACACGTGGCCCGACCGCGACGGCGGCGACTACATCCCCCGCATCTACCACGACTGGATAGAGAACGACGACGCCGAGACGTTCGTGCTCGACGACGGCGAGGACCTCGCGGGCATCGCGCAGGGCGTCATGCTGTCGCCACACGAGGGGTGGGCACAGGGGATGCGCGTCAACCCCGACTACCGCGGCGAGGGCGTCTCGCCGCTGCTCTCGGAGGCGATATTCGACTGGTGTCGCGAGCACGGCGCGACCGTCTGCCGGAACATGGTGTTCTCGTGGAACGGCGCGGGGCTCGGACAGTCGCGCGCCACCGGCTTCGACCCCGCCGCGGAGTTCCGGTGGATGCTCCCCGACCCCGACCCGACGGCCGAGGCCGGCCTCGACGTGCGCAACGACCCGGACGCCGCGTGGTCGTGCTTCCACCGGAGCGACGCGAACGCGGCGCTGCGGGGGCTCACGCTCGACCTGGACGAGAGCTACGCCGTCGCGGAACTCACCCGCGAACGGCTCCACCGCGCCGCGGCCGAACAGCGCGTCTTCGCCGTCGGCGACGGCGACGGGACGCGGGCGATGTCGTACCGCACCCGGACGGGCGAGCGCGACGAGGAGACGTACGCCGAGTACGGGGTCGCGGCGTGGGCCGACACCGAGGCGCTCCGCTCGCTCGTCGCCGCGCTCCGCCGCGACGCCGCCGACCTCGGGGCGGACGCGACCCGCGTCTACATCCCCGAGACGGCCCGCCACGTCAGCGACGCGGCGTACGTCCGCGCGGGCATCTACGACGACCCCGACTTCCTCCTGGAGGCCGACCTGACCGGGCGCTAGCCGCCCGAGACCGGGGGGAACAGCGCCAGCGTGTCGCCCTCCTCCAGCCGGGTCTCGAACCCGTCACCGTCCGCGAACGGACTCGTGTCGTTGCGGAGCATCCGGATGTGCTCGCGCAGGTCGCCCGACTCGTCGACCGTCTCGTCGCGGAGCTCGGGGTGTGCATCGAGCAGGGCGTCGAACGCGTCGCGGACCGTGTCGCCCGCGCCCGCGTCCACCTCGACCTCCTTCGTCCCCGCCGTCTCCGCGAGGTTGGCGAACAGCTTCCACTTCACACCCCGACGAGCGGGCCGGCGGGCTTAGGGGTTGCGTCGCCGTCACGCGCGACCCGAAGGCCCTTGCCGGCGACGGGGGACTCCCCGGCGTGACCGACCCCGTCCCCGCCGCGCTCGCCGCGTGGCTGGAGCAGGGGGGCGAACGGCGGCTGGCGGCCGTCGAGTAGTCCCCTACTCCCCGACGATGTCGTCGTACTGCGCGCCCGTCTGTTTCAGCGTCGCGGTCGAGCGGAGGCGCTCGTGGTCGAAGGAGAGGTGGTCGGCGGCGAGTTCGTCGATGACGGCCTCGACGGCGGCCTCCTCGCGGCCGTGGACCATCGTGAACATGTTGTACGGCCAGTCCTGCTCGGGCCGGCGCGGCCGGTGGTAACAGAGGGTGACGTAGGGGAGCGACCCGACGGCCTCGCCGCGCGCGTCGAGTTCGTCGTCGGGCACGTCCCACACGACCATGCAGTTGGCGTCGAACCCCGTGACGACGTGGTTGACGACACAGCCGACGCGCTTGATACAGCCGTCGGCGAGCAGGCGCTCGACGGCCGCGAGCACCTCGGTCACGTCGGCGTCGAGCGCGTCGGCGACGTCCCGGTACGGCGTCGCCGAGAGCGGGAAGCCGTCCTGTATCTCGAGGAGGAGCCGACGGTCGAGGTCGGAGAGGTCCGCGGAGGCGTCCTCGGAGATGCGGGTCGCGGAGACCTCGGTTTCGGTCAGCGACTCCCGGGCGAACCGGTCCTCGTTGACGACGGGGAACTCCAGGTCGATGTAGTAGTCGGTCAGCATCGGGAGGTTCAACACCGCACAGCCGGTTCGGGCCTCGATGTCGGCGAGGATCTCGTCGCGACGCTCGCGCGACCCGGCGGTGACGACGAACCACATGTTCCACTCGTGGTCGCGCCGGTAGTTGTGGTTCACCTGCCGGTAGCCGTTGATCACCTCGGCTATCTCGTCGAAGCGGTCCTCGGGCGCCTTCACGGCCGCGAGCGTCGAGGAGCCGATGACGGGCGGATTGAGCACCGCGCCGAACCGCCGGAAGACGCCGCGCTCGCGCAGCCGACGGACGCGCTCGACGGCCTCGTCTTCCTCGATGCCGAGGGCCTCGGCCACGATACGGAAGGGGCGTTCGGCGACCGGGAAGTCGCTCTGGTACTCGTCAACGAGGACGGCGTCCACGTCGTCGAGCGACGCGCGCCAGTCGGCCTGCAGGCTCATTGGCTCGCGTAGGCGCGGCGCACATACCCCGTTTTCGGTTCCGTGAGCGGTCGCGGGGCTGGGGAGCGGTCGCGAGCGAACGAGAAGCGGGCGCGGGAGAACGGGAGGACGGCTCAGTCGAGCGACGCGACCGCGTCGAGCAGTTCCTCGTAGTCGGGCTCGACGGTCGGGTCCTCGGTGGTCCACGTGTAGCGGACCTGCCCGTCGGTGTCCACGACGAAGACGGCGCGGTTCGCGACGCCGTAGAGGCCGAGGTCCTCGATGTCGATTTCCAGGCCGTACGCGCGGATGGCGTCGCCGGCCATGTCGCTCACGAGGTCGAAGGAGAGGTCGTACTCCTCGCGGAAGGCGTTGAGCGAGAACGCCGAGTCGGCGCTGACGCCGAGCAGGCGGACGCCCGCGTCCGCGAAGGCGTCGGCGTGTTCCTCCAGCGCGACCATCTCGTTCGAACAGGGGGGCGTGAACGCGCCGGGGAAGAAGGCGAGGACGACGGGACCGTCGCCGAGCGCCCCCGCGAGGGAGAACTCGCCCACGTCGCCGTCGGCTATCGTCGCGTCGAACGTCGGGGCGTCGTCGCCGGTGGATACCATGGCTCCGACGAGGGGCGCGAGGGGTAAAAAGGACCGAATAACCCCACAGGAATCGCGTTACCGTGCGGTTACCGGAGCGCGCGGCCGAACACCGTCATCTCGACGCCGGCGACGACGAACGGCTCGTGGACCGGGGACCAGCCCGTCGCCTCGTAGAACGCCTTGGCGCCGTCGTTGTCCCGTTCCGTGGTGAGTACCGCCGTCCCCCGCTTGACGCCGTCGAGGACGGCGTCGGTCAGTCGCGTCCCCAGCCCGCACCGGCGCGCGCCGTCCGCGACGGCCAGTTCCACCAGCTCGAAGGCGTCCCGCAGCCACTCCGCGGCGAGCGCGTCGGGGAGTGCCCCCCGGAGCCGCTCGTGGTACTCGCCGCCGAGCTTCGAGTCGTGGCCGTACGCGAGGCCGACGACCCGCCCCCCGTCGTCGAGGGCGACGACCCCGCGGTAGCCGTCGTGGTCGGCGTGGTCGCGAAACCGGGGGCCGGCGCTGTCCGGCCGCTCGCCGTGGACGGCCTCGTACAGGTCGAGGGCCGCGCGGAAGTGGGGGGTATCGGGCGCGAGCGGCAGGAGCTCCATGGCCCGACCGACGCCGGCCACACGGATGAAGGGCACGTGCCACGCTCTTAGTGTGCGCCCGGGAGCGGCGGGAAGCCGACGGCTTTTCCTCCCGCGCGCCCCGAGCGCCGGTATGGCAGAAGCGACCGAACGCGACGGGGAGTGGCCGCTGAAACGGCTGATGACGGAGGTCGTCGGCTCCGGACACAAGTCGGCCGACGACATGACACGGGCACAGGCGGCGGAGGCGTTCCGGCGCATCCTCGACGGGGAGCCGGACCACACGACGCTGGGGGCGTTCTGGCTCGCCAACCGCTGGAAGCGCAACACGCCGGAGGAACTCGGCGCGTACGTGGACACGATGGCCGCGGACACGGAGCCGTCCGCCCCGGCGTGTGACCCGGTGGACTGCGGCGCGAACTACGACGGGAAGGGCCGCACCGCGATTCTGGGGGTCGCCGCGGGGCTCGTCGCCGCCGCCGCGGGGACGCCCGTCGTCGTCCACTCGGGCGACCGCGTCCCGACCCAGAAGCAGGACGCCTACAAGCACGTGCTGGACGAACTCGGCGTCCGCACGGAACTCGCCCCCGAGGAGTCGGCGGCGATGACCGACGACGTCGGCTTCGGCTTCTACTACCGGCCGAACTTCGCGCCGACCGTCGAGGCGCTCCACGACCGCCGCGACATGATGGGCGTGCGCACGTTCGTCAACACCATCGAGACGCTCGCCAACCCCGCGAACGCCTCGACGCACCTCGGCTCCTTCTACCACCTCCCCTACGCCGTTCGCATCATCGAGACGTTCCAGGCGGCGGAGACGGCCGCCGTCGACCGCGTCCTGATGTTCCAGGGGATGGAGGGGTACGACGACGTGCGGCCCGGTTCCACCACCGTCGCCGAGTGGTCCGAGGGCGGCGAGGTCGAGGACTTCACGGTCGAGACGCCCGAACTCGGGATGGCGTTCGACGAGGCCGCGCTCGGCGTCGAGGACGTGGCCGGCGAGTCGGCCGAGATAACTGAGGCCGTGCTCTCCGGCCAGCGGACGGGCGACTTCGCCGACGCCGTGGCCGTCAACGCCGCGCTCCGCATCTACGCGGGCGAGGACGCCGACAGCATCGAGGAGGGTATCGAGATCGCCCGCGAGACCATCGAGTCGGGCGAGGCGGCCGAGGCGCTCGCGGCGCTGCGCGACTTCTGAGTCAGTCGTCCGAGTCGTCGCCGTCGTCCATCGGCGTGGCCGTCTCGGTCGGCATCGGCGTTGCCGTTTCCCCGCCGTCGAGCGCCGCGAGCGCCCGCTCGGCCGTCGTGTCGGCGGTGGCGACGCGGTCGAGCAGGAGGTCCGTGACCCCCTCGGAGAAGCGGTCCTCCTCGCGCAGGAACGCCCGGACCCGGGCGAGGCGGTCGCGGAGCGCACGCAGTTCCTCGCGGGCGCGGTCGTCCTCGTCCGCGCGGGCGGCCTCGGCGGCGCGCTCGGCGTCGCGGAGCGCGGCGTCCACCTTCGCGGCGACGCTCTCGCGCCCGGTGTCCTCCTCGGCCTCGAACTCGCGGGCCAGGCGCGCCGACTCCGCGAGGTAGTCGACGAGGTAGGCGGCGAGGCTCGCCGGCCCCGTCCCCGCGGACTCGATGCTCACCTCCTCGTCGCCCTCGGGTTCGACGCGGTAGGCCCCCAGATTGCCGTCCTCGTCCTCGACCTCCAGCGAGTAGCGGCCCTCGCGGTGGAGGTAGAGCGCGAAGTCGCCGTCGACGGGCGGCCGAGCGTCGAACACCGCCCCGGCGAAGTCGTCGGTGGCGCGGACCCGCGCGAGGTCCGTGTCCGGCGACACCCGCACGCGCGTCGCCTCCTCGCGCCGGACGACCGGGAGCCGTCCCTCGACGCCGGCGCGGGTGTCGCCCTCGACGGTGAACCGCTCGGAGCGGGGCGCGTAGCCCGCGGCGTTCGTCGTGAGGCGGTGCTCGCGCTCCTCGACGCCGACGAAGCCGACGACGCCGTTCGCCGTCGGCACGGCCGCCGGGTCCTCGCTCTCCAGCAGACAGACGGCCTCGCCCGTCGCCCCGGCGAAGGAGACGGTCGCGCGCGAGCGGACGGCGTCGTCGGAGCCGTCGGCCCCCCGGAGCGTGCCCTCGGCTCCGGCCGCGAGTTCCTCGACGGCACCGAACACGCGCGCGCCGAGGCCCCGCTGGATGTCGAGGCCGTAGCGGTCGGCGAGTGCGGCGCGGTGGGCGCCGTCCGTCACATCCGAGACGGGGTCGGTGAAGCGGGGCTGGTCCCACGGCGTCCCCGCCGTGGTGATGTGGCTCGCGAAGCGGTCCTCCACGAAGCCGGGAATCGCGAACTCGAAGCTCAACTGCGGGCCGACGAAGCGGTCGATGTCGGTGAGGTCGGCGACCTCGGCGAGCGCGTAGGCGGCCTCGCTCTCGGTCCCGCTCTCCCCGAAGGTGAACGTCGTCCCGTGTTCGCGCGTCGGCAGGTCGCCCGGCGGACGGGCGAGGTCCGCGAGGTCACGGACCGTGACCGACTCGTCGACGAACGCCTCGCGCGGCACGGACACGTCGGGGTGGTCGTACAGCGGCACGCCGTCGAGTTCCGGCATCACGAACGGGAGCCGCCCGCCCTCGTCGCGGGGGAGGCCGTAGGCGAGCGGGAGCGCCTCGACGGCGTCCGCGACGCTGACGGCGGCGTTCGTCACGTCGGCGGTGAGGTCCGCGAGCGCGGTGCGCTGGAACGTCGTCTCCTCCTCGTTCACCGTCGTCGCCGAGGAGTGCGACCCCACCTCCGAGAGCACGGCCACGGTGTCGCCGTCGCCGGGGTCGAGGAACTCGTTGTTCGGCACCTTCCGCGAGTGGGAACTGGCCGACAGCAGGACGGGTTCGGGGTCGCTCGCGGTTCCACCGCTCGCGCTTTCGGGCGTCCCGCCCCGCTCGACGCCCACGTCCACGAACACCTGGAGGAGTTCCCAGTCGTGCCAGTGGAAGTTCACCGTGAACTGGTCGAACGCGTAGTACATCCAGTACTGCACGGCGACGAGCGCGGGCGTCACCTCCACGACGTTGTAGAAGACGGTCGGGGCCGGGGGGTCGCCCGCGTCGAGGTAGTCGCCCGAGTAGCCGTTCAGGGCGGCGAACCCGTCCACCACGCGCTCGCCGTCCCGGTCGCGGACGTACGAACGCGGGTCGGTGGGGAACCACTTCTCGTAGCGGCCGAAGTGGAGGTCCGGGGCGAACCGCTCGGCGAGCGCCCGCTCGTCGTACTCGCCGGCCTCGGCGGCGACGGGGCCGTCGTCGCCGCCGCCGTCGAGGAACGTCGCGCCGATGACGCCCGCGCCGGCCAGCGCCGCGACGCCGCCGCCCGCGAGCAGCCCCCGGCGCGACAGCTCGGCACGCTCGTCGGTCATCGTCCGTCGTTCGGACGGGGGTGGGTAATCGTTTGTGGCTCTCGCGGCCCGTGCCGCCGGATACAAGCCGGCGGCCCGCGAACGCCGCGCCATGAGCGAACTCGGCCGCCGCGCCGTCCACGCCTCCGGGGCCGTCGTCCCGCTCGCGTACGTGGCGGACGTGGCGACGTGGGGCGAGGTCCGGCTCGTCGCGACGGCCGGTCTCGCGCTCGCGCTCCTGCTGGAGGCGCTCCGGCTGCTGGCCGGGTTCGACCACGCCCTCTACGACCGGCTGACCCGCGAGTACGAGCAGGAGAACCTCGCGGGCTACGCGCTGTACGCACTGTCCGGGACCGCCGTGCTGTGGCTCACCGAGCCCGCCGTGGGAGTCCCGGCCGTCTTGATGCTCGCGCTCGGCGACCCCGTCTCGGGGCTGTTGTCCTCGGGCGAACTCCGCGCCGTGAAGCCGCCGCGCGTGCTCGTCGGGATGTTCGTCGTCTGTACGGCGCTCGCGCTCCCGTTCGTCCCGCCCGTCGCCGCCGTCGCGGGCGCGCTCGGGGCGACCGTCGCCGACGGCGTGAAGCCCCAGCCGTTCGGCTACGTTATCGACGACAACCTCACGATTTCGCCCCTCGCCGCGGGGGCGATGCTGGCCGCGCTCGCGCTCCTCGGGGCGTGAACGGCACGCTTTTCCGGCGGACGCCCGGATTCGCGGGCATGGCAGAGAACCGCGACCCCACGGACCGGAACAACCCGACCGCGACCGTCCACACCAACTTCGGCGACATCGAGATCGAGCTGTTCGAGGACCGCGCGCCGAACACGGTCGGCAACTTCGTCGGCCTCGCCACCGGCGGCAAGGAGTGGACCGACCCCGACTCCGGCGAGACGGTGACGAACGAGCCGCTGTACGAGGACGTCATCTTCCACCGCGTCATCGAGGGGTTCATGATCCAGGGCGGGGACCCGACCGGGACGGGCCGCGGCGGCCCCGGCTACCAGTTCGACGACGAGTTCCACGACGACCTGACCCACGACGGCGCGGGCATCCTCTCGATGGCCAACTCCGGGCCGAACACCAACGGCTCGCAGTTCTTCATCACGCTGGACGCGACGCCGCACCTCGACGGCAAACACGCCGTCTTCGGCCAGGTCATCGACGGGATGGACGTGGTCGAGGAGATCGGCTCGCTCCCGACCGACCGGCAGGACAAGCCGCGCGAGGAGGCCGTCATCGAGTCCATCGACGTCGAGTACCACTGAGGCGCCCCGGCTAGACCGACGCGGCTCGAAAAGGGTTATGCGGCCGCGTCCCCGACTCGGGGTATGGACCTCCGGGTCATCGGCGTCCTGCTGTTGATTCCGCTGCTCGACGCCATGCTGCTCGCCGTGCTCGCGACGACGCTCCCGCTGACGTGGATCGTCGCGCTCGTCGTGCTGACGGCGCTCGTCGGCATGCTCCTCGTGCGCGCCGAGGGGCGCCACACCCTCTCGCGCATCCAACGCAAGGCCGCGAGCGGCGACCTCCCGACGGACGAACTGATAGACGGCGCGCTGCTGCTCGTGGCCGGCGCGATGTTCCTCACGCCCGGGCTCGTCACGGACTTCGTCGCGCTGCTGCTGGCGCTCCCGCCGACGCGCTACCCGATCCGCCTCGGCGTGAAGCGGTTCGTCGTCACCCCCTACGTGGACGCCAAGACGGGCGGGTTCGCGTCCGGCAACGTCTACGTCGGCGGCTTCCCGAACGACGGGGGCGACGACGTCGACGGCGACACCGTCGACGTCGGCCCCGACGGCTACCGCACCGTGGACGACGACGAGCGCGGCCAGCCGGGCGACTCCTGACCCCCGCGTCGGACCGCCCGCGGGCGACCGCGTCGGCCTCGCGTCCCCCGAAACGAAACCGTTAAACAAACCACGGCGATACGTGAGGATGCGCTGACCTGGGCCAATAGCTCAGCCAGGTATGAGCGCTCGGCTGATAACCGGGAGGCCCTCGGTTCAAATCCGAGTTGGCCCATCCAATCCGTCGTGGCCGACGGCGCGGGCCTCCCCAGCCACCTCAACTCCGACGATACTACCCTTCGAGCGACGGCTTTTCGAGCTACCCGAGCTTCGAGCTTCCGAGGAGGTTCCCCTCGTTCACCGCGAAGATCGCGATGCCGCCGATGAGGAGCCACGCCAGCCCCGCCAGCGCCGAGTACTGCCACCAGATGAGGGCGGCGGGAACCGTCGACAGCACGAGCGCCGTCAGGTCGCGCGTGTCCATACCGGGATATCGACTCGCCGTCGGAAAAGACGCTCGCACGAACGGCGACCCGGAACGTCACGCTCGTCACAGTCCCCCGACGGGCGAGTAATAACCAACGCGTAAGTACCGTGGCCCGATACGGAGTAACGGAATCCTGATCCGTCGCGCTACCAGGGCGTCTGCTCGGGCCGCGTCGGCAGGTAGGGTTGCTTAACCCAGCCACCCGTCCACGTACTACTCCGACGAGGCGCGGCCTCGGACACGTCCCCGAACGCCGAGTCGCACGACCGTTCTCCCGGCGTCACTCCCCGCCGACGACCGTCGACACCGCGTTGGCGATGCCGCCGGCGCCCGTGGGGAGCCGAACGACGGTGTCCTCGCCCGTCGAGAGGACGCGCACCTCGACGTGGCCGTCCTCGGTGCGGAGGGCGTCGGAGGCGAGATACATCCCCGAGGGAACGAGGACGAGCGCGGCGAGGCCGAGGACGAGGCCGAAGCCGTCGGGCAGGAGCGGGCCGAGGACGCCCCCGGCGACGGCGGCGTAGCCGAGTAGGACGCCGACGGCCGCGAACAGCCCGCCGAGGCCGGCCTGTCCCCACTCGGGGTCGGGTTCGGGACGGGTGCGGATGCGCGCGCCGAGCACGTGGGGGCTGGCGAGCATCACCGACTCCACGTCGGTCGCCTCGCGGCCGTCGACGCCGTGTTCGGACGCGCGGACGAGACGCCGGTCGGTGACGACGGTGACGCGGCCCTCGTCGGTGCGGACGGCGCGCGGTTCCTCGCCGGTGGCGAGGTGTGGCTCGACCAGGTCGCGGGCCGATTCGCCGGGGGGCATACCCACGACGCACGCCACCCCGGCCGATAAAGCGCCGGGGCCTCGCCGGTCCCTCAGAACCCTTCTTGCAAGTACGGCGTAGTCGCGGGAAACAGCGCGTCCAGCTGGGCGACGGTCCCGTCGTCGGCGTCGAGTTCGCCCCCGACGGCGAGGTCGGCGGCCGACCGGTAGCCGACGACGAGCTGCGAGAACGGCCCGATACCGAGCGTCGCGTCTGCCCCGTCGGGGTCGGCGGCGGTCCGTTCGACGGTCGCGCGGCCGCCGGCGACGGCGAGGTCGTAGGTGCCCGTCACCTCGTCGAGGAGGGGGTCCACGAGGCCGAGCGCGAGCGAGCTGTCCGTCGGGTAGTCGAGCGCGTCGAGAGTCGCGGGCACGTCCACCAGCCGGGCCATCGGGCCGGGGTTCAGTTCGCAGTCGAGTTCCGCCGGGTCCGCGACCATGTCGTGAAGCGGGCAGTCGACGGCCGTGCGGAAGCGCACCGTCCCGACCTGCGAGTCGTGGTCGGCGAGGAAGCCGAGCAGGTGGCGGAACGCCTCGCGGTCGGCCGCGGCGTGGTTCGCGCGCGCCTCGAACGTCCGGTCGCCCCAGTCGCCCTCGATGCGGTAGGCGACGTAGGCGCGGGGCTCGCCGTCGTCGTCGCGCCACAGGTAGACGTAGGGGTCGGAGTCCCAGCCGCGGAGCTGTCGTTCGCGCCACCACGCCTCCGAGCGGTCGAGCGAGAGAGGCCGGTCCTCGGTCGCGGCCCGGTGAACGGCGTCGAGGTCGGCCCACGCGTCGGGATCGACCCGCTCCCACGTGCCGCCGGTCGCGGCCGCCGACCGGAGCGCCGAGGGCTCACACGACCACGCCAGGTAGCGGCTCGTCGTCGCCCAGCCGAACTGCGCGTAGAACGGGTGCTTGAACGGCCACAGCGCCGACAGCGGCGTCCCAGTGTCGCGGTACTCGCGGCACAGCTCGCGGAGCATCTCGCCGACGTACCCCTTCCGGCGGTGTTCGGGCGGCGTGGCGACCGTCGAAACCCCGCCCATCGGCAGGGTCGCGCCGCGCAGGCGCGTCTCGAACGGGTACGACGAACACAGCGTCAGCGGCTCGTCGCCGTCGGCCGGGTAGAGCCCGCGCCGGATTCGGGGCGGGTCCGGCCGGTCGTCGTCCAGGTCCACCTCCGGCCCGCGGTCGGGGGCGAACGCGTACTGGACGTAGTCGGCGAACAGCTCGTCGCCGGCCTCGTCGTCGGGGAGGGGGCGGAACTCGGTGTCCATGCCGCCCCGTGCGCCGTCGGGGGATAAATCGCCGTCGGACCCGTGCCACGACCCGCCACGGAACGGAGGATTGACGCGGCTCGACCCCCAAGTCGGGGTATGACAGCGACGCTCGACCGGCTCCCCTCGTGGGCGAAGGCCGTCTCGGTGCTGGCGACCGCGGTCGTGCTCGCGGGCGTGGGCGACTTCCTGCTCTCGCAGGCGGGCTACACCGGCCTCGGCGCGCTCGTGTGGGCGCTCGGCTACGGCGGGGCCGTCGTCGCGGTGTGGGCAATCTGGTTCCGCGGCCAGGAGTTCGACCCCGACTGAGGGCGAACGGAAGCGTTAAGAAAACTACGACGCGAGTACCGAACAAGGATGTTCGCTCTTCCGCTCCAGGTCGTCGACAACTTCCTGCTCCAGTTCGACGCGGGGCAGGTCATCCTCGCGCTGTTCGTCCTCTCGACGCTGGCGGCGCTTCCGCTGAAGTCGCTGAAGATCGTCGGCCTGAACGCCATCGTCTTCGGGCTGATATTCATGCTGACGCCCGGGTCGCTCGCGCCGATCCACTTCCGCTTCCTCGGCATCGCGCTCGTCTTCGTCGGCCCGCTGCTCGTCATCTCGGCCCGGCAGTAACCGTTTCCGTTCTCGCTCCCTTCTCCCGGTTCTCCGCGTCGGCAGCCGCGCCGCCGCCTCAGCGGTACAACGAGAGGTAGATCATCCCGAAGCCGACCGAGAACGGGACCGTCTCGGCGATCTGGAGGAGGACGAACGTGTCCCCGGCCGCGCCGCCCGAGACGAGCAGCTGGGTGTTGAGGTTCGTCACCGCGACGCCCATGCTGATGAACGCGAAGCCGAGAAACGCGTACTGGAGGCGCTCGCCCCCGTTCTTGCGGTACGCTTGGAAGCTGATGACCGTGAGTCCGAGCGACAGTCCGAACAGCGCGAGCCGGAACGCCCCGAGGACGACGCCCGCGACGGAGATATCCACCATAGGTTCGTTCCTGCGCCGTCGGGTGTTAGCTCGTTCGGTTACGTCACTCGCCCGCGAGGTCGTCCCACAGCTGGGTGAACCGGTCCGGCGCGTTCTCCTTCCGGTAGATGCGCACGTCGTAGCCGTCGTCGTCCAGCTTGATGACGGTCGAGTCGAAGTTGCAGGTGTACACGTTGTAGTGGTTGCCGTCGTCGGCGACCGCGGTCCGTTCGCTCACCAGCTCGTGTTCCTGGAGCACCTCGAGCCGGCGGTACACCGTCGGCAGCGACATGTCGCACGCCTCCGCGAGCTCCTTCGCGGAGCGCGCCTCCGTGGCGACCGCCGCGAGGACGTCGCGTGCGCGTCCGTCGCCGATGGTGTCGAGTACCTCCTCGACCGTACGGGGCTGCTCGTCCACGATGAGTGATTCCGGCGACGGGACAAAAGGGTTTCTCGGTCGGGGTGGCCGGGGTCAGGTCGCGACGAAGTACGTCAAGTATCTTATCTCACCGGCTTGGTTCTGGATCTCGAACGTCACGATGAGCAGTCCGTCGAACGGAGACCCGTTCTTGGTTATCTGGCCGTCGAACGTGAGTTGGTTGCTGTCGCCAGTGGACCCGTTCGGAGCGAACGTTAGGTTCGAAACGGGAGTCAGACTCCCACCGAGTTCGAGACCCGTCACGACCGTTTGTCCGGCCTCATTCGTGATGTCAATCGAAGACAGGTCCTCGGAGCCGAGGACGAACGACGCCCGCATCTTCTTGACCTCCCAAGTGTCCGAGCCGGTGTTGCTGAACGTCACCTTAATCTCGCTCGTCTGGCCGTTCGGGACCTCGGTGCCGTTCAACACGATGGAGCCGTCACGCGGATTGATGTTGACGAGGTCACCCGTCGGTGGTTGGACGTTGTCCGCCACGTCCAGCGGGAACTCGACGGTGAACGCGTCGCCGTCATCGCGCACCGAGTTGTTGTTCGCGTCGTACCACGCCACGAGCGTGAACGAGGTGTTGTTCAGCGGGTTGAGTCCGACCGTCGCCCGCCCGTTCGCGTCGGTCGTCACGGGGTTATCGCCGGAGATGGTCACGAGACTGGCAGGCGTGATGAGGAAGTTCACCTCCTCACCGGCGACGGGGTTGTTGTAGCCGTCCCGCAGTTCGACCGTGATGTCCGAGCCGCCGGGCTGGACGGTGTTGACCGTCCCGACTTTCGTCAGGTAGGCGGGTTCTTCCTCGGTGCTGTCGGAGCCGGCGAAGGCGACCTTCGCCATCCGGAGGTCGTAGTTGAATCCCTCCTCGAACTCGATAGTCATGGGACCGTCACACGGCTCGGAATCCGTCTTCGACGTGTTCACACAACGCACGTCCAGGACGTACCGGCCGTCGTTCGTGCCCGCGCCGTCCGGGCCGTCGGTGTCGTACTCGTCGTCGAGAATCTGCGTCCGCCACGTCTCGGCGGAGAGGTTCGTCTCGACGGTGAGCATGAGCGGGCCGCTCGCGTTGTTCGTCACGGAGACGGCGCTCGACGGGCCGCTGACGGGGACGAGCGTGAGCGAGACGGCGTCGCCCGCGCTGGTCGCCACGTCGCCGTCGAGGGTGACGAGCGTGATGCGGCGGCCAGTGACGAGCGCGCCGCTATCGATGACGGAGACGCCGCCGTCGTCGTCCACGTTGTAGATGACGCCGTTCTCGTAGCGCGTCTCGGGCGCGACCGTGTACTCGTTGTACGCCGGCTGGTAGACGAGCCCGGTCGTGGTGTAGTTGACGCTGCCGTTCAGATACTGGGCGGTATCAGCGTCCAGCGCTCGGAGGTTCCCGAAGGAAACCCCGGCGTCGCCCGTCGTCGTTAACGTCCCCGCCGTGGGGCCGGGGTTCAACAGGAACAGCCGGGGCGGGTAGCGGACGCCCGTCTCGATGTCCACGGGGCGGTCGCGGCCGGTGGCCGCGGCGTCGTCGACGGCGATGCCGAACGCGCGCATGTCGTCCTGGACGCGGGCGTTGTGCTCGAACTCCACCTGCTCGTTCAGCGCGGGCACGCCCGACAGCTGAACGACCGACAGCAGGGACACGACGAGCCCGAAGACGAGTATCGCCCCGAGCACCTCCGAGAGCCCCCTGTCGTCGCGCGAGAAAGTCATGATATCCGAGAGGCTTCCCGAGAGCTTAAATACGCGCTCGCGGCCCTGAGAGGAGCTCTCACGGCTCATCCGATCACCGTAAAGGCGACGACGCTGACGAGGACCATCCCGAGCGCGTACTTGAGCCCGGAGAGCACGTCGTCGTCGGCCAGTTTCCCGGCGATGAGGCCGGAACCGACGGCGACGATGAGCGCGGAGTGGAAGAACACCGCGCGGTAGAGCTGGACCGGGACGTTCGCCAGCGAGACCGGCGAGTCCGGCCCGGCCTCGCTCCCGACCTGGCTGATGGGCGTGAGGTAGCTCGCCTCCAGCAGCACGACGACGAGCAGATAGACGAGGAAGCCGATGACGACGACCGCGACGTACGACGAGAGCTCCCGGCGGCGCGCCCGCTCCATGCGCGCGCGGTTACGGGTGTCCTCGGCGGCGACCGCGAGCACGCGCGAGAGGTCGCCGGACGACCGGAGGCCGTCGGCGAGCAGCTTCATGGTGCGCGACAGCTGCGGGACGCGCAGGCGGGCGGCGAAGCCGAGGAGCGCGCCCGTCGTGTCGTGGTTCCAGCCGATGTCGTTGCGGACGACCCGGACCTCCTCGGCGACGGGGCCCTCGGACCACCGCGAGACGAGTCCGAGCGCGTCGGTGAGGGGAATCCCCATCTTGTTCGCGCTGGAGAGCACGTTCAGCGTGTCCGGGAACCGCCGGGCGATCTCCTCCTCGCGGCGGCGTTTCAGCTCGTGGAACAGCGCGAGCGGCCCCCCGACGACGAGCAACGGGAGGACGAACAGCGCCGTCGTGACGCGAATCGGCGCGTCGAGCAGGGCGTCGAGCGAGACGCCGACGGAGCCCGAGGCGACGAGCGTCGCGAGCGCGGCGAGCGCGAGCGGGACGGACAGCGCCATCGAGTAGAGCGGGTCGCGCTCGACGACGCCGAGCGGGTCACGCAGCAGGGCGCGCACCCGGAGCGCGCGCTGGCGGCGGGCGTACTCGGCGCCGCGCTCGTCGTCGGCCTCGTTCGCGGGCGCCGCGGGCCGCTCGTAGTCGGCGGCTTCGGGCGTGCTCCGCCCCTGCACGAACGGGGCGCTCAGCACGTCCAGCAGGACGAGGAAGGCGACCATCGACGCGGGGATGACGAGGTAGACGAGCAGGGACACCTGCGTGACGGTGCTCCCGCCGATGAGACTGATGACGACGAGCGTCACGATGAGGAACAGCGGCGCGGCGACGAACGCCACGACGAACACCTCGGCGAGCAGCGACAGCGTCTCCAGGAAGTCCTCCTGCTCCTCCTCGGCCTGCCGGAGGTACGAGTCCGCCTCCGTCTCCAGGAAGGCGGTCACGGACGCCCCCGAGTCGAGGACGCCGATGAGGTCGTCGAGGAACTGTTCGAGCCCCTCGGACGGCGTGAGGTTGCGGGCGTTCTGCAGGGCCGTATACACGTCGGAGCCGAACAGCTCGATGTCCATGACGACCGTCTCGAACTCGCTCGCCACCTCGCCGTACACGTCCTCGGCGTCGGCGAGCGCGCGCATCGACTCGACCAGCGACATGCCGCCGTGCGACAGCGCGTACAGGTAGGTGATGGCGTGCGGGAGCGTCACGTCGATGCTCTGTCTGCGCGTCGAGACGACGTTGACGGGCCAGTAGTAGCGCCCGGCCCACGTCGCCAGCCCGAACACGCCGGCGACGAGCGCCGCGAGCGCGCCGCCGGCCACCAGGTCGCGGTTCGCGGCCACCGCGTCGGCTATCGAGCCACCGACCGCGACGGGGCTGGTCAGCCCGTCGAAGACGCCCGCGAGCGCCAGCCCGTAGGCGAAGACGCCGCCGAGCAGCGCGCCCAGAAGCGCCGTGAACACGGCGTAGCGGACGCTGTCGGCGAGGTACTCGTCGTACGTCGAGCCGATGCGGGCCTGGCTCAGCGCCCGCTGGAGCCCGTAGTGGCGGTCCGGGCGGAGCTTGAACGCCGTGCGGACCCAGCCGTACTCCTCGCGGAGGCGGCGGCGCTCCTCGGCATCGACGTCGAGCGTGCGGCGACGCTCCGCCAGCCCGTACTCGCGGGGCGGCACCTCGACGGGGGAGGAGTCGACCTCCGGGGGGCTCATCGCCGCTCCTCGTCGTCGTGGTCGTCGAACAGCGAGTTCACGTCGTCCTCGCCGCCGTCGGAGGCGGCCTCGGACTCGGGCTCGACCTCGACGCTCCGGCGCTCGCGGTCGGCCTCGCGGACGAGGTCGTTCCATATCTCGGCCTCGGCCTCGCTCGCGACGGGCGCGGGCGGGCGGTCGGGGGCCTCGACCTCGACGAAACCCTCGGGGAGCGGGACGTGCTCGCCGAGCGCGGCGGGGTCGAGCGCGCCCGCGTCGAGCCGCTCGATCACGTAGTCGGGGTCCTTCGCGTACATGTGGATGGTGCCGGCGATGGCGCGGTAGCCGGACACGCCGCTGTCGAGCAGGTACGCCAGCACGCGCTCGCGGCGCTCGATCTCTGCCGCGAGCTCCTCGTCGGACCAGCCGCGGTCGTGGGCGATCTCGGCGAGGACGTTGGAGTCGGCGAGTTCGCGGTGGGTGTCGTCGGTCGGGTCCCACTCGAAGACGCGGTTGACCGCGATCTCGTCGGGATCGTCCTCGGCGACGCCGAGTTCGTAGACGCCGGCGTTCCGGCGCACGCGGCGGTCGCCGATAAACGTCTGGCGCTGGACCGATACGATGTCGAGGTCCTGCAGCATCTGCGTCGGGATCGATAGCGGCGGGTTCTGGAGCCGCGAGAGCACCGTCTCGATGGAGTCGGCGTGGATGGTCGTGTAGGCGGTGTGGCCGGTCCCCATCGCCTGGAAGAACGTCAGCGCGACCTTCTGTTCGGTGCGTATCTCGCCGACGAGCAGGTACTCGGGGCGCTGGCGGAGCGCGGCCTGCAGGAGGTTGTACATCGACACCTCGCCGCGGCCCTCGCCCGACGCGGACGAGCGCGTCACGCTCTGAATCCAGTTCTCGTGCGGCAGGTCGATCTCCCGGGTGTCCTCGATGGTGACGACCTTCGAGGACGGGGGGATGAAGAACGACACCGCGTTCATCGAGGTGGTCTTGCCCGACCCCGTCCCGCCCGCGAACACGAGCGAGCGGTTGTTCTCGATGGCGAGCCAGAAGTACGCCATCTGTTCGAGCGAGAACGTGTTCCAGCCCGCGAGGTCGACGGGAGTGTACGGGATGTCGGCGAACTTCCGGATGGTGAAGTTCGCGCCCCGGGTGGAGACGTCGCCGCCCATCGTCAGCTGGAGACGGGAGCCGTCCGGCAGCGAGGCGTCGACGAGGGGGTTCGAGACCGAGAGCTGCTTGCCGGCCTGCTGGGCCAGCCGGACGGTGAACGACGTGAGCGCGCGCTTGCCGAACGAGACGTTCGTCCGGAGGTCGCGGTACTCGCGGTGGTAGACGTAGACGGGCACGTCCGTGCCGTCACAGGAGATGTCCTCGATGGCGCGGTCGCGCATCACGGCGTCGATGGCCCCGTAGTGGATGAAGTCGCGCCGCAGGTAGTACAGCACCTTGTGGAGCGTCCCGGGGTCGACGGTGGCGGCGTGCTCGCGGATGAGGTCCGCCGCCTCGTTCATGAACGCCTCTTCGCGGGAGGCGGCGTTCTCCTCGGCACCGAGGTCGATGTACATCAGCGCGTGCCGGAGCAGCGTCACGAGGTCCTCGCGGACGTACCGCTCGAAGCCGTCGAGCGTCGGCTCGACGACGTGGTAGCGGTACTCCTTCGCGTCGTCGTCGAACATGACGGCGACGTAGGCGAACGGCTCGTTCACCCAGTAGCGCTCGACCTCGCGCCCCCCGTCGAGGTACGAGAAGTCGAAGAACGACTCCGCGAGGAACGCGTCGGTCGGCGTCTCGAAGGGCCCCTCGACGTCCCCGGCCCGGAACGACTCGCGGACCTCGCGGAGCACCTCCCAGTTCGTCCCCTCGCCGTCGAGCGGGTCGGCGTCGTGGTCCTCGGCCGCGTCCGGTCCGTCTGCCTCCCCGGCGTCGGCCGCGTCCGCTCGGTGGAGGTCGGCGTCCTCGACGCGTCGAATCGCCGGTTCGACCCGTTTAACGGCTTGTTTCGGCTCGTCGCCGCCGTCGGTTCGGCGGGTCGCGTGCCGGGCGCGCATCTCCTCGGAGTCGTTTTCCTGTTCGTTCATCGTAACCCCCTCTTACCTCCGCCCGCAGCCGGTTCTCCGCGAACCGTTCGACCGTCGAGACCCCCCGAGGCAATGAGTATAGAATACGTATCGGCGTATGAGAGCCTAAACGTTTCGTAGAGAAGAGTTAACGTAGCATGAAGCCGCGGAGGAGAGAACCGGGAGCGTCGGAGAGCCGCTCGCTACTGCGGCCCGACGAAGTACGTCGAGACGTCGCCGTTCTCGTAGACGAACGTGACGACGAAGAAGTCGCCCTCCACCACGTTGTAGCGTCCCTCCGGGACGGCGAAGGTGAACTCGTAGGTCTCGGTCGCACTCCCCCCGATGGCCGCGAGCGAGACGGCCTCGAAGTCCCCGCCGACCTCGAGCGTCTCGCCGCCGAGCGTCACCGTCTCCGGGGTCGGCCGCCGCCGGGCGTTGTTCCCCGTGCCGACGTCGTACGACTCGGGGCTGTAGAAGGAGACGCGGGCCTGCTGTATCGTCCGCGTGTCGTCGCCGAGGTTCTCGAAGTCGACGAGGACGCGACAGTCGTTGTCCGTGAGCGCCACCGTCCCGGTGCCGGTGTTCGGCGCGGTACAGCGGTCGTTCGTCGCCGCCGTCTGCCTGACGCTCCCTTGTCCGGCGGGGTTGAGGCCGCCGACACCGCCGTCGCTCGCGCCGGTGACCGTCACGTCGAACGTCACCCGTTCGTCGGCCTCGACCGTCCCGGAGCCGTCGAGGTCGGCTTCGGCCGTGACCGTGGCCGTCGAGACGCCCGCACGGGGCGTGAACGTCACCGACGCGGCGCCGGTCCCGTCGGTCGTCGCGGTCGTGCTCGACAGCGACCCGTCGGACGTCGAGAACGCCACCTCGACGCCCGGTTCGGGGTCGTTGAACGCGTCGCGCGCCTCGACGGTGAGGTCGCCGCCCGACTCGACGGTCGGCGTCGCGTCGGGGGTGGTCAGGTACGTCGGGCCGGACCGCTCCGCGCCGCCGCCGACGGCCACGTCGGCCAGCGTGAGTTCGTACGTGCCGGGGGCGAACTCCACGGCGACCCCGCCGGGGGCGGCACGCACGTCGGTGACGTAGCCGCCGTTCTCGTCCAGTTCGCCGGAGAGGAACGACGCCCACTGGTCGGGCGTCAGGTCCGTCGAGAGCGTGACGACGAGCGGGTCCGAGGCGTCGCCCGTCACCCGGACCGTCTCCGTCTCCGCCGAGAGCGGGACGAGGTCGAGCGTGAGCGGCGACACCTGCGAGGCGCTCCGCGACCCGTCGAGCGCCACGAGGTCGATGGAGCGGCCGGAGACGAACGAGCCGTCGTCCACCTGCCGGACGCCGTTGTCGAAGCGGTTGTACACGACGCCGGCCTGATACGCCGTGGTCGGCGCGTCGTAGTAGTTGTACGGCGCCTCGTAGCGGAGGCGGCCGCTGTCGAACGTGCGGGGGGTTCCGTCCCAGTAGTCGCCCGTCTCGCCGGCCGCGACGGCCCCCGAGACGGTGAAGTCGGCGTCCGTCGTCGAGAGCGTCCCCGCGACGGGCCCCGGATTGAACAGGACGAAGCGGTTCGGGTAGCTCACGCCCGCGGTGACGACCGTCGCGCGGTCGCGGCCGGTGGCGGCGACGGCGGCCGCGTCGGCGTCGAGCGACTGGAAGTCCCGCTGGAGCTGTTGGTTCTGGTCGAACTCGACCGCGCGGTTGGCGGACGGGACGGCGCTGGACTGGACGATGACGAGCAGCGAGACGAGCAGGCCGAACAGCAGGATGGCCCCGAGCAGTTCGGAGACGCCCCGGTCGTCGGAGTGGAGTCCTGTCATGGTCAGATGAAGGCGAAGGCGACGGTGGCGACGATGACGAGCGCCAGCCCGAACTTCAGCCCCGTGAGGAGGCGGTTGTCGGCGAGCTTTCCGGCGAGGAGCCCGGAGCCGAACCCCTGTATCACCGCGCTGTGGAAGAAGAGCGTCCGGTAGGTGTCGACGGGCACGTCGGTGAACGTGAGCGGCGACTCGATGCCGCCGCCGTACTCGGCCTGTTGCTCCGCGGCCTCGGCGATGGGCGTGAGGTAGTTCGCGTCGAGCATCAACACGACGACGAGGTACACCAGGTAGCCGATGACCACGATGGCGATGTACGACGACATCTCCCGGGTCCGGGCACGCTCGAGCTTGTAGCGCGCCCGCGAGTCCTCCGCGGCGATGGCGAGCACGCGCGAGAGGTCGCCCGTCGACTCGAGCCCCTCCGCGAGCAGCCGGCTCGTCCGGGCGAGCTGTGGGACACGGGTACGCGCGCCGAACCCGAGCAGCGCGTCGCTCGTGGAGTGGTTCCAGACGATGTCGTTGCGGACCTTCCGGAGCTCGTTGGCGACGACGCCGCTGGTCGAGCGGACGACGAGCCCCAGTCCCTCCGTGAGGCCGATGCCCATCTTGTTCGCGCTCGAAAGGATGTTCAGCGTGTCGGGGAGCCGTCGGGCCAGCGACGACTCGATGCGGGTGCGCCGCTCGTAGTAGTACGACAGCGGCGTCGTCGCCACCACCAGCGGGACGACGACGAGCCACAGCGTGTTCTCGAACGGGCGCGCCGTCATCGCGGCGACGGAGAGGTCGGCGAGCCCGGCCGCGACGGCGAACGCCCCGACGCCGAGCGCGGCCGGCACCGAGAGCGCGAGGACGTAGGTCGGGTTGCTTCGAACCGGCCGGAGCGGCGCGCTCGCCAGCGAACGGAGCCGGTCGTACCGCCGCGTCCGCCGGTAGGCCGCGAACCGCTCGTCGTCCGGGTCGAACGCGACGTCGGCGGCGTCGAGGACGCGCTCGGGCGCGGGCACCGACCCCTGCTGGGTGAACGGCTCGGAGAGCGTGTCCACGAGCACGAGGAAGGCCGCCATCCCGATGGGCATGACGAGGTAGACGAGCGCCGACAGCTGTGTCAGCGTCTGTCCCCCGACCAGCGAGATGACGACGAGGATGACGACGAGGAACAGCGGCGCGGCGACGAACGAGACGATGAACACCTCCGAGAGGATGGAGAGCGTCTCCAGGAAGTCCTCCTGGGCGTCCATCGCCTCCTCCAGGTAGCCGCGCGCCTCGTCCTCCAGGAAGGGCGTCACCTGCCCGCCCGACTCCAGCACGGAGAGCAGGTCGTCGAGGAACTGTTCGAGGTTGTCGGAGGGCGTGACGTTGCGCGCGTTCTCGATGGCGGTCGTCAGGTCGTTGCCGAACACGTCGAGGTCGCGCACTATCGCGTCGAACTCCTTCGCCGTCTCGCCGTACGTGGACTCCGCCTCCGCGACCGACCGGACGACGCTCGACAGCGACGCGCCGCCGTGCGACAGCGCGTACATGTAGACGATGACGTGCGGGAGCGTGGTGTCTATCTTCTGTGTCCGCGTGACGACCTGCGCCCGGGGGTAGTAGCGGGCGAGCAGCCACGTCCCGAGCGCGAACGAGACGGCCCCGAGGAGGACGACGACGAGCGAGCCGAACAGGACCCGGTAGTTCGAGAGGAAGACCGCCACCCCCCCGAGCCCGACGGTGTCGCGGACGGCCCCGAACAGCCCGGCCCGGGCGAAGGCGACGGCGAGGCCGACCCCGACGACGGCACCGAGCAGTCCGGCGAGGCCGGCGTAGGTGGCCGCGTCCGCGAGGTACTCGTCGTACGACCGGCCGATGCGAGCCTGATTGAGCACGCGCTGATAGCTCGCGTACTCGCCCGGTCGCGACCGGAAGAACGTGCGCAGGCGGCCGAACCGCCGGCGGTACTGCTCGCGCTCGGACGCGGTCGGGTCGCGCTGGCCCGACAGCCCCTCGATGACGTACTCAGGCGGGGGGTTCGTGTCGAGTTCGCCGACCGAGCGGTCGAACGACGGGTCCGACGCGACCGGGTCCCCGGTGCCGTCGACGTCGAGGTCTGCCGTCGCCTCGTCGAAGTCGAGCTCCGGCTCCCCGTCGGGGTCGTCGCCGGCCGTTCGGTCGGCCGGCTCGTCGTCCCGGCTCATAGCGGCGGGAGGTCGTAGCCGCGGTCGCGGATGCGCGCGACGACGTACTCGGGGTCCTTCTCGTACAGCTGGACGACGGCCGCGACGTCGCGGTAGTCGTCGACGCCCTCCTCGATGAGGAAGCGGAGGACGCCCTCGCGGCGGGCTATCTCGTCGTCGAGGTCCGCGTCGGTCCAGCCGCGCTCGTCGGCTATCTCGGCCATCACCGTGGACTCGCCGACCCGCTCGTGGGTGTCGGTGCGGGCGTCGCGGGCGAACACCTCGCGCGTCGGGAGCCCCGTCGGGTCGTCCTCGTCGGGGTCGAGCATCTCGATGACGCCCCGGTTGCGGCGGACGCGGTCCTCCCCGACGTACGTCTGCGCCTGGATGGAGACGATGTCGAGGTCCTGTATCATCGCGCGCGGCACGGACAGCGGCGGGTTCTGGAGCCGGTTGAGCACCGTCTCGATGGAGTCGGCGTGCATCGTGGTGTAGGCCGTGTGGCCGGTCCCCATCGCCTGGAAGAACGTCAGCGCGACCCGCTCCTCGGTACGTATCTCGCCGACGAGCAGGTACTCGGGGCGCTGGCGAAGGGCGGCCTGTAGGAGCCGGTACATCGACACCTCGCCGCGCCCCTCGTCGGAGGCGGAGGAGCGCGTCACGCTCTGTATCCAGTTGTTGTGCGGGAGGTCGATCTCACGGGTGTCCTCGATGGTCACCACCTTCGCGTTCGGCGGGATGAAGAAGGAGACCGCGTTCATCGAGGAGGTCTTGCCCGACCCCGTGCCGCCGGCGAATATCAGGCTCTTGTTCGACTCGATGGCGAGCCAGAAGTACGCCATCTGCTCGACGGAGAAGGTGTTCCACTTCACGAGGTCGACCGGCGAGAAGGGGACGTCGGAGAACTTCCGGATGGTGAAGTTCGCGCCCCGGGTCGCCACCTCGCCGCCGAGGGTGAGCTGGAGGCGGGAGCCGTCCGGCAGCGAGGCGTCGAGCAGCGGGTCGGAGACGGAGATGCTCTTGCCCGCGCGCTGGGCCAGCCGGACGGCGAAGGAGGAGAGCCGGTCGGCGCCGAAGACGACGTTCGTCTCCAGGTCGCGGAAGGCACGGTGGTACACGTAGACGGGGACGTCGGCGCCGTCACAGGAGATGTCCTCGACGGCCGGGTCACGCATGACGGGGTCGATGGGGCCGAAGCGCGTGAAGTCGCGCCGCAGGTAGTAGACGAGCTTGTGGAGCGAGACGGGCGCGACCGAGCGGGCGTGCTCGGCCACGAGGTCGATGACCTCCGTCTCGAAGACGGACTCCTTGGTGCGCTCGCCGCCGAGGTCGCGGTACATCAGGGAGTTGCGGAGGTACTCGACGAGGTCGCGGCGGACGTAGCTCTCGAACTCGTCGAGGGTCGGCTCGACGACGCGGTAGCGGTAGTCGCGGTCGGCCGGGTCGTAGAGGACGGTGACGTAGGCGTACGGCTCGTTCACCCACGTCCGGTCTATCTCCTCGTACCGGTCGAGATACGAGAAGTCGAAGAAGCCGGTCCCGATGTCCTCGCGCGTCACGTCCCCGAAGCGGCCCTCGGCCGCCTCGAAGTGGTCGCGCACGTCCGCGAGCACCTCCTCGACGACGCGCTCCTGGTCGGGCAGGTCGTCGAGGTCGACCTCCAGTTCCCCCTCGTCGCCGCCGAGCGCGGCGAGGGCGCGGGAGCTGACGGTCCGGGCGTCGTAGTCGAGGTCGTCGGTGCCGTCGGAGAGTGCGTCGACCGCGGCGGGGGCCACCCCGGGCGCGTCGGTCGAGTCACGGGGGCCGCCGTCGTCCGACGCGAGCACGTCGGCGAGGGCGGCTGTGTCGTCGGTGGGCGGTGCGGTTTCCGCCGACGCCTCCCCCCCGCCGTCGGGTTCGTCGGTCATTGTCCGTCCGACGAACGAGGCCGACTTAAGAGCTTGTCCCGCTCACTCGACGACGGTGTTCCGGAGGATGCCGATACCCTCGTACTCTATCGCGACCTCGTCGCCCGGTTCGAGCAGGCCGGGGTTCGCGGGGCTGCCGAACGAGATCACGTCGCCCGGCCGGAAGGTGAACCGCTCGGAGAGGAAGCTGATGACCTCCCGCGGCTCGATGAACATGTTCTCGGTGTTGTCCTCCTGTCTGAGTTCGCCCGCGACGTGGGTGCGGATGTCGAGCCCCAGCGGGTCGACGTCGGCGACGACGGGGCCGAGCGGCGCGGAGCCGTCGAACGCCTTCCGCGCCGTGCGCCGCTCCTGGTCCAGACAGTCGAGGTCGTTGAGTATCGTGTACCCCCACACGGCGTCGTCCACCTCGGACTCGGCGAGTTCGTGACACGGCTCCCCGATGACGGCCGCGAGCTCGCCCGCGTAGGTGAGTTCCTCGGTGAACGACGGGTACTCGATGTCGGCGCCGGGGTCGAGCAGCGAGGTCGGCCCCTTGATGAAGAAGTCCGGCTTCTCGGGCACGTCGTACCCCATCTGTTCGACCTTCTCGCCGTAGTTGCGGCCGACGCAGTAGAACGCCGACGGCTCGCAGGGCGCGAGCAGGTCGTACTCGTCGGGGCCGTACTCGCCGTCGTCGGTCGTCACGACGCCGTCGTCGTAGTCGCCGACGGCAACGCCGTCGTCGGTGCGAACCCGCGCGTACTTGTCCGTCATGTCCGAGCAGGGGAGGGGCGACAGTAAACCGCTGGCGGTCCCGGCGACCGGCTTTTTACGCGAGCGCCGAGTCCGCCCAGTATGACCGTTCCGAAGGGGGTTGCCCGCGACACGCTGCTCGACGTGGTGGTCGGTTGGTACGCGGCCGGCGCGGCCGACGCGCCGGTCGATACGGCCGACGCCGCCGCGGCCGCGGGCTACTCGGACGCGACGACCAGACAGACGCCCTTCCTCGAAGCCGTCGGCGTCCTCGACGCCGAGGGGCGCGACCACCGGCTCACCGACCGGGGCGCGGCGCTGGCCGCGGCGCTCGACGCGGGCGACGAGGCCGCCGCCCGCGAGCGGTTCTACACACTGCTCGCGGGGTGGCCGCCGACCGCGCAGGTGCGCGACCTGTTGCGGGGCGGGGCGATGACCGAGGACGAACTGCTCCCCCGGGTGGCGGACCTGACGGGCGCGGACCTCGACGCGGGGCGCGAGCGGGTCGGCTGTCGCACCCTGCTCGACCTGTTCGCGTGGGCGGGCGCGCTCGACCGCACCGACGACGGCCGCTACCTCCCCGGCCGGGTGGAGACCCGCGCCGTCGAGCGCGAGCGGTCGGCGCTCACCGTCGGAATCGAACTCTCCGTGGACGTGGACCCCGACGACGTGGAGAACCTCGTGCGGGCGGTCCGCTCGGGGCTCGACGACGAGGAGGCGACGCTGTCGGCGGAACTCGACGGCGTCACGGTCGAGGGCGAGGACTAACCCTCGACCTCCTCGACGACGGCGGGGTCGTCGTTCGCGGGACTGTTCACCCGCGTCGAGACGGGGTAGGCGTCCATCCCCCCGTCGTACGGGTCCAGGAGGTCGGTGTCGGGCGATTCGAGCCACGCGCGCTCCTCGTCGGGCGCGAGGACGACGGGCATCCGGTGGTGGTAGTCGGACTGGAAGGCGTTCGCCTCGGTCGTGACGACGGTGAACGTCTCGACGGGGTCGTCGTCGCCCCCCGGCCCGCCCGCGCCGAAGTCGCCGAGGCCGGTCTGGGTCGTCTCGGGCTCCCACCGCTCCCACAGGCCGGCCATGGCGAACGGCTCGCCGTCGGCGCGGGTGATGCGGTACGGCTGTTTGCCCCCCTCGCGCTCGACCCACTCGTAGTAGCCGTCGGCGGGGACGAGACAGCGCCGGCGCTCGTAGGCGTCGGCGAACGCCGGCTTCTCCGCGACCGTCTCGGCGCGGGCGTTGATGAGCCCCGAGAAGTCGTCGTCCGCCCACGAGGGAATCAGGCCCCACCGCTGGTGGGTCACCTCGTCGGGGTCGTGGTTCGTCACGACCGGGAGCGACTGCGACGGCGAGGCGTTGTAGTGGGCCCGGTAGTCGTCGCCGACGCGCACGTCGAAGCGCTCGGCGAGCTCGTCCGGCGGGAGGAAGATACTGTAGCGGCCACACATGCGCCCGTGTAGGCGACCGACCGGGAAAACAGTGCCCACGGATTCTAGACGGAGTTCGGCGAACGGTTTTGTCCGCCCCGCGCCTCCCCGACGTATGAACAGACGGCGGTTCCTCGGGAGCGCGGCGCTCGCGGGCGCGACGACGCTCGCGGGCTGTGCGGGGTCCGGCGGCGGGGGCGACGGGAGCGACGGCGAACCGACCGGCACGCCCATCGACGAACACCCCGCGGCGGCCGACCTCGACGCCCAGCCGATGCTCGGCGAGACGACGGACACGGTCATCGTCGCCTTCGAGGACCCGTCGTGTACGCTGTGTCGTCGCTTCGAGGAGAACACCTACCCCCGCATCGTCTCGGACCTCGTCGAGCCGGGCGAGGCCTCGTTCGTCTACCGCGGCTACCCCATCATCTACCCGTGGGGGGAGCCGGCCTCGGCGATACTGGAGGCGACCTACGCCGCCGACGCGGACGCCTTCTGGGCGCTGAAGGACCGCTACTACGCCGCGCAGGGCGACTTCTCGACCGAGAACGTGTACGAGGCCTCGCGCTCCTTCCTCGACACGGAGACCGAGGTGGACGCCGAGGCCGTCGTGACCGCCGCGCGCGACGGGGAGTACGACGACGCCGTCGCGCTCGACGTCTCGGCCGGCGAGGCGCTGAACATCGGCCAGACGCCCGAGTTCTACCTGTTCGCCGACGGCGTCTACCGGACCGTGGTGCGCGGCGCACAGGGGTACGACGTGTTCGCGACGGCCCTGGGCCTGTGAGACTCCCGACCCGGCGCGCCGACTGGCGACTGATGGCCCGCACCGGCCGGCTGGTGCTCACGGTTCCGGCGTACGCCGTCCTCGCCGCCGTCGCGGCCGTCGCCGCGCTGACGCTGTTCGTGCTCTCGCTCAACCTCCCGCTGGCCGGATTCGCGCTCACCGCGGACCTCGCCGTCGGGGACCGAGTCACGCTCGTGCTCGGCCAGTTCCCGTTCGTCGGGCCGGCGTTCGGCCCCCTGCAGGCGACGCTGCTCGTCGCCGTCGCGGCGCTGACGGGCGTGGACGTGGCGATGGCGGCCTACCACTTCCGGGAACACGGCGTGACGATCCGCGAGGGCGGGACGGGCGCGGCCGGCGTCGTCCTCGGCACGCTCGGGGCCGGCTGTGCCGCCTGCGGCTCCGCGATACTCGTCGGCCTGCTCTCGCTCGTCGGCGTGTCGACCTCCCTGCTGTGGCTCCCGCTCGACGGGCTGGAGTTCGCGCTCGGCGCGCTGGTCGTGCTCGTCCTCTCCGTGTTCTGGCTCGCCGACGGGATGCGCGGCGGAGAGATCAACGGCTGTCCCGTCGACGTGCGCCCGCGAGTTTAAGCGGTATCGCGGCGTAGCCCCGCCGACCCGTGGACGAGGAGGACGTCGGCTTCACGACCGCGAGCGACCTCCGCGAGGAGGCGAGCGAGCCGGCGGGCCCGGACTTCTCCGTCGACCACCCCGAGCGGACCCACCAGCGGTCGGGCGGGATGCGCTACGAGGGCGGCACCGTGTTCGTCCTCGCCGCGGACGGCGACCTCGCGGCCGCCGTCGAGGCCGTGCTCGCCGACGGCCCGTACCGCTACGGCGACTGGTTCGACCTCCCGATGCCGCTGTACCTCGTCCACGACGACGACACCGACGACACCTTCCGGGTCGCCGTCCGCGACGGCACCGTCGAACTCCACCCCCGCTCCGCGACCGGCCCCGAGGGACTGCGCGCCTTCTACGAGCGCCTCGCCGACCGGGTTGGGCGCGTCGAGGTGGACCGCAAACGGTGAGGCGAGGGGAAGCGACTTGAGCGGGGGCCGCCACGCCCGAGTATGACAGTCTCGCGCGTGGTCGAACTGGAGGGCCACATCATCGACTCGGGGATGATGGGGTCGGCCTTCTCCATCGTGATGGACATGGGCGGCGAGTTCGACGTCGAGGAGTTCGAGGTCGGCCGCCGGAAGGACGAGCGCTCGTACGCCCGGATGCGCGTCAGCGCCGAGGACGAGGAGACGCTCCGCTCCATCCTCCACGAACTCCACCAGAACGGCGCGAACCCCGCGGACCCGGCGGACGCGACTCTGACGCCCGCGCCCGACGACCAGGTGGTCCCGGAGGGGTTCTACTCCACGACGAACCACCCGACGGACGTACGCTACGAGGGCGAGTGGGTCGGCGTCGAGCGGATGGAGATGGACTGTGCGGTCGTCGTCGAGGACACCGACGACGGGCCGCGCGCCTACACGAAGGTGCTCAACGCCGTCGAGGCGGGCGACCGCATCGTCACCGGCGAGGGCGGCATCCGGGTCAAGCCCCCGGAGCGTCCGCGCAACGGCGGCGGCGCGTTCGGCTTCATGCGCGGCGGCGTCTCCTCCGAGCGCCCCTCGGAGACGACCATCCGGCAGGTCGCGGAGGCCATCGCGGAGACGAAGGCCGAGGGCGGCAACGTCCTCGTCGTCGCCGGCCCCGCGCTCATCCACACCGGGGCGCGCGAGGACCTCGCGCGACTGGTCCGCGAGGGATTCGTGGACGCGCTGTCGGCGGGCAACGGCTTCGCCGTCCACGACATCGAGCGCGACCTGTTCGGCACCTCGCTCGGGGTGAACACCGAGACGGCCGACCACGCGCGCAAGGGCCACAAACACCACATCTACACCATTTCCGAGGTCATCCGCGCGGGGAGCATCCCGGAGGCCGTCGAGCAGGGAGTGGTCGAGTCGGGCGTGATGTACCAGTGTATCGAGAACGACGTGCCCTACGTGCTCGCCGGGTCGATTCGCGACGACGGCCCGCTCCCGGACACTATCACCGACGCGGTGGAGGCGCAGAACGCCATCCGCGAGCAGGCGCACGACGCCGACATGGTGCTGATGCTCTCGACGCTCCTCCACTCGGTCGCCGTCGGCAACTGCCTCCCCTCGGACACGCGGGTCGTCTGCGTCGATATCAACCCCGCGACGGTCACCCAACTGCTCGACCGCGGGAGCGCACAGGCCGTCGGGATGGTGACCGACATCGGCACGTTCGTCCCGACGCTCGCCGACGAACTGCTCGGCTAGACGCCCGGGACGTTCTCGCGGTACGCCTCGACGTGTTCCTTCGTCTCGTCGAGCGCCGCGGCCGCCTCGTCGTCCGCGCCGTCGCGCAGTTCCACGAGCGCGTTCTCGATGCGCGCGAGGCGGCCGTGGTCGGGCCCGGTGTCGCGCTCCGCGAGCGAGCGCAGGCTGTCGGCGAGGGTTCGCGCGCGGTCCGTGTCGGCGACGCCGTCGGCGGCCCGGTCGAGGGCGTCGGCGGCGTCGCGGAGGTGCTCTCGGCTCACGGTCGGAGTCGGACGCCGGGGGAGAAAACGCTTGCCGCGTCAGTTCGGCTTGGTGAGCGGCACCGTCGCGACGGGCCGGTCGGTGTCGAGCAGCAGGTCCTGTGCGGTGGAGCCGAACAGCATCTTCCCGGTCGGGGAGCGCTTGCGGATGCCGATGACGAGTTCGTCGGCGTCGTGGTCGCGGGCGAACTCCAGCATGTCCTCCTGCGGGCTGTTGCCGCGGATGAGCTGGTGCGTGTCGGCGCCGAGTTCGTCGGCGAGGACCCGCAGCGCCTCCTCGCCGGCGGCCACGTCCTCGTCGCTCGTGTCGTCGCCGCCGAACAGGGAGTTCACCGCGTACACCGTGTCGCCGTCGGTCAGTCGGCCCTTCACGTACGGGACGAGCGTCTCGCTCGTCTCCACGCTGTCGGTCCCGATGAGGAACGTCGTCATACGGCACGAAATCTCACGCCCGGACGGTAAAAGTGTGGCTCCCGCGGCGAGGGGGCGCGCTCGCGGCGCGGCAACCGTTTTGTCCCCCGCGGTCGGGGGGCCTGTATGCGATTCCTAGTCTGTTCGCTCGACGCCGCCCTGCTCGGTGACCTCGCGTGGCAGTTGACCCGCGAGGGCCACGACGTGAAGTACTACGTCGAGGCCGAGTCCGACCGCGAGATAGCCGACGGGTTCGTCGAGAAGACGGACGACTGGCGCGGCGAGGTCGAGTGGGCCGACACCGTCGTGTTCGACGACATCTGGGTCGGCTCCGACGTGGGGACGGGTGCGCTCGCCGAGGAACTCCGCGCCGAGGGCCACGCGGTCGTCGGGGGGACGCCGGCCACCGACGAACTGGAGGCCGAGCGCGGCGCGGCGATGGACCTGCTCGAAGCCCACGGCGTGGACACGATGCCCCACCGGGAGTTCACGGAGTTCGGGGCGGCCGTCGAGTACGTGGAGGCGAACCCCGCGCCGTACGTCATCAAGCCGCTGGGCGAGGTGCAGAACGTCAAGCGCCTGCTGTACGTCGGGCGCGAGGACGACGGCGGCGACGTGGTGGACGTGTTGCGCGCCTACGAGAAGTCGTGGGGCCACCGGATGAAGGGGTTCCAGCTCCAGCGGCGCGTCGAGGGCGTCGAGGTGGCCGTCTGCGGCTTCTTCGACGGCGAGCGGTTCGTCGAGCCGATAAACTTCAACTTCGAGCACAAGAAGCTCTTCCCCGGCAACATCGGCCCCTCGACGGGCGAGATGGGGACCTCGCTGTTCTGGGCCGGGCGCAACGAGCTGTTCCGGCGCACGCTCGGGAGCCTGGAGGGGTGGCTCGCCGAGGAGGGGTACGTCGGGAGCATCGACCTGAACTGCATCGTCAACGCCGAGGGGGCGTACCCGCTGGAGTTCACCCCGCGGTTCGGCTACCCGACCATCACCCTCCAGCAGGAGACGTTCGAGTGCGACACCGGCCGGTTCTTCCACGACCTCGCGCGGGGTAACGACCCCGACCTCGACGTGTACGAGGGGTACGCGGTCGGCGTCCGCGTCGTCCTCCCGCCGTTCCCGTTCGACGACGACGCGACGTACGACGAGACCTCGCGGAACGCCCCGCTCGTCTTCGAGGGCGAGGTCGCGGGTCCGGACCCCGAACTCGTCACGACGGACGGGGTCGTCCCCGAGGGCGTCCACATCGAGGACGCGAAGCGCGTCGCGGTCGAGGGGGGCCGGCAGTGGCGCGCCGCGGGCGAGTCGGGGATGCCGCTCGTCGTCACGGGCAAGGGCGAGACGATGCGGGCGGCGCGCGAGCAGTGCTACGAGCGCGTCGGCCGCGTCGTGGTGCCGAACTGCTACTACCGCGACGACATCGGCGAACGGTGGGAGGCGGACGGCGACCGGCTGCTCGCGTGGGGGTATCTCGGCCCCTGAGCGGGGTCGGAATCGGTCGCACGCGGCGGTTTCCCGTCACGTCGCGGGAACCTATAAGAAGTGCCCCCGCGTAGTATCGGACCAGCGAATGGTTGACGAGTCCCAGCTGGCGGAGAGCAAGTCCATCCACAAGGCGACGGGGAAGACGTTCTACTACGCGACGCGGGTGCTGCCGAAGCGGGTGCGGGACGCGACGTACGTGCTGTACGCGTTCTTCCGGGTCGCCGACGAGGTCGTCGACGACGCGCAGGGGGTCGACGCCGAGGAGCAGCGCCGCCGGCTGGCCGAGATACGCGAGGCCGCGCTCGGCCGCACCGAGACGGACGACGCCGTGCTGGCGGCCTTCGCCGAGATGCGCGAGGCGTACGGCATCCCCGACGAGGAGGTGGAGACGTTCGTGGACGCGATGGCCGCCGACATCGACACCTCGCGGTACCACACGTACGACCAACTGCGCGAGTACATGCGCGGCTCCGCCGCCGCCGTCGGCGTGATGATGACCTACGTGATGGACGGCGAGGAGACGGAGGTCGCCCTGCCGCACGCGACGACGCTCGGCGAGGCGTTCCAGATGACGAACTTCCTGCGCGACGTGGGCGAGGACATCGTGGAGCGCGACCGCGTCTACCTCCCCATCGAGACCCTGGAGGAGTTCGGCTCCGGGGTCGACGACATCCGCGCCCGCGAGCCGACCGACGGCTTCCGCCGTGCCGTCCAGTCCGAGCTCCACCGCACGGAGGAGCTGTACCGCGAAGGCGTGGCCGGCATCAAGTACCTCCCGAAGGACTGCCAGTTCGCGGTGCTGCTGTCGGCCGTGCTGTACGCCGACCACCACCGCCTCATCCGGGCGCGCGACTACGACACGCTCACCGACACCCCGAGCCTCTCGACGGCCCGGAAGGTGTCGCTCTCGGTCCGCACGCGCTGGCACTGGCTGTGGAACAAGGACCCGGAGGCCGTGTTCGCGAAGGTGTCCGCCGTCCCGAGCGGGGACGCGCGCCGCCACGCCGAGCCCGGGGCGCCGAGTCCGGCACGCTGACGGTTTCTCACTCCGCCCGCCGCCGCTCCAGCCACGGCGGCGGCGGCACGTCGAAGCGGTCCGTCCGCCACAGGCCGACCCCGAGCAGGGCCGCGAGCGCGACCGGCACCCACTGGCCGAAGTAGGCGTTGATGCCGCCCCACAGGATGACGAACGAGACGAGGTCGTCGAGCATGAACTCACAGCCGCGGAGCCGCGCGCGGAGCGCGTCCGCGTCGAACGCGCGGTCGAGCGTCACGACGGCGACCGTCGCGGAGAGCACCCACCCGGCGTAGTTCGACCACGGGACGCCGTAGAAGTCGCCGGTCGCGGTGTAGGGCCACGCGTCGAGCGCGACCCGGCCGAGTTCGTACTCCCAGAAGCCGAGCGCGACGGCGCCGGGGTCGAGCACGAGGTCCATCAGCAGGACCGTCCCGATGACGACCGGCACGCGCACGAGCGCGGAGCGCGACCCGAGGAGGAGCAGACACAGCAGGTAGGCGTTCACCACGAGCGGGAGGAAGAACACGGGGAGGCCGAGCGGCACCTTGTCGAGCAGCATCGGCCCGAGGTCCACGCCGTACGCGAAGTAGCCGTACGGCAGGCCCGTGGTCGTCCCGACGTACTCGACGGCGTACGCGTACAGCGTGAGCAGGCCGATGCCGGCGGCGGCCCGGCGACCCACGACCGGGGCGACCCCCGCGACGAGCGGGAGGCGCATCACGAGCGTGCCGAACAGCACGAGCAGGGGGTTGAAGTTGAGGGGCGCGGGCAGCAGCGACTCGGCGCTGGCGACGAGCAGGACGGCCCCGAACAGCGGGAACACGACGGCGATGGTGAAGCGGTTCCCCGCCACGAGGTCGTCCAGCCGCGTCTCGACGGTCGTCCGGGAGACGGCCGTCTCGGACTCAGCCATACAGCATCACCCACAGCGCGCCGTTCGTCAGCACGGCGCCGGCGGCGGTGTTGACGACCGGGAACCACCAGTAGGCCCGGTCGACGGCCACGCCCGAGAGCGCGATGCCGGCGACGAACAGGGGGTAGAAGGCGAACACCGCGCCGAGGAACGGGTGGAGGAGGGCGAAGGCGGCCGCCGCGCCGGCCCACAGCAGGCCGCAGTAGGCGTACGTTCTCGACTCCCCGAGGCGGGTCGCGGTCGTCTCGATGCCCGCCTCGCGGTCGGGGTCGATGTCCGGTATCGCGGAGAAGGTGTGCATCGCCATCGCCCACAGCCAGCCGCCGGCGACGGCGAGCGCGGGGGGCGCGACGCCCGACACGGCGGCGTAGGCGACGACGCCGGGCAGGACGTAGAGGCCGTTCGACAGCGAGTCCAGCAGCGGCTTCGTCTTGAACCGGAGCGGGGGCGCGGAGTACTCCGCGCCGAGGGCGAGGAAGCCGAGCATGGCGACGGCCCCGGCCGGGGGGAGGAAGGGGAGGAAGGCCAGCCCCGCGAGCGCCGTGACGGCGACGGCGACCGGGACGGTGCGGTCGCCGCGGTAGCGCACCTCGCGCTCCTCCTTCTTGGGGTTCGCGGCGTCCACGTCGCGGTCGAACACGTCGTTGACGCCGTAGAGGAAGACGTTCGCCGGCAGCAGGAAGTAGACGAACAGCGCGACGGCGAGCGGGCCGAACAGCTCCGCGGGCGAGTTCGCGGCGTACGCGACCCCGACGACGACCGGGCCGGCGAGGTAGAGCCAGAAGCGCGGCCGCGAGAGGCGGACCAGGTACCCCGTGCGCGTGTCGCGGGGGGGCAACAGCCGGTCGAGCAGGGGCGCGTCGCTCATTCAGTCGCGGTCCGCGAGCACGGCGTCGGCGGTGTGTTCGCCGGAGATGAGACACATCGGGACGCCGATACCCGGCGTGGTGTACGACCCCGTGAAGTAGAGGCCGTCCAGTTCCTTCGAGCGGTGCGGCGGGCGGAGCAGGGCGGTCTGGCGGAGCGTGTGGGCCATCCCGAGCGCGGTCCCCTTCATCGAGTTGTACCGCTCCGTGAACTCCGAGACGGAGAACTCCTCCTCGACCACGATGCGGTCGCGGAGTTCGACGCCCGTGTTCGTCGCGAGGTCGTCGAGGACGGCCTCGCGGTACTCCTCGCGGACCTCGGGACCGTCCTCGAGGCCGGGGGCGATGGGGACGAGCACGAACAGGTTCGAGTGGCCCTCGGGGGCGACGGTGTCGTCCGTCTCCGAGGGGGCACAGACGTAGTACGCGGGGTCGTCCGGCCACGCGGGGGTGTCGAAGATGTCGTCGAAGTGCGGGTCCCAGTCGTCCGGGAGCACGAGCGTGTGGTGTGCGAGCGGGTCGATGTCCCCCTCGACGCCCATGTACAGCAGGAACGCGGAGGGCGCGTAGGTGCGCTCGTCCCAGTAGTCGGCGTCGTAGCCGCGGGCGTGTTCGGGGAGCAGTTCCTGCTCCGTGTGGGCGTAGTCGGCGTCGGAGACGACGAGGTCGAACCGCGAGCGGCCGCCGCCCGCGAGTTCGAGTTCGAACCCCTCGCGCCGGGAGATTATCTCGGCGACGGGCGCGTTCAGTTCGTAGGAGACGCCGAGCTCCCGGCCGAGTTCGACGAGCCCCGAGACGACGGCCGAGAGGCCCGTGACCTCGCCCTCCGGGTCGTCGATGAGCGTGCGCGTCTCCGGCGAGGGGTCCGCGCCCTCGGGGTAGTACACGCCCATGTTGAAATCGACGTGGCTCATCATGTTGTACAGCGCGGGCGTGTTGCGCGGCGAGCCGCCGAGGAACACGAGCGTGTACTGCATTATCTGGCGGAGCTTCGGCGTCTCGAAGTAGTCGGCCACGTAGTCGTCCATCGTCCCGATGAGCTGGAGGCCGATGGGCGCGGCCCTCATCACGTCGAGCTCCACCCAGTCGCGCAGGCGCGGGCGGTCCTCGTACACGAAGTGCTCCATCGCCGTCTCGTAGTGGGTCGCGGAGGTGTCGAGGTACTCCCGGAGCGCGTCGCCCGCGCCGGGTTCGATGGCCTCGAACGTCTCGACGTTGGCGTCGAGGTCCGGGAGCATATCGACGTAGCGCGCGCCGTCGTGCTCGCCGAAGCCGGGGGCCTCGGCCGCGACCCCGCCGTCCGTCGCGCCCTGGTCCCCCTTGAAGAAGATGCGGTAGTGGGGGTCGAGGCGCGCGAGGTCGTAGTAGTCGGACGGCTCCCTCCCAAAGTGGCCGAAGAACCGCTCGAACACGTCCGGCATCAGGTACCACGACGGGCCCATATCGAAGCGGAAGCCGTCGCGGTGGAGCGAGGAGGCCCGGCCGCCGAGCTGCTCGTTCTTCTCGAAGACGGTGACGTTCGCCCCCGCGTCCGCGAGATAGCAGGCCGTCGACAGGCCCCCGAAGCCGCCCCCGATGACCGCCACCGGGGTTCCCGTGAGTGACATACACGCGATAGGTGCGGACCCGTCGAAAAGCCACCGATACCCCCGCCCTCGGTCGCCGCCAGGGAAACGGCCTTCCGGGTGCCGGCCCTCGCTCCGGTATGGACACGGTCGTAGTCACGGGCGCGAGTCGCGGTATCGGGGCGGCGGTGGCACGCGAGTACGGCGCGGCGGGCGACCGCGTGGTGCTGTGTGCCCGCTCCGCGGACGCGCTGGAGGCGGTGGCCGACGACGTCGAGGACGCCGGCGGCGAGGCCGTCGCCCAGCGCGCCGACGTGCGCGACGAGTACGACATGGAGCGGCTGATGGAGACGGCCGCGCGCGAGGGCGGGGCCATCGACGCCGTGTTCGCCAACGCGGGCGTCTACCACGGCGCGCCCGGCGAGACGCCCCTCGCGGACGAGGCGTACTCGGCGTTCGACGAACACCTCCGCGTCAACGGCCGGGGCGTGTTCGCCGCCGTCAGCGAGGCCGTCCCCCACCTCGCCGACGACGCGCGGGTGGTGATTCCCTCCGGCGGCATCGCCCGCGAGGCGAAGGCCGGGTTCGGTTCCTACGCCGCCTCGAAGGCGCTGGCCGAGGCGCTCGCCCGGCAGTTCGCCGCCGAACTCGACCAGGCGGTCGGGGTCGTGGACCCCGGACAGGTGACCTCCGATCTCACGAACGGGATGCAGGGCCGCGACCCGGCGGACGTGGCCCCGATGTTCCGGTGGGCCGCGACGGCGGCCGATGACCTCGACGGCAACGTCCTCACCCTGCGCGACTGGAAGTCCGCGACCCGGTGAGTTACTAACTCCGGGTGCGGCGTTCACAAACCGACGACCTTATTAATAATATCGACAGTAGAGTTAGTAATGTCAGTCGAATCCGTCACCGTGCCCCGCGTGGGCGACGTGTCGCTCGCGGGCGTCGCCGGGACGCTCCTGTTGCTCGCGCTCACCGTCGTCGGCCTCCGGGCCGGAACCGACAAGGTGCTCGTCGTCTCGTGGGTCGCCTTCCTCGCCATGGGCGGGTTCGCCTACTTCGGCGCGCGCGCCGCCGGCACGCAGGACGCCTACCGCCTCGTGTGGGGCTACGGCCTCGCCGCGGGCGCGATGATAACCTCCGCGGCCGTCTTCCTGCTCCCGCAGGCGTTCGGCCTCGGCGGGCAGGTGGGCGGCTTCGGCGTCGCAGCCGGCATCCTCGCCGGCTACGGGGCCCACACCGTCGGGCACCGCCTCACCCATCTGGACACCTCCTTCGACGACACGGCGCTCCAGATATCGGCCCACGCGCTCGCCGCGGGGCTCATCATCGGCGTCATCTACGCCGCGCTCCCGACGGTGGGACTGCTGCTCGGCCTCGCCATCGTCTCGCACAAGGGCCCCGCCGGCTACGCCGCCGCGCGGCGACTCCGGAAGGCCGGCAAGCCCGTCTCCGTCCTCCTGTTCCCGGCGGCCGCCGTCGGCCTGACGGCCATCCCCGTCGCGGTGCTCGACCCGACGTTCTCGACGGGGATGCAGGCCGCCGTCTTCGGCTTCGGCGCGGGCGTCTTCCTCCACGTCGCGATGGACTTCCTCCCGGAGTGCGAGACCGGCACCGAGGTGGGCGAGGTGGCCCGCCTCTCGGAGGACGCCCACGCCCTGCTCGACCGCCTCCGCGTCCACGCCGTCGCCTCCACCCTGCTCGGGGGCCTCGCCGTGTTCGCGGCGTGGCTCGTCATCGCCTAGACCTCCAGCTCGTACACCGCCTCCGTCGTCCCCTCGACGACCGACTCCTCGCGCTCGCCCGTCGCCCGGTAGCCGCGCGCCTCGTAGAACGCCCGCGCCGCCTCGTTCGCTTCGAGGACGACCAGCCGAACCCGGTCGGCGCCGGCCGCGCGGGCGTCGGCTTCCACGCGGTCGGCCAGCGCCGCGCCGATGCCCTCCCCCTGCCGCTCGGGCAGGACGTAGACGGCCGGGAGGTGCCACAGGCCGTCCTCGCCGGCGCGGCTGTACGCGTAGCCGACCACCCCGTCGGCCTCGGCGACGTAGGCCGCGAAGCCGTCGTCGTCGAAGTAGTCGCGGACCGCCTCGGGGTCGTACCACTCGTCGGTCAGGTCGGTCACCGTCCCGCGGCCCATTACGTCGTCGTAGGTGTCGTGCCACGTCTCGGTGCCGACGCGGGCGATGGCCTCGGCGTCGTCGGGGGTCGCGGGGCGAACGTCCATGTCGCGGGCTGTGGTCGAGCCCCGAAAGAGGCTTTCGCCCCGACAGGTCAAACGAGCCTTTGAGGCTACGACCGGGTTAAGCCGTCGCGTGACCTTTCTCCTCCCGTGACGACACGACGAACCCTCCTCCGCGCGGCCGGCCTGGCCGGCCTCGCGGGACTCGCCGGCTGTACCGCCATCGGCGGCACCTCGACCCCCGACGACGACCCCGCGGTTTCGGGCCCCGCCGACGGCGGGAACGGCACGGGGGACGGTATCGAGCCCAGCGAGCTCGACGTCCCCCGCGACGCGACCCGCCGCGCGAGCATCGTCGCGAGCGACGACGCGGACGCTCTCCCCGTGACGCCGCGCGTCTCGCTCGCCGACCCCTTCGCTACCGGCGGGTCCCCGCCCGTCCTCCGCGTCGACGTGGACAACCCCGGCGACGACCCGGTGACGGTCGGCGAGTACCGCGCCGTCGTGTTCCAGTACGTCGGCAGCGACGACGGCACGTACGTCCTGCTCCCCCACTCCGAGCGCTCCACGTCGGGCGACCCGGACCGAGTGACGCCGGACTTCGCCGCGGGCGACTGCTGGACGCTCGACTCGCCGGTCGCCGTCACGATGGAGTACGGCACCGTCGAGATACCCGCGGGCGGCACCCTCACGGCCTACGTCGGCCTGTACGGCAACCCCGAAACCGACTGTCTCCCGGCCGGCGAGTACCGCTTCGAGGCCGCGTACAACGTCGCGCCGCTGTCGAGTGCGGACGACGAGCAGCCCCCGACGTGGGGGTTCACGCTCGGCATCGAGGAACTGTAGTTCAGAGCCCGGTCGGGTGCGACAGGTAGGTCGTCTCGACCTCCCATCCCTCCGCGAGGTCGGCGAGCGCCCGGACGCCGAACGTCTCCGTCGCGTAGTGGCCCGCGAGGAACACCGAGATTCCGGCCTCGCGCGCCTCGTGGTACGCCGGCTGTTTCCCCTCGCCCGTTATCAGCGCGTCCACGCCCTTCTCGCGCGCCTCGTCCAGCCAGTCCGTCCCGCTCCCGGTGAGGACGGCCACGTCCTCGATGCGCTCGGGCCCGAAGTCGAGCACCTGCACCCCGTCGCCCCCCTCTAATTCCTCCAGTCGTTCGCGCAGTTCGGCGGTCGTGTACGGCTCCGCCGCGCGGCCGCGCTGGCCGACGTGGCCCGGCCCCTCGCGGCCGAACCCCTCGACGACGTCGAGGTCCAGGTACTCGCACAGTCGTGCGGCGTTGCCGTACGCCGGGTGCGCGTCGAGCGGGACGTGGGCGGCGTACAGCGCGAGGTCGTTGTCGAGGAGGGCGCGAACCCGGTCGTACTCCTTGCCCGTCACGCGGTCGATGCCGCCCCACGACACCCCGTGGTGGACGACGAGCACGTCCGCGCCCGCGTCGGCGGCGGCCTCGAACGTCGCGACGACGCCGTCGACGGCGAAGGCCGCGTGTTCGACCTCGGCGTCCTCGGGCCCCACCTGGAGGCCGTTCACCGCGTAGTCCGCGCCGCGCCAGTCGGCGACGGCTAGCTCGTCGTCCAACCGGTCGGCGAACTCGGAGAGCTTCATACCCGGGCTTCGGCGGCGGGGCCGTTAGGCGTGTCCCTCGGCGTGTGCGAACACGAACTCGCGGAGGAGTTTCCCGCCGAGCGCGGCGGCCTGCCCGTCGTCGCGGTCGTTCACCTCCACGAGGTCGAACCCGACGCACGACGGCGCGACCGCCCGGACGACGTCGCGCATCTCGCGGGGGGCGAGGCCGAACGGCTCCATCGTCCCGGTGCCGGGCGCGAACCCGGGGTCCGCGCCGTCGATGTCGACGGAGAGGTAGGCGTCGCCCGGGCGGTCGAACGTCCAGTCCGCCACCTCCTCGGGCGGGACGACGGTCACGTCGGCCTCGGCGGCACGGGACCACTCCTCGGGCGACCCGGTGCGCGCGCCGAGTATCACCGCCTCGTCGGCGACGTCGAGCGCGTGGCGCGTCGCCGTCGCGTGCGAGAGGGGGTTGCCGTCGTACTCGGCCCGGAGGTCCAGATGTGCGTCCAGACAGACGAAGACGTCCGGGTCGGCCGCGCGGACCCCCGCGACGGAGACGGTGTGTTCCCCGCCGACGAGGAGGGGGACGACGCCGTCGGCGCGGAGGTCGGCGAGGTCGCCCTCCAGAAACGAGAGGTACTCCGCGGCGTCGTCCCAGGCGCGCACGTCGCCGGCGTCGTGCACGCCGAGGTCGGTGAAGCGGCTGTCCGTGCGGCGGTCGTAGTCGTCGAAGGTGCGGGAGAAGCGCCGGACGCGGTCGGGACCGAACCGCGCGCCGGGCTGAAAGGTGGTCGAGATATCGAGCGGCGCGCCGACGACGGCGTAGGCGGCCTCGTCGCGCGCGGCGGTCGCGCCGGGGAACGGAGCCATGCGTCGGCTACGCGGGCGGGGCTTAAACGACCTTGCGCTGCGACTCGTACTCCAGGAACTCGATCTCGTCGTCCGCGGAGACCGAGAGGTCGTCGGGGACGCGCATCGTGAACGTGTCGTACGTCTCCAGGTCCATGACCTGCATCTCGCCGCTGCCGGTCGAGACGACCTGCCCCTGCTTGCGCGTGATGATGGGGACCCAGACCTTCGCGTCGACCGGGTTCGTGAAGTTGCGCTTCTGGCCGCCGTCGAAGACGCCCTTCCCCTCGACACGGGCCTTCGCGCTGCCGTGCTTGCCGGGCTTGGACGTGCTGTACGACGTGATGACGGAGGGAACGTCCTCGATCATGACGTAGTTCCCCTCCTGGAGTTCGCGGACCTCGGTCTGCTCTCTCGCCATGCCACCGGGTTCCGGCCTAGCGGGTATAAACGGTACGATAGCGCCCGGTCACGGCAGGCGGCCGAACAGCCAGCCCCCGGTCGTCGTCAGCACCGCGCCGACGACCGCGGGGGCGAGCGCGGCCAGCGCGCGGGCGTCCGCGGTCGACAGCGACCCGGCGGCCGCGTCGGCGAACAGCGACAGCCCGGTGATACCGAAGCCGAGCCCCGCGAGCAGGCAGGCGACGGCGAGCAGGGCCTCCGGAGGGGAGTGGGCGGAGCGGAACGGTTCCATGGACGGTGGGACGGTACCCACGGATAAAGGCCCGACCTAAGCTCAAACGCCGGCTTGAGTCTCCCGCCGGTCGAGGAAGTCGCCGACGCGCGCGAGCCCCTCCTCCAGTTCCGCGGTCGCCAGCCCGAACCCGATGCGGAAGCGGTCGGGGACGCCGAACGCGTCGCCCGGCGCGAGCAGGACCGACTCCTCCTCCACGAGCGTCACGCAGAAGTCGCGCGCGGAGTCGAACCCGTCGGGGACGGTCGGGAAGCCGTTCACGCCCGTCGGCTCGCGCCACGACAGGCCGTGCTCGGCGAGGAAGTCGCCGACGCGGGCGCGGTGGTCGGCCGCCTGTGCGCGATGTTCCGCGAGCAGTTCGGCCTCGCGCTCGATGGCCTGCTTCGCGACGTGCTGGCCGAACGTGGACGGCGAGATGGTCGTGTAGTCCTTCCACGACGCGGCCGCCTCGACGACGTCCTCGTTCGCGGCGACCCACCCGAACCGACAGCCGGCCAGCCCGTGCGACTTCGTGACCGACGAGGTCGAGATACCGTACTCGCCGAGCGAGGCGACGGGCGGCAGGGGGTCCTCGGCGAGCAGGCGGTACACCTCGTCACAGAGCAGGTAGGTGTCGTTGTCCGCGGCGATATCGTACAGCGCGCGGACCGTTTCCTCGGGGAGGTAGCGCCCTGTCGGGTTGTTCGGGTTGTTGACGACGAGCACCTCGGTGTCGGGTCGCATCGCGTCCCGCACGGCGTCGAGGTCGAGGTCCCACGCCGGCGGGTCGAGGGGAACCGTCGTCACCTCGCCGAAGGCGTCGGGCACGGCGTGGAGCGACTGGTAGGTCGGGGTGACAGTGACCGCGTGCTCCCCCATCAGCGCCGCGAACGTGACGAAGTTCGCCTCCTGTGCGCCGCAGGCGAACAGTACCTCGTCGGGACCCCGCCCGTAGCGGTCGGCGATAGTCTCCCGGAACGCGGGGTCGCCGCCGGTGGGGATGACGTAGCCGAGTTCGCCGGGGTCGGTGTCGAACTCCGACGTGTCGCGCGACTGGATGCCCGACTCCGCGAGCATCAGGTCCGCGCCGTGCTCGTAGCGGTCGAAGAAGCGTTCGAGTTCGAACGGCTCGATGTGCATGTCCGGTCGTTCGACGCGGAGGGTATAGCGCTGTGGGACGCCGCCTACTCGTCGCGGCGCTGGCGCATGCTCTGTCGGGTGAACTGCGGGGTCGCGCCGATGCCCTGCTCCTCCCGGAAGGAGCGCCACAGCAGGACGGACAGCGCCACGGAGACGCCGAGCCCCGCGGCGGCCGCCTCGACGGGCGCGAAGGTGTACAAAAGCGCCGTCGAGGGGAGCGAGAAGGCGAGCAGGATGCCGTAGATGAGCCGGAGCGCGAGGTTTCGGAGGAGCGGCGGGTCGTCGGGGAACCCGACCTCGACTTCGAGGTCGCCGCGCTCGACGGTGGCGAGGACGGATTCGAGCTTCGGCGGCACCTCGAACAGCGCCTGCGTCGTCCGGGAGAGCTGGCCGCCGAACTCCTCGACGCCCTCGCGGATGCCGGCCTCGATGTACCCCTCCTCCCCGAGGTAGTCGGTCGCCACCTCGATGAAGTCGAAGTCCGGGTCGAGGGTGACACAGACCCCCTCGACGACGGTGGCGACCCGGAGCACGAGCGCGAGGTTCGGCGGCAGGCGGAGCGGGAACTCGTAGATGGTGTCCTCCACCTGCGAGACGATCTGCTGGACGCGGTACTGCTCGATGTCCTCCCCGCGGGCGTCCGCGATGGCCAGTTCCATCACGTCGCTCATCGTCCCGCGGTCGGCCTCCGGCGACAGCGTCCCCATCTCGATGAGCGTGTCGAGGATGGCGTCGGTGTCCTGCCGGGCGACGGCCATGTAGAAGTCCACGATCTTCTCCTGGATGAACGGGTCCACGCGGCCGCTCATCCCGAAGTCGTAGAAGACGAGCGTCCCGTCGTCCTGCACCGCGAGGTTGCCCGGGTGGGGGTCGGCGTGGAAGACGCCGTCCTCGACGATCATCTTGAGGTAGACGCGCTGGAGCGTCTCGGCGAGCCGCGTTCGGTCGACCCCGAGCGCGTCGAGGTCGTCGATGTCGTTGATCTTCGTGCCGGGGACGTACTCCATCGTGAGCACGCGCTCGGAGGAGTACGGCTCGGAGACGTCGGGGACGCGCACCTCCGGCTCGTCGGCGAGGTTCGCGCGGATCTCGCGGAGCATCTCGCGCTCGCGGCCGTAGTCCATCTCCTCGCGGATGACCTTCGAGAACTCGTTGGCGAGCGTCTCCATCGAGAAGGAGCGCGCGTCGTCGACGAACCGCATCAGCAGGGGGAGCGAGAAGTCGATGACGCGGAGGTCCGCCTCCACGAGCTCCTCGACGCCGGGGCGGCGCACCTTCACGGCCACCTGCTCGCCGTCGAGTTCCGCGACGTACACCTGCCCGAGCGACGCGCCGCTTATCGCCTCGGTGTCGAACTCGTCGAACGCCTCCCCGACGGGGCCGAGGTCGCCCTCCAGCACCTCGCGGGCCTCGTCCCACGGGGCCGGCGGCACGCGGTCCTGGAGCTCCTCGAACTCCTCGATGTACTCGGGCGGGAGCACGTCGGGGCGCGTCGAGAGCAGCTGGCCGAGCTTGATGAACGTCGGGCCGAGCCGCAACAGCGCGTCGAGCAGGGCCCGGGCGCGCTCGCGACGCATCTCCGGGGTGACCTCTCTGCTCCCGCCGAACAGCAGGAACCGCCGGCGGTCGCGGGCGTACGCGAACAGTATCGGGAGAAAGCGGTACGCGACGACGACGAACCGACGGTACGCGCGGAGGACGGCCACGTCAGGCGTCGTCGACCGGGACGCTGGTGCCGCCGGTCGCGGCCGACTTCGGCAGCGTCAGCGTCAGGACGCCGCGGTCGAGGGAGCCGGACGCGTCGGTGCCGTCGACCGTCGGCGGGAGGGGCAACTCGGCGTCGAGGAACAGCGAGCGGTCCTCCGAGAGGTAGCGGAACTCCGCCGGCACGTCCTTGCCGCGGCGCGCCTCGATTCGGAGGCGTCCCCCCTCGACCGTCACGTCCACGGTTTCGGCGGAGACGCCCGGCAGGTCGAGCACGAGCCGGTAGGCGTCGTCGCCCTCCAGTAGGTCGGCGAACACCGCTTCCGGCAGGTCGCGCAACGCCTCGCGAAACGCAGTCATGGCCCGAGATACGCCCCGGCGGGCGAAAAACCCCCCGGTAGCGGCGGGCGCGCGAGGGTCGCGCCTTCGGGTAGCTTTATCCGGAGCCACCCCCACGACCGGGGTATGCTCCGCGTGCGGGCCCCGGCGACGAGCGCGAACCTCGGCAGCGGATTCGATACCTTCGGGGTGGCGTTCGACCGGCCCGCCGACGTGGTGAGCGTCGAGAAGGCCGACCGCACGACCATCGAGGTGACCGGCGTCGGCTCGCAGTTCATCCCCGAGGACCCCGGGAAGAACACCGTCGGGGCCGTCGCCGAGGCGCTCGACGCGCCGGCGCACATCCACATCGACAAGGGAATCCGTCCGGCCTCGGGCCTCGGCTCCTCGGCCGCGAGCGCCGCGGCCGCCGCCGTGGCGCTCGACGAACTGTACGACCGCGGCTACACCCGCGAGGAACTCGTCCCGATAGCCGCGGAGGGCGAGGCCGTCGTCTCCGGCGACGCCCACGCCGACAACGTCGCCCCCTCGATTCTCGGGGGGTTCACCATCGCCCGCGACGACGGCGTCACCTGTATCGACGCGAACGTGCCGCTCGTGGCGTGCCTGCCCGAGATAGTCGTCTCGACGCGGGACGCGCGCCGCGTCGTTCCCGACGGCGCGCGGCTCTCGGAGGTCGTCGAGACGGTGCGCAACGCCGCCACCCTCACCGCGGGGATGGCCCGCTCGGACCCCGAACTCGTCGGGCGCGGCATGGACGACCCCGTCGTGACCCCGGCCCGCGCGCGGCTCATCGACGGCTACGACGGCGTCCGCGAGGCCGCCTTCGACGCCGGCGCGACCGGCGTCACCATCTCCGGGGCCGGCCCCGCGATGCTCGCGGCCTGCCGCGACGAGACCGACAGCCGGGACGTGGCGCTCGCGATGCTGGACGCCTTCGCCGACGCCGGCGTGGAGGCGCGCGCCTTCCGCACCGAGATCGGCGACGGCGCGACCGTGCTGTAGCGAACAGGCGACTCCGTTCTCGCGGCGCGTCGTCGCGCTCCCGCCCCGGGCACCGCGGGCGACTCGTCAGGTCACGCGGGGGGTGGCCGCGGCTCCGTACTTGGACTTCAGGAGCCGAGAAAACAGAAGGAACCGAAAGCCGACTCAGACGCCGCGACCCTGCAGCTTCTCCTCCTCGTCCATCGTCTCGTTCGCCATCCCCTTCATGCCCTTGCCGGGGGACTTGGCGATCTCCTTCAGGGTGTCCGGGTCGTCGTAGTTGTTGACCGCGGCGACGATGGCCTCGCCCATCGCCTGCGGGTTCTCCGCGCCGAAGATACCGGAGCCGACGAAGATGCCGTCACAGCCGAGCTGCATCATCAGCGCGGCGTCGGCGGGCGTGGCGATGCCGCCGGCCGCGAAGTTGACGACCGGGAGCCGGCCCATGTCGGCCGTCTCGTGGACGAGGTCGCGGGGGGCCTCGTGCTCGCGGGCCCACTCGTCGCGCTCCTCGTGTTTCATGCCGGAGAGCTTCCGGATGGCGCGCTGGATGTTGCGCTGGTGGGTGACGGCCTGGTTCACGTCGCCCGTGCCGGCCTCGCCCTTCGTGCGGATCATCGCCGCGCCCTCGTCGATGCGCCGGAGCGCCTCGCCGAGGTTGCGCGCGCCGCAGACGAACGGCGCGGTGAAGTCGCGCTTGTCGATGTGGTAGCGCTCGTCGGCGGTCGTGAGCACCTCGGACTCGTCGACCATGTCGGCGCCCGTCGCCTCGAGTATCTGCGCCTCGGCCGTGTGGCCGATGCGAGCCTTCCCCATCACCGGAATCGAGACCTCGTCGATTATCTCCTCCAGCATGCCGGGGTCGGCCATCCGCGCGACGCCGCCGCGCTTGCGGATGTCGGCGGGGACGGCTTCGAGCGACATCACGGCGACCGCGCCGGCGTCCTCGGCGATTCGGGCCTGCTCGCGCGTGACGACGTCCATGATGACGCCGCCCTTCTGCATCTTCGCGAAGCCCCGCTTCACGAGGTCCGTGCCGCGTCGGAGCTCCTCGATATCGGTCTCGGACATGCCCGAAGCTTGGGTTGGGACGCACTTAACCCGTGTCCTTCCGGGGGCGACGCGGCCGGCTTCGGGGCGTTTTTGCCCTCGCGCGCCGACCCCGGGATATGTTCGAGCGGCTCGGCCGACGCCTGAACGCGCTCGCGGCCCGGTACGTCCCCGGCGGCGACGACCCGATACCGGACGCCGACGCGCTCCCGCGCTACCTCGCGCCGCTCCCCTCGTGGCTGGAGGCGTTCGGCCTCCGCGTCGTCTGGCTCGTCGTCCTGACGAACCTCGCGGGCACGGCGTTCGGCTTCTGGTACTACCGCTTCCAGTTCGCCGGCACCGAGCCCGTCATGTGGGCGTTCGTCCCCGACTCCCCGCTCGCGACGCTGTTCATCGCGCTGGCGCTCGCGGCGTGGCGGCTCGGGAGGCACTCGGAGTACCTCGCGGCGCTCGCCTTCTTCGGCTGTATCAAGCTCGGGGCGTGGACCCCGTTCGTCCAGCTGTTCGTCAACGGGCAGGGCGCGACGCCGACGTGGCTCTACCAGTTCCTCATCTGGAGCCACGCCGCGATGGTCGTGCAGGCGTTCCTGCTCCACCGTCTCGCCGACTTCCGGGTGCGGGCCGTCGCCGTCGCGCTCGTCTGGTACGGGCTCAACGACGTGGTTGACTACTTCGTCCCCGTGGTCGGCGAGCCACACCACACCTACCTCTCGGGCGAACTCGTCGGCGGCGTCCTCGACCACACGACCACGGCGCACGACCTCGCGGCGGCGTGTGCGGTCGTGTTGACGATGACGTGTGTGTTCCTCGCGCTGGCGACGCGGGCGTGGAAGCTGCGTGACAGGCGGCCACAAGCGTAATTCGGGACGCGGCCGCCCCGTCGGTATGGCCCTCGACATCCCGATACTCGCGGTCGGGGCGGCGTGGCTCCTCCTCGGGAGCGTCAGCGTCCGTCGCCCGCACGACATCTACCGACGGTTCCGACCCGACGTGTGGGCCGACGCGACCGTCCGCCGGCGCGACCGTAGCGCCACCCGCGTCAGGCGGTTCGGCTACCTACTCGCCGGCTGCGGGCTGGGCGCGCTCGCCATCCAGTTCGTCTGAGCCGTCTCAGCGGACGATGACGACCGCGTTGTCCGTCTCGACGAAGTCGCCCTCGCCGGCGAACGTTCGCGCCTCCTCCAGTTCGAACATCTCCGCGTCGAGCACCTCGTCCGCGACGTGGAGCCGTCCGTTCGAGACGGCGAACTCGCCGGCCGCGATGGCCGCGTCGAGGTCGCCGACCTTGCTGCCGTACTCCGGGCCGACCAGCGAGTAGTCGAGGTCGACGCCCGTGACCTCGGTCGAGAGTGCCGGCGCCTCGTCGAGCCGTTCGAGCGTGCCGACGTGCATCGCGCCCGCGACGGCGTCCTCGAAGCCGCCGATGTCGCCGTACACCGCGACCTCGTCGAGCGGCGCGTTCAGCGCCAGCCCGTTGTCCGTCTTGTAGCCGCGCAGGGCGGCGATGACTTCGAGGGCCGTCTCGCCCGCCTCGCGGTCCGCCTCGTAGCCCGACGGCTCCGGCCAGTCGGCGCGGTGGACCGACGAGTCCGCGTACAGCTCCCGGTACAGCTCCTCCGTGATGTGCGGGAGGAACGGCGCGAACAGCTTCAGGAACCGCTCGTGGGCCGTCCGGAGCGCGAACGGCGTGGAGTCGGCGTCGGACTGCTTCGCGATCTCGAGGTAGTCGTCGCAGAACGTGTTCCAGAAGAACGCCCGGAGCCGGTCGCGCGCCTTCGAGAACTCGTAGGCCTCGAAGTGGTCGGTGACCTCGCGGGTCAGTTCGTCCAGCGACGCCAGCAGCCACTCGTCCATCGCGGCCAGTTCGTCGGGCTCCTCGGGCGACTCATCGGCGAGCGAGCGGACGAGCTTCGAGGCGTTCCAGAGCTTCTGGAGCAGCTTCTCGCCCGTGACGAGGTCGTTCTCCTTGAACGGGAAGTCGTCGCCGACGGCGGTTCCGGCCGCCCAGTAGCGGGTGGCGTCGACCGGGAACTCGTCGAGGACGGCCTGCGGCTCGACGACGTTCCCCTTCGACTTCGACATCTTCTCGCGGTTCTCGTCGAGGACGTGGCCGTTTATCATCACCGCGTCGAACGGGACCTCCCCGGTGTGTTCGTAGCACTTGACGACGGTGTGGAACAGCCAGAAGGAGATGATGTCGTGGCCCTGCGGCCGGAGGTCGAACTGGTACAGTTCGGGGTGCTCCATCGTGTACTCCTCGGCGTCGTCGTCCCAGTCCCACCCGGCGTTGACGAGCGGCGTCAGGCTCGACGTGGCCCACGTGTCGAAGACGTCCTCCTCGGGCGTGAACTCGGAGCCGCCGCAGGCGGGACAGGCGTCGACCGGCGGGTCGTCGGAGAGCGGGTCGACGGGCAGGTCGGCCTTCTCAGCGAGTATCGTCTCGCCGCAGTCGCCGCAGTACCAGACCGGGAACGGGATGCCCGAGTCGCGCTGGCGGGAGATACACCAGTCCCATTCGAGCCCCTCGACCCAGTGTTCGTACCGGGTGAGCATCTTCTCGGGGTACCAGTCCATCTCGCGGCCCGCCTCCAGGTACTCCTCCGTCCGGTCGAGGACCTCGACGTACCACTGGTCGGTGACGCGGAACTCGATGTCCGTCCCGCACCGCTCGTGGACCTGGACGTCGTGGACGATGGCCTCGCGGGAGACCAGGTGGCCCGCCGCGTCGAGGTCATCGACGATGGCCTCGCGGGCCTCGTGGGTGGACATGCCCTCGTACTCGCCGGCCTCCTCGGTCATCGTCGCGGACTCGTCGATGGCGACCCGGAGGTCGAGGTCGTGGGCCTGGTACCACTCGATGTCCGTCTGGTCGCCGAAGGTACAGCACATGACGACGCCGGTCCCCTTCTCCATATCGACGCGCTCGTCCTCGTAGACGGGGACCTCGTGGCCGAACAGCGGGACGCGCGCCGTCGAGCCGGGGAGGTCGTCGGTGCGGTCGTCGTCCGGGTGGACGAACATCGCGACACACGCCGGCAACAGCTCGGGACGCGTGGTGGCGATGGTGACCTCGTCGCGCGGGCCGTCCACGAGTTCGAAGGTGATGTCGTTGAAGTGGGCGTCCCGCTCGGCGTCCTCCGTCTCGACCTGCGAGATGGCGGTCTCGCAGTCGGGACACCAGATGGCCGGCGCGCGCTCGCGGTACTCGCGGCCCTGCTCGTAGAGGTCGACGAAGGAGAGCTGCGAGAGCCGCTGGACGCGCGGCTCGATGGTCTTGTACGTGTGGTCCCAGTCGACGGAGACGGCGAGCGACTGCATCTCCTCCGTGAAGTCGGCCTCGTACTCGCGGCAGACCTCGCGGCAGAGCTCCTGGAACTCGCGGCGCTCGTAGTCCTGGTGGCGGATACCGAGTTCGCGCTCGGTCAGTCGCTCGGAGGCGATGCCGTTGTCGTCGTAGCCGAACGGGAAGAACACGTCCGCGTCGGCCATCCGGTGGTAGCGGGCCGCGAAGTCCTGCAGGGTCGAACCGTACAGGTGGCCCATGTGGAGGCTCCCGCTGACGGTCGGCGGCGGCGTGTCGATGCTGTAGACGGTGTTGGGGTCCTCGGCCTCGTCGCGGTAGGCGTACGTCCCCTCGTCGAGCCAGCGCTGTTGCCAGGTCGGCTCGACCGCGTCGGGGTCGTACGCGCCGGCGAGGGGGTCCTCCTCGGTCGCGTCGGGTGTACTCATTGTGTGGGTGGAGAGGTGTGCGTCGCTTAGGCTGTTCGGAAACGGGACGACGGTCGGAAGGAAGTGTGTGCGGCCCTACGAGGGGCCTACGACGGCGCGGACCGCGGGCTCCGCGGGAGCGAACCGGGGCGAGAGCGCGGGCATGGAGGCAAAAAGCCGTGCGGGCCGCTTAGGCGTTTCGTCGGCGTGTCACTCCCCCTCGCCGTCGGCGGTGTGGGAGCGCACCCACAGCTCCCCGATGCGCGACAGCCGCGTCCGGTAGGACTTCCCCTGCTCCTCCTGCTCGATGTACCCCTTCCCGCCGGGACCGAGGCGGTCGACGTTGTAGATGACCTTCGAGCGGAACGAGTCGGTGTACTCCTCGCCGAGTTCGCGCGCCAGCGTCCCCGCGAGTTCCGAGACGGACTCGAACTCCCCGTGGTCGCCCAGCGTGAAGAGGATGAGCTCCTCGAACGGCTTCACGTTCGAGAAGGAGGCGACCGGGAGTTCGACGATGTGGCTCCCGCCGAGCTCCTTCGCGCCGATGGTGGTGCCGCGCTCGTCGAACTCCGCGAGGAGGTCGCGGGCCGCGTCGAGCCGCTCGGCGACGCGCTCGTCGTCGGCCTCGCCGTCAAGGACGTCCGCGAGCAGGTCGGCGCCCGCCCGGAGTTCCTCCGCGAGTTCGGTTTCGAGGTACTTCTCGGGGGCCGTGTAGTAGGTGTGGACGCGGTCGCGGTCGTCGGCGCGCTCGACGGCGATGGAGTGGGCCGCGGTGGCGAAGGCGAAGGAGACGACGCGGGGCATCGAGGAGACGTTCACCCACACCTCGTTGCCGGCGTCGAGTTCGGCGTTGATGAGGTCGAACGCCTGCTCGAAGGCCGCGCCGTAGTCGTACACGTCCGCGACGCCGTACCGCTCCGTCTCCGCGCCCAAGAGATTGCGGAAGTCCTTCTCCAGTTTCGCGCCGAGGTTCCGCGAGTACTCCACGTTCGCCTCGCTGCCGACCGCGCCCTCCAGGAGGACGACCCGGTCGACGGTGCGGCGGTCGCGCACCAGCGGCGCGATGAGCCGGTCGTAGTCGAACCCGACCGGGACGATGTGGGTCTGCATACCCGCAGGTGTGTGGTACGGGGGATAAAGACGGGGGACCGCCGGCCGCGAAGGGGGAAAACGGGTAGGGGGGTTCGGCGCCCGGCGACTCCCCGGTGACAGTAGCGCGCGCGGCGATATGAGGCGTCCGCGGTCGTGCGCCGTCGCCGCCCGCGCCGTCAGTCGGCCCGGACGCCGAACTTCGCGGCGTTCTCCTCGGGGGCGTTCGTCGTGAGCGCCGAGACGCCGACCGTCACGAGGAGCGAGGCGAGCATACACCACAGCGCGAAGTCCCACGTCAGGTAGGTGTCGCCGAGCAGGGTCGTCCCCATCACGGTCACCGAGGGGACGAACACGTGCGCGAGGTACAGCGCCTGCGAGGCGACCACGCCGGTCAGCATCCCGGTACGGGTCGTGCCGGACCAGTAGAGCGCACACAGGAGCGGGAGCGTGACTTGCGCGTACCCGCCGAAGGCCGTGTCGCCGACGGTGATGATGGCGTCGAGGCCGCCCCCCTGCGCGAACAGCGAGGCGACGAACGTGCCGACGGCGAAGGCGGCGACGCCGACCCGGGCGACCCACGACTCGCGCTCGTCGCCCGCGTCCGGCGCGACGAACGGTCGGTAGAGGTCCCGCGTGAGGTACGACGACCCCGAGAGCAGCATCGAGTCGGAAGAGGACATCATCGCCGCGAGCGCGCCCGCGACGACGGCCGCGGCGAACCACGCCGGGGTGTACTCGTTCAGCAGGACGGGGAGGACGTTGCTGTTCTCGGGGACGGTGATGCCGAGGCCGACGGCCCACGACCCGAGCAGGAACGCGGGAACGAACAGCAGGAGGACGAGGACGGGCCACAGCGCGAACGAGCGCTTCAGCGTCTCGACGCGGTCGGCCATGAAGAAGCGCTGGTTCACCTGCGGGAACGCCGCGACGCCGAAGGCGATGACGACGGCCGTGCCGACGACGTACTGCACGGAGTAGAGGCCGCCGCCGAGCGCGGCGAACTCGGGGTTCGCCTCGGCCATGCCGGCCGTGAGCGCGCCGATGCCGCCGGCGCTCGTCGCGATCCACCCGACGGCGAGCCACAGCACGCCGAGCATGAACACGCCCTGGAGGGTGTCGGTCCACGCGACGCCGCGGAGCCCCGAGAGGGCGACGTAGCCGACCATGAACACGGTGATGAGCGCCGCGCCGGCCCAGTAGGGGACCGCGCCGTCCGTGAGACCGACGACGGCCGTCCCCGCGCCCATCTGCTGGAGCATCACGTACGGGAACAGCCACAGGATGGAGACGCCCGCGACGACGCCCCGCAGGCGCGTCGACCCGAAGCGGTCCCCCAGCATCTCGCCGAGCGTCACGTAGCCGTGTTCCTTCCCGACGAGCCACTGCTTGTAGCCGACGACGTACCACAGCAGGGCGAACAGGACCCCGTCCATCAGCCCCATGACGAGTATCCACTCCGGCCCGGCCCAGAAGGCGACGTTCGGGCCGCCGAAGAAGGTGAACGCCGACAGGAGGGTCGCGAACGTCGTGAACAGCAGGACGACGGTGCCGAGCGTCCGGCCCGCGAGGTAGTAGTCCTCGGCGCGGCGGTCGGTGCGCCGGTAGGCCACGACGCCGACGGCGAGCGCGACGAGGAGGTACGCGCCGAGCACGCCCAGCTGGACGGCGAGGCTCACGGCTCCACCCCGTCGTCGCGCGGCTCGACGCCCAGTCCCCACGCGTAACGGCCGAACGCGTAGAAGACGGCCGACGCGAGCAGCATCCAGCCGATGTGCCACCACAGCCAGACGGGAAGCCCGTACGCGACGGCGTCGGAGCGCCACAGGAACCACGGGACGGCGAACAGGGCCACGGCCAGCAGTGCGGCCCCCCACAGCGCCGCGGCCAGCGGCGAACGTTCGACGGTTCGTGTCTCGATGGACATCTCTGTTCGATACCAGAGTGTCGATAGCCTAAGTGTTGTCGTTCGATTGCTCGATAGCCCGTCTCGAAGAATAATCCTCTTCGATACGACCCTGTGGACGACGCGGACAGATGCCGACGGTGTCGGTACGGTTTTCCGCCCGCAACGACTACCGGAGGTGGTCGCGCTCGCGCGGCCGCATCACCATTCACGCCCCCACCGGGGCACATCACATCATGCAGGACACAGCGAAGTACCTCATCCACGCGGACATCACCGCCGACGGGGTGGTCGAACGGTCGGACGTGGTCGGCGCCGTCTTCGGGCAGACCGAGGGACTGCTCGGCGACGACCTCGACCTCCGGGACCTCCAGGACTCCTCGAAGGTGGGACGCATCGACGTCGAGATAGACTCCGCACACGGACAGTCGTTCGGCGAGATAACCATCGCCACGTCGCTCGACAAGGTCGAGACGGCCATCCTCGCGGCCGCGCTCGAAACCATCGACCGGGTCGGCCCCTGCCGGGCCACCATCGACGTGGAGACGGTCGAGGACGTGCGCGCGGCCAAGCGACGCGAGGTGGTCGAGCGCGCCACGACCCTCCTCCACGACTCGTTCGACGGGAGCGTCCTCTCCAGCGAGGAGCTGGTCGAGGAGGTGCGCCGCGCCGTCCGGGTCGAGGACATCACCGAGTACGAGGGCCTCCCCGCGGGGCCGCGCGTCGCCGACTCCGACGCCGTCATCGTCGTCGAGGGGCGGGCGGACGTGCTCCAACTGCTGAAGTACGGCATCAAGAACGCCGTCGCCGTCGAGGGGACGAACGTCCCCGACGCCGTCGCCGACCTGAGCCGCGAGCGCACCGTGACCGCCTTCCTCGACGGCGACCGCGGCGGCGAGCTCATCCTCCGGGAGCTCGCGCAGGTGGGCGAGGTGGAGTTCGTCGCCTTCGCGCCCCCGGACCGCTCCGTCGAGGACCTCGACCGCGCCGAGGTGATGGCCGCGCTCCGCGAGAAGGCACCCTACGAACTCGTCGCCGGCGAGGACGACCTGGAGGCCGCGCGCGCGACCGTCGCCGGCGGCCGGAGCGAGCCGGGCGTCGATACCGCGGTCGTCCCCGAGCCGGAGGGCGAGGCCGACGACGACCCCGACGCCGAGCCGGACGGGACGGCCGAGGAGGAGGAGGGGGCAGTGGCGGACGACGAGGCAGACGAGGAGGCGACCGACGAAGCAACCGACGAGGCAGCCGACGAGGCAGACGACCCTCGAACGCTCGGCGGCCACGTCGACGCGGTCATCGGCGCGGGGTCGGGCCGCGCGCGCCTGCTCTCGGCCGACTTCGAGACGCTCGCGGAGGGCGACGCGGACGGCGCGTTCGAGCTGGTGCGCGACGCCGAGACGGTCCCCGAGACGGTCGTCGTGGACGACGAGGCGAGCCAGCGTCTGCTCGACGTGGCGGCCCAGCGCGGGGTCGGCGGCGTCGTCGCGGCGTCGGCCGGCGAGTTCGTCAAACAGCCCGCCAGCGTCCGGGTCCGGACCGCGGACCAGCTACGACAGGTCGCGGACTAACAGGACGCCGTCGGCGCCGTCGAAGCGGTCGGGGAGGTCGGCCAGTTCCCAGAAGCCCGCCGCTGTGTAGAAGGCGCGCGCGCCGTCGTCGTCGGCCGCGACGGTGACGCGCAGTTGGTCGTGGTCGTACCCGTCGGCGAGCGCCGCGACCAGCCGGCGGCCGTACCCCTCGCGGCGGACGCCCGGCGCGACGGCGAGTTCGGCGAGGTAGACGACGCTCGGGTCGGCGTCGCGCGCGCCCGGCACGGCGAGCGCGTACCCCACCACGCCGCCGTCGTCGGCCACGAAAGCGTCGCCGCCGATACCCCGGACCTCGGTGTCGAAGGCGGCTTCGAGCAGCGCGGGCGCTCGGTGGTCGAGCAGTTTCTGGAGTTCGCGGACGGCGGGGCGATCGGCGGCGGTCGCGGGGCGTATCACAGCAGCCACGAGAGCGCCCCGCACGCCACCGCGCCCGAGAGCGTGGCGAGGAAGTTCACCCCCTGATTTCCGACCCGACCCCCTTCGAGCGTCGCCCCGAGCAGGCTATCGACGGTCATCCCGACGAAGCCGCCGAGGACGACGAGCCCGGCCGCGACCGGCCCCAGCTCGAAGAACAGGGCCGCGATGCCGGCGATGAGCGCCGCGCCGGCGAGCCCGGCGACCTCCCCCTGCCACGTCACCGCGCCGTCGGTGCCCGGCTCGACGCGCTCGAACGTCGTGACGAGGCGGGGGGCGTCGAAGAGGCCGCCGAACTCCGAGGAGAACGTGTCGGCGAGCGCGGCGGCCACCGCGCCGGCGAAGGCGAACCGGAACACGGGGGCGTAGGCGGGAGCCATCCCCTCGCTGGCGGTGAAGGCGACGACGGCCGCGAGCGCCGCCGCGGAGTTGGCGAGGACGTTGCCCGAGCCGCGGGCGCCCTCGTTCGCCTCCGCGATGCCGCGGTCGGTCTTCTCGTCGTAGCGGTACTTCGAGGCGAGCCCCCCCAGCCCGAAGAACGTCACGAGCAGGGCGAACCAGCCGTAGCCGCCGAGGACGATGGCGAACAGCGCGAGCAGGACGCCGGTGAGCATCCCGGCGACGCTAGCCGTCCCGAGCGCGTACGCGACGTAGCCGAGCAGGACGGTGACGGCCAGCCCGACCCCGAGCCGCGTCGGCGGGACGGTCACCTCTAGCCCGGCGAACAGCCACAACACCAACGCGACGGAGACCGTCACGAGCGGGTCGTCGCGGGCGAACAGGACGGTCCGCAGCAGCGCGGCGGCGACGGCGGCCGTCGCGGCGAGGAAGACGAGCGTGGGCGCGGGAACCGCCTCGGGAGGGTAGGAGAGGTCCGTCACGCCGTAGCCCACGCCGAGCGCGGCGAGGCCGCCGACGAGCCCCCACGCGAAGCCGACGCCGGCGAACACCGCCGTCGCGAGGAACTCGTGGGGGCGGCGCGCCTCGACGACGGCCGCGCCGACCGTGCCGCCGACCAGCGCGAAGACGCTCACGGCGAAGGCGACGGGCGGGAGCGACGACCCGGCGGCGAGCGCGGCCAATCCCGCCCCGGCGAGCGCGAAGCCGCCGAGGCCGAACAGCCGCCCCTCCTCGTAGTCGGTGCGCCGCGCGAACAGGTCGAACAGCGGCCCGTCCGGCCCGGCGACGGCCAGCGCGAAGCCGGCGACGAGGAGGAAGGGGGCCGCGGCGACGACCGCGGCGACGCGAGCGTCCGGCTGCCCGGCGGCCGCCGCCGCGACGAGCGAGAGGACACCCACGGCCGCGAAGGCGGCCGCACGCCTCACGTCAGACACGGCCGTCGGTTCCCGCGACGCGCACTTAACCCTCCCGAACGCGGGCCCGAACCGCGGGACTTAGGCCGCCGTGCCGTCCATCGACCGGCGTGGGCCTGTACGACCGCTACCTCGCCGCGCGCCTCCGGGTCGCCGACGGGACGCTCCCCGAGCGCGTTGCGCTCGTCATCACGGAGCGCGACCTGCTGGAGCCCGGCGCGTACGACACCCTCCGGGAGTTCCTCGGGTGGGCGTTCGACTACGGCGCGGAACGCGTCACCGTCTCTGTGAGCGTACTCGACGCCGACGCCGTGCCGACCCTCCGGCGGACGCTGGACGACCTCGACGCCCCCCGCCCGGTCGCCGTCCGCGGCCCCGACGACGACGAACCCGCCGACGCCCCCGTGCAGGTCGCCATCGGCCTCGGCGGGCGCGAGGAGTTCGCCACGGCCGTGCGCCGGGTCGCGGAGGCCGTCGAGGCCGGCGACCTCGACCCCGACGAGGTGGACGAGGCCGAGATAGAGGAGCGACTGCTCCTCCCCGAGCCGCCGGACCTGCTCATCAAGACGGGCGCCGAGCGGCTCTCCGACTTCATGATATGGCAGTCCGTCTACTCGGAGCTCTACTTCACCGACGTGAACTGGCGCGACTTCCGGAAGCGCGACTACCTGCGCGCGCTCCGGGAGTACCAGGAACGACAGCGGCGGTTCGGGCGGTAGCTAGTCCGCGGCCCCCTCCACGCCCGCCTCTGCCAACTCCTCCTCCGAGAGCGACCCCCGAAGCCGGTCCAGCACGCGCCGGGCCTCCGGCAGGTCCGTCCCCCGGAACGAGGAGACGAGCGCGAGCGCCCGCCGGGCGCGCGTGCGCCGCCACGACTCCTCGCGGGCCTCGTAGGTGCGGATGGCCCGCAGGAAATCGACGCGGCGGAACTCCGGCCAGTACGGCGTACAGAAGAACACGGCGGCCTCGTTGCCGTTCGCGTGCCACGGCAGGAAGTTCGAGGTACGCTCGTCGCCGCCGGTGCGGATGATGAGGTCCACGTCGCGCGTCGGCCGGGAGGCGAGCCGGCGGTCCAGTTCGGCGGCGTCGATGTCGGCGGGCGAGAGTCGTCCGGCCGCCACGTCGCGGGCGGCGGCGCGGGCGGCGTTGAGCAGTTCGGCCCGACCCCCGTAGGCGAGCGCGACGTTCAGGCGGAGGTCGTCGTAGCCGCGGGTGCGGCGGTCGGCGTAGGCGACGGCGTCGCGGACGCGCTCCGGGAGCCGTTCCACCTCGCCGATGGCGCGGATGCGGACCCCGTTCTCGTGGACCTCGTCGCGGTCGGCGAAGCCGCGGAGCTTCGACTCGATGAGGTCGAACAGCGCCTCGCGTTCGTCCTCGGGGCGGTCGAAGTTCTCCGTGGAGAAGGCGTAGAGCGTGAGTTCCTCGACACCGAGGTCGCGACACCACCGGAGCATCGCCTCGGTGGTCTCCGCGCCGGCGCGGTGCCCCTCGGTCTTCTCCTTGCCGCGCGACTCGGCGTAGCGGCGGTTGCCGTCCTGGATGACGGCGACGTGGCTCGGCGCGCCCCCGAGTTCGCGCTCCAGGAGGCGCTCGTAGAGGGAGAGGGCACGACGGCGGAGCCACCCGGTCATGGTCGCGGGTGCGCGAGCGCCGACAATCAGTCTTGTGACCCGACTCCCCGGTGGATTTTTATACGAGAGTGGTCTCCTTCCGACTGCAATGGCGACAGGCAAGGTTGACTTCTTCAACGACACCGGCGGCTACGGCTTCATCGAGACCGAGGACTCCGACGAGGACGTCTTCTTCCACATGGAGGACGTCGGCGGCCCGGACCTCGAGGAGGGCCAGGAAGTCGAGTTCGACATCGAGCAGGCCGACAAGGGCCCGCGCGCGACGAACGTCACGCGGCTGTAAGGCCACGGTGTCACGACGGCGGTAGCGGTATCAGACTGCGGCGGCGTGTTCCTACGGCGTCGATACAAGCCTTCACCAGCGACGGCTCCGGCCCGCGCGACCGGCGTGCAATCGGTGGCTGTTTATCTGGCGGCGACCCAGCCGGCGTATGAGCGACGCCGTCGACGACGACCTCTACGAGCGGACGAAGGCGCTCCTCGAACCGGGCGACATCGAACTGAACGGCGTCATCGTCCACACGGACCTCACGGGCGAGGAGGAGCCGACGCTCCACCAGCTGACGCTCGACGTCGGCAACGTCATCGCCGAACACGCCGGCATCGAGCCGACGGACACCTACGTCCACTCCGGCAACGACGACCCGGACTTCGGGGTCAATCAGCACCAGGGACTCACGCTCGACGGCGACGGGTTCGTCTGGGAGTGCCAGCAGCTGATGCGCGACGGCACCTACGACGTGGTGTTCTACTACGAGGCCGACGCGGACCAGGACGGTATCGTCGCCGACCTCGAGGCCGACGGCCTGCGCGTCACGAGCGTCCTCGGCGACTGACCCGGGACCGCCCCGCGGCTCCCGCGCCGTTTATACGCGGGTAGCCCCCAGTTCGGGCTATGACACGCGGGGACGTCGACTACGAGTTCGACCGGACGGACCGGGCCGTCGTGAACGCCTTTCAGGGAGGGTTCCCGGTCGTCGCGGACCCCTACGAGCCGGCCGCCGCGGCCCTGCGCGAGCGCGGGGTTGACGTGACCGCCGACGAACTGTGCGAGCGTATCGCCCGGATGGTCGAGGCGGGCGCGCTCTCGCGGTTCGGCGCGCTGGTCAACGCCGAGGAGATCGGCGGCGCGGCGTCGCTCGTGGCGATGCACGCCCCGCCGGAGCGCTACGACGAGGTGGCCGAGACGGTGAACGGGTTCCGCGAGGTGGCGCACAACTACGAGCGCGAGCACCCGCACCTCAACATGTGGTTCGTCGTCTCGGTCGCGGACCGCGACGGCGTCGCGCCCGTCCTCGACCGCATCGAGGACGCGACGGGCCAGGAGACGTACGACATGCCGAAGCTCCGGGAGTTCCACGTCGGCGCGAAGTTCCTCATGGACGGCCCCGTCCCCGAGGGCGACCTCGACCTCTCGGCCCTCGGTCCCGAGGTGGAGCCGTCGGGCCGGGACTTCCTCACGCCCGACGAGTACGACCTCGTGATGGAGATACAGGGCGGCCTGCCGACCACCCGAACCCCGTACGCGGACGTGGCCGAGGCGCTCGGCAAGCCCGTCGAGTGGGTGGTGGAGACGGTGAAACGGTTCGACGCGGAGGGGAAGGTGCGCCGGGTCGGCGTCATCCCGAACCACTACGCGCTCGGCTACACGGAGAACGGGATGACCGTCTGGGACGTGCCCGACGACCTCGTCGAGGCGGTCGGTCCCGAGGTGGCGTCGCTCGACTTCGTCACCCACTGCTACCGGCGGCCGCGCCACGAGGGCGTCTGGCCGTACAACTTCTTCGCGATGACGCACGGTCGCGACGAGGCCGAATCCCGCGAGCGCATCGAGCAGGTCCGCGACGTGATGGCCGACCACTGGGACGTCGGCGAGGAGGACTGGGACACGCTGTTCTCGACGCGCATCCTGAAGAAGACGGGCATCAGGCTCGACGAGCGCGCGAAGGCGAACACGGGGGCCGCGGAGGAGGCGTGATTCCGCTCCTCCACGACTTCGCGGGCGAGACGGTGCTCGTGTTCGGCGGCGGGCCGGTCGGGGCGCGCAAGGCCCGGCGGTTCGCCCGCGAGGCCCGCGTCGTCGTCGTCGCGCCGGAGTTCGCCGACGCCGACTTCGGCGGGGCCGAGCGCGTCCGCGAGGCCCCCGCGCCCGACGAGGTGGGCGGCTGGCTCGACCGGACCGACCCGGCGCTCGTCGTCGCGGCCACCGACGACGGGGCGCTCAACGCCCGCGTCGAGAGCGAGGCCCGCGGGCGCGGCGTCCTCGTCAACCGCACGGACGAACACGGGGGGCGCGACGCGGGGAGCGTCGTCGTCCCCGCCACCGTCCGCGACGGCGACGTCGTGGTGTCGATATCGACCGGCGGGGCCTCCCCCGCGCTGTCGAAGCACCTCCGGGAGCGCATCGAGTCGGAACTGGCCGACGCGGGCGCGATGGCCGACCTGACGGGGGAGCTGCGCGACCGGCTCCAGCGCGAGGGGGTCGCCCCCGAAAAGCGCCGGGCGGCGGTGCGAAGCGTCGTCGAAAACGACCGGGTTTGGAAGCATTTAGGTGAGGGAGCGTCTAAAGCCGCACAGGAAGCCGACGCCGTCGTCGACGGCGTCGTAGGTGACGACCCGTGACAGGTGCAACGATAATCTCCGGACTGAGCGTCTCCCACACGGACGCGTCCGTCGACGAGATAGAGGCCGCGTGCGGGGAGAGCGAGGCGGCCGTCGTGGCCGACCTGCTCGCGAACCCGGCCGTCGAGGAGGCCTTCGCCCTCCAGACGTGCAACCGAGCGGAGGCGTACGTCGTCACGGCCGACGAGGCCGACGGCATCGAACTGCTCCGGGAGCGGTTCGCCGCGACCGACGGAGACGCGCTCCGCGAACTCGACCACGAGGCATCGCTGCGCCACCTCATGCGCGTGGCCTGCGGGCTGGAGTCGCTCGTGGTCGGCGAGGACCAGATACTCGGCCAACTGCGCGCCGCCTACGAGACGGCCGACGAGGCCGGCGGCGTCGGCCCGACGCTGGAGGACGCCCTGCTGAAGGCGATTCACGTCGGCGAGCGCGCGCGTACGGAGACGGCAATCAACGAGGGCGTCGTCTCGCTCGGCTCCGCGGCGGTCGAACTCGCGGCCCGCGAACGGGACCTCTCGGGCGCGACCGGCCTCGTCGTCGGCGCGGGCGAGATGGGGACGCTCGCGGCGAAGGCGCTGGACGACGCCGTCGGGCGCGTCATCGTCGCCAACCGCACGCACGACCGGGCGCGGCTCGTCGTCGCCAACCTCGACGGCGATGCGACCGCCGTGAGCCTCGACGCGCTCCCGCTCGCGCTCACCGAGGCCGACGTGGTCGTCGCCGCGACGGGCGCTCCCGACCCCGTCGTCGACGAGGCGACGCTGCGCAACGCCGGCGAGACGCTCCTCATCGACATCGCCCAGCCGCGCGACGTGGCCCCCGCCGCCGGCACCGTGGCCGGCGTCGAGATACACGACCTCGACGACCTCCAGTCGGTCACGGACGAGACGCTCTCGGCGCGCCGGGTCGCCGCCGAGCGCGTCGAGGCGATGATAGACGAGGAGCTGGAGAACCTGCTCGCGCAGTACAAGCGCAAGCGCGCCGACCAGGTCATCTCCGCGATGTACGAGGGGGCGGAGCGGATGAAGCAGCGCGAACTCCGCACGGCGCTCTCGAAGCTCGACGACGGGGAGTTCTCCGACGAGCAGCGCGAGGTGGTCGAGTCGATGGCCGACGCGCTCGTCTCACAGCTGCTCGCGGCGCCCACCCGGAGCCTCCGGGACGCCGCCGAGGAGGACGACTGGTCGACCATCCACACCGCGCTCCAGCTGTTCGACCCGACGACGGGCGGCCCCCGACAGCTCCACGACACCGCGCCCGAGGAGCTCCCGGCGGCGGTCCGCGAGGGCATCCCGCCCGCCGTCCTCGACCAGCTCGGCCCCTCCGACGACTGACCGACGCCTTTTCGCCGCCGCGCGCGACACCTCCGACAGATGCCCGAGTGGCCGCCGACGGGACGCGACGCCCTGCTCGCCCGCGCCCGCGAGTACGCACGGACCGTCGATATCGACGTGGACCCCGACGCGCTCTCGTGGGAGGTGTCCGAGCGCGCGAAGCGGCGCGCCGGCGCGTGCCGCTACGACCCCGCGACCGGCGAGGTCACGATCCGGCTCGCCCGGCGCGCCGCCGACGCCTTCTCGTGGAACGAGTTCGCCCGCGTCGTCCGCCACGAGCTCGTCCACGCGTGGGAGTACCGCGAGTTCGGCGAGGCGGGCCACGGCCCCCGCTTCCGCGCGCAGGCCGACCGGCTGGACGTGACGACGACCTGTCCGACGTTCGCCGCGGCGCGGCTCCGCCTGCGGTGTACGGACCCCGCGTGCGACTGGCGCGCCGACCGCCACCGCGCCGCGGCCACGGTCACGGAGCCGGAGCGCCGGCGGTGCGGCCGCTGTGGCTCGCGCTACGAGGTGGAACACGTCGCCTCCGGCGAGACGTGGCGGACGGCGGCGGGCTACCGGGGTGCGCGCGAACGCATCGAGGAGTGGTAGGAACGGTCAGTCGGCGTGGCGGTCGGCGCGGCTCGGCGGGGGTATCTGCTCGCCCGTCGTCTCCGGGGCGTCGGGGACGACACACCGCGCCGGCTCGTGGTTCACGTGCGCGTAGCTTCCGGGGTCGTTGGCGAGCGGGTGGGCGGGGTTCTCGCGGGAGTCCAGCCGGGCGGCGCGGAGTTCGGCGAAGCCGCCGATGCGGGCGCGGATGCCCCGCCAGTGGTGGTTCGTCGCGGGCGGGACGCGACACGGGTGCGGCGGGCGGGCGTCGGGCGCAGCCAGCGCGAGCGCCGCGCGGTTCACGTTCGCGGCGAGGTCGTCGTGGTCGAGGGCGACGCCGACCCGGGCCGACGCGGGGGCCCGCGCCGCGAGCACGTCGAGCCCGAGGTGGAGCGCGCGGTACTCCGCGACGTTGTTGTCGGGCGGGGCGTCCGGCACGGAGAGCCGGGCGACCGTCTCGCCGTCGCGCGTCTCGATGACGACGCCCAGCCCGCCGGCTCCGGAGTCGCGGAAGGAGCCGTCCGTGGCCACGTAGAAGTCGCGGTGGTGGGTGCGCGGGGGGTGCGCGATGTGCGGGGTAGGGCTGTCGTCGAACAGGTCCCGGAGCGCCGGCCGGCCGTATGCGGCCATATGTCACGCTCGCCGCCCCATGCGCATAAAGTCACGGCTTGTTCGCCAACGTTTGACAGGCTTCGACTCCGAAAGCTTCTCGCCGGGCGGTCGCCGAGTCCGGCCGTGCGCCACCGGAACCTCGCGCTCTTTCTCGTCCTCGCGGCGGTGTGGGGGTCGGCGTTCGTCGCCATCAAGGCCGGCCTCGGCACGCCCGCGGCGCCCGCGGGCTTCTTCGACGCGCCCGTGCTGTTCGCGGCGCTGCGCTACGACATCGCGGGCGTGTTGATGCTCGGCTACGCCGCCTACGCGACGGACCAGTTCCTGCCCCGGGGCCGCCGGCAGTGGACCGCCACGCTCGTCGCCGGCGCGCTGATGATCGCCGCCTACCACGCCTTCCTCTTCGTCGGGGAGACGGACCCGGCGGTGTCGAGCGCCGCCGCGGCCGTCGTCGTCTCGCTGTCGCCCGTCCTCACCGCCGGCTTCTCGCGGCTGTGGCTCCCGTCGGAGCGGCTGACCCCCGTCGGCGTCCTCGGCCTCCTGCTCGGCCTCGTCGGCGTGGTCGTCCTCACGGACCCCGCGCCGGGGAACCTCGGCGTCTCCCCCGGCGTCGTCTTCGTCTTCCTCGCCACCCTCTCGTTCGCGTCGGGGTCCGTCCTCACCCGTCGGCTCGACACCGACCTGCCCATCGAGACGATGGAGGCGTGGGCGATGGTGACCGGCGCGGCGATGATGCACGTCGCCAGCGTCGCCGTCGGGGAGTCGGTCGCCGCCGTGGAGTTCACGCCGCGGGCGCTCGCGGCGCTCGCTTACCTCGCCGTGGCGGCCTCCGCGCTCGGCTTCCTCGTCTACTTCGACCTGCTGGAACGGCTCGGTCCCGTCGAGATAAACCTCGTCTCGTACGCCGCGCCGCCCGTCGCCGCGCTCGTCGGCTTCCTCCTCCTCGACGAGACCGTCGACGCCGCGGCCGCCGCCGGCTTCCTCGTCATCCTCGCCGGCTTCGTGCTGGTGAAGCGCGAGGCCATCAGGGACGTGGTCGCCCGAGCGGGCTGACTGGGGCCGAGAGACCGGGCACCCCCCTACCGTTTTCCGTCCGCCGGGAGACGACACGGCCGACATGGGAGGCGACGACGCCCGCGACCCGGTGGCCGAGGGACTGCCCGACGAGGACCTCTACGACGTGGCCGACTGGGAGCGGCGGGGAACGCTCGACCGGGCCGCGAGCGGCATCTACACCGCCATACGGAGGGGCGGCACCGGCCTGCTCGTGCTCGTCGCGGCCCTGCTGCTCGTCGCGCAGGTCGGAGTCATCGGCTACGCGATAACGACCCAGCCGAGCCTCGGCGTGTTGACGCTGTTCTCGGTCGTTCCGGCGTTCCTCCTCGTCGGCTTCGTCTGGTACCACGACGCGACGATGCGCGAGCCGTGGCTCCCGCTCGCGGTCACGTTCCTGCTCGCCGTCCTGTTCGCGTCGTTCGCGGCGCTCGCCAACTCCGCGCTCCGGCCCGTCGTCGGGGGGCTGGTCCCCGTGTTCGGGCTGTTCGCCTACTTCTACCTCGTGGTCGCGCCCGTCGAGGAGTTCGTGAAGTGGCTCGCGGTCCGGGTGTACGCGTTCGAGGGGGCGGGCTTCGACGCCGTCGTCGACGGCGCGGTGTACGGGGCCGTCGCCGGCCTCGGGTTCGCAACCGTCGAGAACGCGCTGTACATCACGCAGGGGGCGCTGGAGGCCGGCGCGCTCGCCGGCGCGCAGCCGTTCACGAGCGCCGCCGTCGGCACATCCGTCTCGCGGGCGTTCGTCGGGCCGGGCCACGTCATCTACTCGGCGTTCGCGGGCTACTACCTCGGCCTGGCGAAGTTCAACCGCGAGGACGCCGGCCCCATCGTCGTGAAGGGCCTGCTCGTCGCGGCGCTCATCCACGCGACGTACAACAGCCTCGTCAACGTCGTCCCCGGCCTGCTCGGGAGCGCCCTGCCCGGCGTGCCGGGCTTCCTGCTCCTGTTCGCCTTCATCCTCGTGTACGACGGCGTGTTCGGCTACCTGCTCTACCGGAAGCTCTCGCGCTACCGGAGCCACTACCGGCGCGCGACGGGCGAGGCGGCGGGCGCGGACTAGTCCTCGCGGTTGTGGCCGTGTCCGGCGAGGAGCGCGGCCACGTTGGCGACGACCAGCGCGGCGAACAGCACCGCGCCGCGGCTCCCGCCCGGCCCCGAGACGAGCAGGAGCGGGTACGAGACCGGGATGAGAATCGCGCCCCAGAAGCCGACGCGCTCCGCGGGCGAGCGGAGGCGCGTCGCGGCCCGACGCAGCGGCCCGGCGTCGGTTCGGGTGGAGGAGCTGTGAGTGGACATCGGACACTCGGGACGAGGGCGGGACGCGTCATATAACGGGCCGAGCCTTCGGGACGTTTCGCGACGTTTCACGCGGTCAGGCTCCGCCTGTCCCGACCCGCGCGACGGGGCGAGAGCGCCCGCGACGTTTCACGGCGCTCGCTCGTCGCGTCTCGTCGGACGCCGGGCCGCCGCGGGTCGGCCACGCGTCCGTCGCCCGTCAGCCGAGCGTCGCCACCTCGACCTCGTGGGGGCCGGCCGGCGTCTCGACGACGGCCCGCTCCGCGACGCTGTCCCGGACGGCGGCGCGCCACGACTCGACGGCTTCCTCGTGGGCCGTCCGGTGGCGCTCGACGGAGTAGTCGCCGGCCTCGCGGAGCGCGTCCTCGGTGTCGTCCGGGTCGGGGAAGGCCGGCGCGTCGGGCACGAGCGACTCGGGCGCGACGTGGAGCGGCGCGGGGTCGCCGTACGGCGACTCCTTGCCCGCGATGTGGAGGCGCGCGCGGATGCGCGGCGAGAAGGGCGGCGTGACGCGCAACACCGCGCCCGCGTCCCGCCGGGCGTTCGCCTCCAGCGCCGTCGCCACGTCGTCGGCGTGGACGACGATGCGGCGCACGTCCGTCGGGTCGTCGGTCTGCACGCCCCCACCGAGGCGGGCGACCGAAATGAGCGTTCCCCCGCGCCGCTTTTGGCCCCGGCCGGGGAACGCCGGGCATGGGCTGGGAACGCACGCGCGACGACGAGCGCCGTATCGAGTGGGAGCGGACGGACGGCTACGCCCGCGTGGTCGCCCGGGAGACGGCGACCGGCACGTGGGCGGTGAGCCTCGACCGCCTCGAACAGGCCCCCGACGGGCAGACGTACGACCACCGGACGGCGCCCGACCGCGACGCGGCGCTCGACCCCGCGACCGCGCTGCTGGACGCGAACGAGGTGGAGTGACACGCCGGGCGAACGCCCAAGTGCGCGGGCCGTCGCCACCGGGTATGGAGTGCACCGTGCCGCCCGCCCTCTCGGAGGGGAGCCGCGTCGCCGTCTGCCGCCCCGCCGCGGTGGCCCGCTCGAGCACGTACCCCGACCACCTCGTCGAACTGGGGTTCGAGCGCCCCGCACGGAGTTCGGGCTGGAACCGGTCGCGTACGACAGCCTCCGCGCGGACGCCCGCGACCTCTACGACGACCCGGCGGGCCGCGCCGCCGAACTGGAGCGGGCGTTCCGCGAGCCCGATATCGACGGCGTGATAGCGGCCATCGGCGGCAACGACCAGATACGGGTCCTGAAGCACCTCGACCCCGCCGCGATACGGGACAACCCCACCCGGTTCTACGGGACGAGCGACAACACCTCCTTTGCGGCCTTCTGCCGCGCGCAGGGGGTCGTCTCCTTCTACGGGGGAACGCTGTTCACCGACGTCTGTGAGCCGGGCGGTATCGACGACTACACCCGCGAGTACCTCGAACGCGCCCTCTTCGACGACGCGCTCGGCGCGGTGCGGCCCGCGGGCCGGTACAGCGACGAGGACCTCGACTGGCACGACCCGGCGGCCCTCGACCGCGACCCGGAGTACGAGGCCGGCGACCGCCGCTGGCACGGCTCCGGTCGCGTCGAGGGGCGGACGTGGGGCGGCTGTCTGGAGGTGCTCTCGACCCACCTGATGGCCGACGCATGCGTCCCCGAGGAGACGGCGGGGAGCGTCCTCCTGCTCGAAACGTCCGAGGAACTCCCGACCGCCGGCGAGGTGCGACGGGTGCTGTACGGCCTCGGCGAACGCGGCGCGCTCGACGTCGGCGCGGTGCTCGTCGGCCGGGCGAAGGCGCGCGGCTTCGGCACCGAGCGTCCCCCCGACGAGCGGGCGGCCTACCGCGAGCGCCAGCGCGAGGCCGTCGTCGAGGTCGTCCGCGAGTACTCGGACGCGGTCGTCGTCACCGACGTCGAGTTCGGGCACGCGCGTCCCGTCGCGCCGCTCCCGATGGGCGCCGAGTGCGTCGTGGACGCCGACGCCGAGCGGCTACGGTTCTAACCCCTCGAACTCGGTTATCGTCTCGCGCCACGCGTCGGGAATCGGCTTCGAGCCGCCGGCCTCGCGGTCCACGTGGACCATCGTCGTCGCGCCCGTCGCGGCGCGCTCGCCGTCGGCCCACACCTGGTAGGCCATCGGAATCGAGGAGCGGCCGAGTTCGGTCACGCGCGCGCCGACGGTGACGCGCCCGGCGTCGAGGGTGACGCCGCGCTCGAAGTCGAGTTCGAGGTCCGCGATGACCATCCCGACCCCGTTCAGCGGGCGGCCCACCACGTCCCGGAAGTACGCGGAGCGCGCCTGTTCGAGGAACGTCGCGTAGACGGCGTTGTTGACGTGGTTCATCTGGTCGAGGTCCCGGAGCCGGAGGGGTATCTCCTCGGTGAAGCGGAAGGCGTCGTCCATACCGGGAGCGCGCCCCCCGGGTCCACGGGCGTTTCGGTTCGGTCAGAAGTCGTCGGTGTCCGCGGCGATGCGCTCGACGTAGTCGTCCGCGGAGAGGTCGCCGTCGGCGTTGGCGCGCGCCCACGACCCGCGCGCGGCCCACTCGGCGCCGACCGCGCCCTCGGCGTCGGCGATGGCCGTCGCGTCGAGGCGGTGGTCGCCGCCGGGCACCGTCGCCGCGTACGCGAGCGCGACCGTCCGCGCCCCGGCGCGGAGTTCCTCGGGGCTCGTCGCCGTCGTGAGGTATTCGAGCACCCACGCGCCGCTCGTGACCGAGAGCGCGCGTATCCCGACTCCCGCCCCCGTGAGACGGTCGCGGAAGCGGTCGTCGGGGGCGTCGCCGCCCGAACAGCCGGCGAGCGCGACGGTGCCGGCCGCCGCGAGCAGGCGGCGGCGCGTCCTCACGACTTCACGATTCCAGACCGTCGGCGAGGTACGCGGTCGCGCAGTCGCTCCCGCAGAAGGCGCTCTCGAAGCACATGTATCGGTGGTGGTGTCGCAGCTCTATCCACTCCCCATCGGCGGGGACGCTGTCACCACACGAGGCACACCGCGGCATGACGACTCGTACGCCGCGCGCGGTGATAGAACGTTCGGCTCGCTTACGCGTCGATCTCGACGAGCACCTTCACCGCCTCGCGCTCGTCCATCGCGGCGTACCCCTCGGGGACGCCGTCGAGGTCCACCGTCTTCGTGAACACCGGCGCGGGGTCGAGCGTCCCCTGCAACACGTCGGCCATCAGCTCCTCGATGTAGGCGCGCACGGGCGCGACTCCTCCTCGAAGGGCGATGTTGTCGCCGAACGCCGCGCCGAGGAACTCCGCCTCCTCGACGCCGGCCGGGACGCCGACGTAGCCGACCGTGCCGCCCGGCCGCGCGACGCCGAACGCCGTGTTCATCGACGACTCCGCCCCGACGGCCTCGATGACGTGGTTGACGCCGCCGCCGGTCATCTCGGTCACTTCCTCGACGGCCTCGTCGCCGCGCGCGGTCACGAGGTCCGTCGCGCCGAACTCCTCGGCGATGGCGAGGCGGTCCTCGTGGTGGCCCATCGCGATGATGCGCTCCGCGCCGAGGCGGCGGGCCGCGAGGACGCCGCAGAGACCGACGGCACCGTCGCCGACGACGGCACAGGTCGCGCCCGGTTCGACGCCCGCCGACACCGCGGCGTGGTGGCCGGTGGACATCACGTCCGTCAGCGGGAGCAGCGACCGCAGGGTCTCCTCGTCGTCGGCGTGGCGGTCGGGCACCTTCACGAGCGTCCCGTCCGCGGTCGGGCACTTCACGTACTCGCCCTGCCCGCCGCCGTTGTCGCCGCCCCACGACGAGCGGTTCGCACACGAGGTGTGGAGACCCTTCCGGCAGAACTCGCACTCCCCGCAGGAGATGGCGAAGGGCGCGAGGACGCGGTCGCCGGGTTCGAGCGACACCACGTCGTCGCCGACCTCCTCGACGACGCCCATCGGCTCGTGCCCGACGGGCGACGGCACCTCGCGGTCCGTCTCCCCGCGGTAGAACCACAGGTCGGAGCCGCAGACGGCCGTGTGGGTGACGCGGACGACGGCGTCGCCGGGGGCCTCTATCTCGGGCTTCGGTACCTCCTCGACGCGGATGTCGCCGGGGCCGTGGTAGCGTGCTGCGCGCATGCGAACGGCTGCGGCCCGCGGGAGCAAAAACCCCCGCGGCGGTACGGCTTTGGGGCCCCCGTGCGTCGCCGTGTCCATGCAACCCGTCGCCGTTCCCGGCCCGGACCCGGCGCTCCGCTTCCCGCTCGGCCTGCTCGCGGCCGTCCTCGCCACGCTGGTCATGGACCTCGTCATGGCGCGACTCCCGCAGGGCGAGACGCCGCCGCGCGTCGCCGCGGGCGTGTTGACCGAGACGCACCCCGACGACGCCCACCCGCGGCTGGCGAGCGTCGTCCACTACGTCGCGGGACTGCTCACCGGCCCGCTGTTCGTGTATCTCCTGTACGCGACGGAGTTCGTCCTCGACGGGCGCTCGCTCGCGGCGACGCTCGGGGCCGGCGCCGTCCTGTTCGTCCTGATGGTCGCCTTCTTCGTCGGCGTCGTCCTCCCGCGCTCGCGGGCCCGGCGCAGTCGCCGGACGGCCATCGTCCGCGACTGGGCGCTGTCGGCGCTCGCGTACGTCGTCGTCGCCGTCCCCGTCGTCCACCTCGGGAGCGGCCTGCTGTAACGGTCAACGCACAAGACATATACACCGTTCGTGATTTCCCCCCGACACGATGGGGGAGCGGGGGGTACTGCGCCGACTCGTGGCGGCGCGCGGCCGGCGGCCGGCGACCGCCGCCCTCGCCGCCGCGGTCGCCCTGTGTCTCGCCGCCGCGCCCGCGGTGGAGCTGTTCGGCCTCGGCTACCGCGTCCAGCCGTTCCACTTCAACGACTGGGCGGCCTACGCCGGGGCCGTCGACCGCTGGTACGCGGGGAAGACGGTGTACTGGACCCACCCCTCGGGCGGCTACTTCGCCACCTACCTCTACCCGCCGGTGTACGTCCTCGGGTTCGTCCCGTGGTTCGAGGCGGGCCTCGCCGACCCGGTCGCCGCGCTCGTCGGGGGACCGCCGGGGTCAGACGTCAGCGCGGTGCTGTTCGAGGCCGGGGGGTTCGCGGCGCTGTGGGCTGGCCTGCTCGCCGCGGCGCGGGCCGTCGGCGCGACCGTCGACCGCCTCGACGCCGTCGTTCTCGCCGCCGCGCTCGCCTGCTTCTACCCCCTGCTCTTCTCCGTGAAACTCGGGCAGGTGTCGACGTTCGTGGCCGCCGGCTTCGCGTTCGCGTTCGTCGCGGGCGAGCGGGCCGGCGAGACGGGGAGCCGCGGGTGGCGCTACCTCTCCGGCGGCTTGACGACCCTCACCGCCGGCATCAAGCCCTACTACCTGACGAGCGGCGCACACCTCCTGCGCGACCGGGTGCGCCTGGTCGGCGCGCTCGCCGTCGGCCTCGCCGCGGCGGGACTCTCGCTCGCCGTGTTCGGCATCGACACCCACCTGCGCTACCTCGACGTGCTCCTGTGGGGGAAGGGGTGGACCGAGCCGCCGCTGTCGCTCGTCCACTGGCACCCCGGCTACTTCGAGCCGCTGGCCGCGCTCGGGAACGTCACGCCGCTGCTCTCGGCTGTGGCCCGTGCGGGCGTCGTCGTCGGCACCGTCGCCGTGACGCTCGCGGCCCGCGACGCCCGCGACCCGGCGACCCGGTGGGCCACCTTCGGGCTCGGCGTCGCCGTCTTCCCGCTCGTCGCGCCGACGGCGTACACCCAGGACCTCGTCGTCCTGCTCGTCCCCGCCGTCCTGCTCGCGGGCGTCGAGTACCGGCGCGGCGGCCGCCCGTGGCTCCCGCTGCTCGCGGTCGGACTGGTCCACGTCCACGCGTACGTCGCGTTCGCCGTCTCGGCGTGGCACGCCGACGCCCCGGCGCTCGCGACGGCCGCCGTGGGCGTCCTCCAGCCGGCGATGTGGGGCGCGTTCCTCCTCGTCGGGCTTGCGGCGGCACGGACCGCCGAGGCCGCCGGGCGTGGCCCGTTCGCGTGACCGGGCGGACGCTTTCGTCACCGCGGGTCGCCCCCACCGTTCGCGGTTCACGAGCTGGCGGGACGGGGGCGACGCGTGCGTGACCGAGGGGCTGAGCCCGTTCTACGTGCGGTAGCGGCTCGTGGGGCCTGAGCGGCCGCGCGCCCGAAGGCGTCACCCCAGCAGTCCGAGTACCCACCGTCCGACCTCCGAGAGCGCGAACAGTCCACCCTCCGGTCGGGAGAGCTGCCGCCCGGTCCACAGCGCGGCCACCATCGCCGTCGAGACGACGAGCAGCCACGCGACGGTGTCGAGCGCCGCCGGGCCGACCGCGAGCGGCCGGACCGCGGCCGCGACCCCGAGGACGCCGAGCACGTTGAACACGTTCGAGCCGACGACGTTGCCGACGGAGACGCCGAGCCGCCCGCTCCGGACGGCCACCAGCGACACCGCGAACTCGGGGGTCGAGGTGCCCGCCGCGACGACGGTGCCGCCGATGACCCACTCGGAGACGCCCGCGCCGCGGGCGAGCGTGGTGGCCGCACCGACGAGCAGGTCGCCGCTGACCAACACGACGGCCAGCCCGGCGACGAGGAGAAGCGCGTCGCGACCGGGGACCGCGACACGGTCGGTCGCGACCCCGATAGGTGGGTCGTCCTCGTCCGCCACCGTCGCCCCCGCGTCGCCGGTACGGAGCAGATACGCGGTGTAGAGGACGAACAGCCCGGCGAGCACGGCGCCCTCGGTTCGGGTCACCGTACCGTCCAGCAGGACGGCTCCGCCCAGGAGCGTGCTGGCGACGAGCATCACCCCGTCGCGGTGGACCAGCGACCGCTCGATGGGGACGACCCGGAGGAGCGACACGACGCCGAGGACGAACGCGAGGTTGTAGACGTTCGAGCCGACGACGTTGCCGACGGCGATGTCGCCGAAGCCGTCGACGGCCGCGCCGGCGGTGACGATCAGCTCGGGGGTCGAGGTGCCCGCCGCGACGACGGTCAACCCGATGGTGAGTTCGGAGAGGCCGACTCGCCGCGCCAGCCGGACCGTCGAGTCCACCAGCAGTCGGGCCCCGACCCACAGCCCGAGAACCGTCGCGACTACGACCGCGACCTGCACCGCCGGTCCGCCGGCGACCACGCGTCGTCACACCCCCTCCGCCGTCGGTCGCGCGGCCTCCGCTCGTTCCCCGTTGGTCATACCCACACATCGAGGAACGGCCGGATAGTTCTGGTCCCGCAAGCGGTCCACGTGCCGGGGGCTGGAGCGCGGTGTCCGAAAGAGAAGTGGCCGGGGTGGGCTCCGAACCCACGATCTCCGCATATCCCAGGTGCCGGACAGGCAGTCCGGCGGGAGGCGGGAAGCCGACTCGTAACCCTATGAGTGCGGCGCTATGTCCAGCTAAGCCACCCGGCCTGCTCTCGGATAACCGAGTGACGGACTTGAAGCTGTCTATCCCGGGCGCCGCCGCCCCGCGGCCCGCGGATTTATGCCGGCCGCCGGGCACACCCGGACATGGACGTACCACCGCTCGTGACCGAGCGGCTCGACGGCGAGACGGTGCGGACGCGGGTGGAGCTGGGCGGCGACGACGCCGTCTTCGTCACCCCGTCGCGGACGCTCGTCTATCGGGCCGAGGGCCTGCTCTCCGACGAGTCCGTCTCCGCGTACCCCCACGACGCGGAGCGGGTCGCGGTGTCGCCCGGCCGCCGCAAGACCACCTTCGAGCTGACCTACGTCGATACCGCCGGGAAGTTCACCGTCCCGGGCGACCGGACGGACACGGTGCTCGAACCGCTTCTGGAGGGCGTGCTCCGGGCGACCGGGGCCATCGACGACGACGAGAGCGTGCGCAAGGCCTACCGCTTCTCGGAGCTGACGCTCGTGGTCACCGACGCGCGCCTGCTCAAACACGTCGGCGGCGCGGTGTGGGACGACGACTTCGAGTCGTTCGCCTTCGCGGACGTGACCGACATCGACACCGAGGAGGGGAGCGTCGCCACGCAGCTCGTCCTCGAAGTCGACGGGCGCCCGCAGCGCGTGAAGGTCCCCTCCGACCAGTCGCGGAAAGTGGCCCACACTGTCGAGAGCGCCGTCCTCGCCTTCCACGGCGTCGACAGCGTCGCGGACCTCCACGCGGCGACCGACCGCGAGGAGCCGGCCGCCGAGCGCTCCGAGGAGTTCGAGGAGGACGACATCGACCCGCTCGTGGACGAGGGCGACGACGGGGAGAGCATCGACCGCGTGACGAGCGCCGACACCCGCGCGACCGCCGAGGCCGACGCCGACATCCGCGAGCGCATCGCCGCGCTGGAGGCCGCCGTCGAGCGGCAGAACGACCTCATCGAGGAGCAGCGCGCGACGATAGAGACGCTCGTGGACGAGCTCCGGCGCGGCCGCTGACCCCGTCCGCGGCCCGCCTCGCCCGTCACTCCCTGCCCGTCACCTTCCGGATACACGACGAGCCGAACGGCCCGTGTTCCCCGGCGTCGAGCTTCATGAAGTAGCCCGTCGAGATGGACGCGCCGCAGCGCCGGCAGGTGAACTCCCCCTCCTTCGTCACGACCTCGGCCTCGAACGAGAGGAACGAGGAGCGGTTCGGGCGCACCGTCGCGTCCTCCCGGTCGATGATACCCCGCGCCTCGGCGGTGTCGAGTATCTCGCGGGTCGTCGCCGGGTCGGTCGTCACCGTCTCGATGCGGTCGATGACCTCGGCGAGCGACAGCTCCTCGTGCTCCAGCCGTTCGAGCAGCTGGACGCCGAGCGCCACCGGGTCCTCGACCTCCTCGCGCACGCCCCACCGTCGGCCCGCGCCGCGAATAAGCGTTTACCACAAGGGGTTTGCCGGGCGGCGAGAACTCCCGGCATGGACCGGGCGACGCGCCGCCAGCTCGCCGGGGTCGCGGCCCTCGCGGCCGTCGCCGTCGCCGCCGCGCTCCTCCTCTCGCCGGCGCGGCTGGCTCGCGAGGTCGGAGCGCTCGCCGAGCGGCCCGCCCTCCTGGCCGGCGTGCTGTTCGTCGCCTACCTCCTGCGGTTCCTCGTCGCGTGGCCCATCAGCGTCCTCTCCGCCGTCGTCGGGTTCGCGCTCGGCCCGCGGGGCGTCCCCGTCGCGCTCGTCGGCGCCGTCCTCACCTGCGTCCCGCCGTACCTGCTCGCGCGGCGAGTCGAGGGCGCGGCCGGGCCGCTCGGGACGCTCGGCGCCCACGGCGAGCGCTACTTCGACGCCGCCGGGTCGGCACGCGGGGTCGTCGCCGCGCGGCTCGCCCCCCTCCCCGCGGACGCCGTCTCCTACACCGCGGGGCTGGCGGACGTGCCCGGGCGCGCCTACCTCCTCGGTACCGCCGTCGGCGAACTGCCGTGGGTCACCGCGGCCGTCCTCGTCGGCGCGGGCGCGGGGACGCTGACGACGGAGGGGCTGACCGGCGACCCCCTGCTCGTCGCCGGGGCCGCGGGGCTGGCGGTGCTGCTCGTCGCGGGGCCGGTGTACCGGCTGTGGCGGGGGAGGGGGGAGCCGACCGAGCTATAGCGTAAAGGGATCCGAACAGTCGACCACCACGCCGTGTTGGGGACAGACGTACTTGCAGTGGCGCTTGAACAGCGCCGCGTCGCAGAACGGACACGCCGGCGGCTCGGCCATACCCGTCCTCGGGCGCGGACCGTCATCAACCCCGGCGTTTCGGGGGGAATTCTAGACGGAGTTCGGCGAACGGCTTTCAGGGCGTCGTTCCTTCTCCGGGTATGGACACGCTACGCTCGACCGCCGTGCCCGCGGCCGCGGCGGGGGTCGCGGGGGTCGCGGGGTCGTTCGCCGTCGTCGGCTTCACGCCCGCGTTCGTCGGGTCGACGCTCTCCGACGCCGTCGCGCTCGTCACCCCCGGCGTCGTCGTGACGTTCGCCATCACCGTCCTCGGCGACCTCGGGAAGCAACTGACCGTCGCCGGGGGCGTGGCCCTCGCCGCGGCCCTGTTCGGGTCGCTGGCCGCGTTCGCCCTCGCCGTCGGCCGGGCGCTCGGGTCGCGCGCCGCCGCGCCGGTCGTCGGCGCCGCGAGCGTCTTCGGTGTCGCCACGCTCGTCACCGCCGCGCCGCTCGCCTCGCTCGGGGCGGCCGCGGCCGCCGGCGCCGCGCTCGCCGTCCACGCCGGCCTCTCGGGCGGCGCGACGGAACCGGTCGATTCGGGCGCGCGCCGGCGCGTCCTCGGAACCCTCGCGGCGGGGCTGGCGGCGGTCGGTATCGGCTACCCCCTGGGAACGCTCCGCGGGCCGGCCGCGCCGTCGGACGGCGAGGTGACGGGCGAGGCGCGCGCGCTCCTCGACGACGCGGCGGCGAAGTCGCTGCCCGTCGGGGGGCTGGAGCCGCTCGTCAGCGACGAGTTCTACCGGGTCGATATCGCCGCCGCGCCGCCGGCCATCGACCCGGAGGAGTGGTCGCTGTCGGTGACCGGGGCGGTCGAGTCGGAGGTCGATGTCGGATACGACGACCTCACGGCCATGCCGTCGAGCGAGGTGTTCTCGACGCTGCGGTGCGTCGGGGAGCCGCTCAACGGCCGGAAGATGGACACGGCGCTGTGGACCGCCGTCCCGCTCGCGGACCTGCTGGAGCGGGCCGGCGCCGGCGAGAACTGCTGTGTCATGTTGCGCGCCGCGGACGACTACTACGAGGAGTTCCCGCTCGCGGCGCTCGAATCGGGGATGCTCGCCTACCGGATGAACGGCCGGCCGCTCCCGCGGGGCCACGGCGCGCCCGTCCGGGCGCTGATTCCGGGCCACTGGGGCGAGATAAACGTGAAGTGGCTCACGGAGATAGAGGTGCTCTCCGAGCCCGCAGAGGGGTACTGGGAGAACCGCGGCTGGCACGGGACCGGCCCGGTGAACACGGTGGCGAAGCTCCACGCCGTCGAGCGCGACGACGGGCGCATCACGGTCGCCGGACACGCCTACGCGGGGACGCGGGGCGTCTCGGCCGTCGAAGTGTCCACCGACGGCGGCGCGACGTGGACCGGGGCGACCCTCTCGGAGCCGCTGGTCGGGAGCGACGGCGCGCCGGCGGCCGACGCCTGGCGGCAGTGGAGCCACGAGTACGAGTCGCCCGGCGAGCGCCACGAGGTGGTCGTCCGCGCCCGCGAGGCCGACGGCACGCTCCAGCCCGAGGACCGCGCCGACGCGTTCCCGAGCGGGCCGACCGGCTGGGTGTCGCGGGAGCTACGGGGGTAGGCTAGGCGGAGAGAAGAGAGAAGAAGGGCCGTTACCGGCTCAGCACTCGGACCAGCCGCACGACTGGCAGGTCTTACAGCCCTCGTTCATGGCGAGCGACATCGCCCCGCAGTCGGGACACTCGGGGGACTCGCCCGCCGCGACGAGCGACTGTGTCGCGTCCTCGGTGTCCGCGCTCGTCGGCTCGGCCGGGGCGGCGGTGGCCGCGCCGCCGTCCGTCTCGCGCTCTATCGTCTCGCGGTTGGGGTCCGCCTCCGTGCGGGTCCCCTCCTCGGCGGCCTCCGAGAGGCTCTGCTGTTGGGGGTACGGCTTGTCTATCTCGTCGTCGAGGTAGCGCTGGAGCGCCGTGCCGATGGCGTCCGGGATGGAGTTGATCTGCTCGCCCTTGTCCCACGCGACCTTCGGCGACCGGATACCCCGGAGCTCGCCGGCGATCTCGTGCGGGTCGACCCCCGAACGGAGCGCCGTCGAGATGGTCTTCGCGAGCGCCTCGGTGAAGGAGGCGGTGAAGCCGCCGGAGTTACCGATGGTGGCGAACAGCTCGAACGGCCGCTCGCGCTCGGTGTCCTCGTTGATGGTGACGTAGAGCTTCCCGTAGCCGGTGTCGATGCGCTGGGTGACGCCGTGGAGCAGGTCCGGGCGCGCCTGCTTCTCGGCGTAGGCGTGCGTCTCGAAGCTGAACAGCTCCTCGGGGTCGGTCGAGAGCGCCGCCGCGACCTCCTCGTGGTCGAGGAAGCCCTCGATGTCGCCGAAGATCTCCTCGATCTTCTCCGCGAGGAACGCGGCCGCCTCGGCCTCGTCCATGTCCTCGGAGAACTCGGCGTTGTCCGCGCGAGTGGTGAGCACCTGCTTCGAGCGCGTGCCGTCGCGGTAGACGGTGACTCCCTTCCCGCCGTTCTCGTAGATGTAGCGGTACACCTCGTCCATGTCCGCCTTCGAGGCGCTGTTCGGGAAGTTACACGTCTTCGAGATGGCCGAGTCGACCCCCTCCTGACAGGCGCACTGCACCGCGGCGTGCTGTTTGCCGGAGAGGTCGCTCGTCACCACGAACAGTTCGCCGATGGCGTTCGGGACCGTGTCGAGCCCCTCGACGCCGTCGAAGGCGTTCGACGCCATCTGCTCCTGCGCCTCGCGCTTGACGGCCTCAACGTCGATGTCGTTGGCCTCCAGCGTGCGCAGGAAGTAGTCGTCGAACTCGACGAGCATCTCGTCGCCCTGCACGTCGTCGCTGACGTTCTTGTAGTAGGCGACGTTGTAGATGGGCTCACAGCCGCCCGTCGTGTTGCCCACCATCGACGTCGTGCCAGTGGGGGCGATGGTCGTCGTGTTGTGGTTGCGGATGGGGTAGCCGTCCGCGTGATCGTCGGCGGACTCGCCCGTCTGCTTCTCGAACCACTCGCGGTACTCGGTCGGGTTCGCGTACTTGGAGTTGTCCCACTCGTCGAAGGAGCCGCGCTCCCCGGCGAGTTCGTGGGACGCGGCCTTCGAGCCGTGGTTGATGCGGCGCATGACCTGCCGGGCGACCTCGTTGCCCTGCTCGCTCCCGTACGGGATGCCGAGCTGGATGTACAGCTGTGCCAGCCCCATGACGCCGAGGCCGATCTTCCGCATCTCGCGGACCTTCTCCTCGATCTTCTGCACCGGGAAGTCCGACATCGTGACGACGTTCTCGAGGAAGCGCGTCCCGGTCGCGATGCGGCGGTCGAACTCCTCGGTGTCGAGCGCCTCCGCGAGGAACGCCTCGACGCCCTCCTCCAGCGTGTCGAAGTCGTTCTCCCGCGACCAGACGCGCCAGTCGGGGGCGCCCTCGGCCGCGAGCGTGGAGAGGTTGATGTGGCCGAGGTTACACGCTTCGTACTCCTCCAGCGGCTGCTCGCCGCAGGGGTTCGTCGCGAGGATGCGGTGGTCCGGGTGCTCCTCGACGTCGAAGGAGTGCTCCTTGTTGATGCGTTCGAGGAAGACGACGCCCGGCTCGCCGTTCTCGTGGGCGCCGTCGACGATGCGGTCCCAGATGAGGTTCGGGTCGATGGAGAGCGGCTCGCCGACCTCCACCTCGTCGCCGAGGTCGTAGCGGGAGTACATCTCCTTCGTCTCCTCGCTGGCGACGTGCGGCTCGCCCGTGCGCGGGTTCGTGAACGTGAACTCCTCGCCCGCGTCGAGCGCGTCCATGAAGTCGTCCGTCACGCCGACGGAGATGTTGAAGTTCGAGAGGTGGCCCTCGACGGCGTTGCGGAGGTGCTTGGGCACCTTGCCGTCGTCGTCGATGAGGCCGCGGGCCTCCTCCAGCGCCTCGGAGAACGTCGTGTACGTGTAGTCGTCCGGGTCGTTGAGGCGGAGACAGTGGGCGAGGGAGACGTCCTTGTTCTTCGCGTGGATGAACTCGATGACGTCGGGGTGCGAGACGCGCATGACCCCCATCTGCGCGCCGCGGCGCGTGCCGCCCTGCGCGATGGTCTCGCACATCTGGTCGAACGTCCGCATGAACGTGATGGGCCCGGAGGCGATACCGCCCGTGGAGCCGACGGCGTCGCCGAACGGCCGGAGCTGCCAGAAGGCGTACCCCATGCCGCCGCCGGACTGGAACACCTCGGCGGCCTCCTTGGCCGTCTGGTGGATGTCGGTCAGGTCGTCGCCGGGCGAGTCGACGAAGCAGGCGGAGAGCTGCTGGAGCTCGTCGCCGGCGTTCATCAGCGTCGGCGAGTTCGGGACGAACGAGAGGTTCTCCATCAGGTCCTGGAACTCGGCGCGCTTCGACTCGACGTGCTCGCGGACGCCGTCGGGCAGCTCGGGCACGACGGTGTCGTAGGCGAACTTGTTGACGTTGTAGACGGAGAGGTCTGTCTCGGCGTCGTCCTCGGCGGTCGTGCCGGCGCCGAACACCTCGGCGGCGAGTTCGTCGCGGCGCGGGTGTTCCGGCTTCAGCTGTGCGGGCGTGACGCTCACGTCGACGCCGCGCTTCTCGGCCTCGAAGACGGCCTCGGCGAGCGCGATGTTCTTCGCGACGCGGGCGAAGAGGTCCTCCTGCGTCTCGACGAGGTCCCCGTTCTGGTCCTTGCGCAGGTAGCGCGCGGGCAGGATGTTGTGGTAGGCGTTCGCGGTGAGACGCTCCTCCAGCGTCTCGCCGTCTGTTCGTTTGATGGGTAGTACGAGGTCGTCCGCGGAGAGGTCGGTCCCGGACATCACTCGGCCCCCCGGCCGCCCGTCCCCTCGGGGGCGGCCACGGTGCTGTTCGCGTGGAGATAGTTGGCGGTCATTCGTAACGGCGCTTGCTTCTGTAGCGGGCCAGATAACCCTTTGGCAATCGGGTGTTTCTCGGTCGATTCCCGGCGCGCAGTCGGCACTGGTCGGTTCGCGTGGGTGCGCCGTCGCACGGCGGCGCCTGGTACATCGGACGTGACCGGGCGGACGAACTTAACGGTGGCCAGACCGGAGCGGAAGTGGATATCTCGACGGGAAACGTGGGTCCGTCTCGCGGTTCCCACCGGAACCGAAGGGGGGTTTCGACCGCCGCGGCGCGGGCGAAACGAGGTCCTCCGAGCGGGAGCGCGCGCGGCCCACGCGTTTTTCACGACGGGCCGAGACGCGGAGATATGGACACGCTCGTCGCAGGGGCCCTGCCGCTCCAGCTCGTCCCGGAGTTCGGACTGCCCGGAATCCTCAGCACGCTCGTGATAATCGTCCTCGCCATCGTCGTGGCGCGCGTGGTGCTGTCCATCGCGCTGAAGGTAGCCGTCGTCGCGGCCGTCGTCGTCGGCCTGCTGTGGTTCTTCGGCCTGCTCCGGTTCGTCCCGTTCCTATAGGGTCGCGAGGAAGTTGTCGACCACGTCGTGGCCGACCCCCGTCAGCACCGACTCCGGGTGGAACTGGACGGCCTCGATGGGGTACGCCTCGTGGCGCACCCCCATCACGAGTTCCGTCCCCTCGTCGTCCGTCGTGGCGGTCACGGCGAAGCAGTCGGGAACCTCGGTCGCGACGAGCGAGTGGTAGCGCCCGGCCTGGAAGCCCTGTTCGAGGCCGGCGAAGACGCCCTTCCCGTCGTGGTCGACGGGGAACGCCTTCCCGTGAATCGGCCGCGGGGCGCGCCCGACCGCCCCGCCGTACTCGTACACCGCGGCCTCCAGCCCGAGACAGACCCCGAGCGTCGGTATCTCGGGCGACACCTCCCGCAACACGTCCATCGTGACGCCCACGTCCCGCTCGTTCCTCGGGTGGCCGGGACCGGGCGAGACGACGATGCCCTCGGGGTCCGTGGCGCGCACCTCGTCGAGCGTCGCGGTGTTCTTCAGCACCTCGACGTCGATGCCGTGCTGGCTCACGTACTCCACGAGGTTGTAGGTGAACGAGTCGTAGTTGTCCACGACGAGGACGGTCACGGCTCCACCTCCGGCGGCTCCTCGATGGCTTCGAGCGCCGCGAGGACGCCGCCCATCTTCTTCTCCGTCTCCTCGTACTCGCTCGTCGGGTCCGAGTCCGCGACGATACCCGCGCCCGCCTGCACCGTGACGCGGTCCGTCTCGCCCTCGTCCTCCACCGTCGCGGTGCGGATGACGATGGCGAAATCGGCGTCGCCGGCCCACGAGTAGTAGCCGACGCCGCCGCCGTAGAGCCCCCGCGGCTCGGTCTCCAGCGCGTCGATTATCTCCATCGCGCGCACCTTCGGCGCGCCCGACAGCGTCCCCGCGGGGAACGACGCGCGCGTCGCGTCGAACGCGTCGGAGTCGGCCGCGAGCCGTCCCGTGACGGTGGACTCGATGTGCTGGACGTGGCTGTACTTCAGGACGTTCATGAACTCCTCGACGCGGACGCTGCCCGCCTCGGAGACGCGGCGCACGTCGTTGCGCGCGAGGTCCACGAGCATCGTGTGTTCCGCCCGCTCCTTCCCGTCGGCGAGCATCTCGCCCGCGAGCCGCCGGTCCTCGACGGGCGAGGAGCCGCGCGCGCAGGTGCCGGCGATGGGGTTCGCCATCACTTCCTCCCCGCGCACGGAGACGAGCGTCTCGGGCGAGGCCCCGACGACGGTGAGGTCGTCGTAGCCGAGCAGGTACATGTACGGCGAGGGGTTCACCTCGCGGAGCGCGCGGTAGAAGCCGAGCGGGTCCACCTCGCCGCGGAGCTCGCGGGTCCGCGACAGCACGCCCTGGTAGATGTCGCCGTCGAGGACGTGTTCCTTCGCGCGGGCCACGGCGGCCTCGTAGTCGGCCCGCGACCCCGCGGTCTCCGAGTCGCGCCGGAAGCCGCCCGTATCGAGGGCGGCGGCCTCCCCGAGCAGGCGCTCGACGCGCTCGGCCTCGGCGACGAGGTCGTCGTACACGTCGTCGGGGTCGTCGCCCGCGCGCACGACGGGCGTGAACACGAGTGTCAGGGTTCCCTCCTCGTCGTCGAAGACGAGCGTCCGCGTGTTGAGCACGAACTGCGCGTCAGGGAACCGCGAGTCGGGGCGGTCGAGGCCCACCTCCTCCAGCCAGAGGTCGTAGACGGCGTCGTACGCGAGGAAGCCGACGAGGCCGCCGTCGAGGTGTTGCCGTCCCGAGGCCGGGAAGCCGCGCCGCGGGAGGTCCGGGAGCGCGGCCCGGAGGTCGTCCACGCAGTCGCCGCGGCCGTCGAGTTCGACGAGGCCGTCGTAGCGGTCGTCGAACGTCTCGACCGTGCCGCCGTCCGGCCCGACGGTCACCGCGGCGGCCGGGTCGTAGCCGACGAACGAGAACCGGGCGTGGCGGTCCGCGTCGTCCGTCGAGAACGCGCCGTCCGGGTCCGACGAGGCGACCTTCTGGGCGGACTCGAGCAGGAACGAGTAGTCCGCGCGCTCGGCGTCCGTCGTCCGCCCGGTCAGCGCGGCGTAGGCGGCCAGCGGGTCGGCGTCGGCGTCGAGCGTCGCCGCGGCGCGGACGACGCAGGTGTCGCCGCCCGCGAGGTCGCGGAACTCGGCCCGGGACGTGTCGAGGTTCACGGCGCGGCCCCCGCGTTCCTGACGAACGCGCGCACGGCGTCGTGGTCCTTCACGCCGCCCTCGGACTCGACCCCCGAGGCCACGTCGACCGCGTAGGGGTCGACCGCCGCCACGGCGTCGGCGACGTTGTCGGGGGTCAGCCCGCCCGCGAGTATCACGGGCCGGTCGAGGTCGGCGGTCGCCTCCCGGGTCGCGGCCCAGTCGTGCGTCTCGCCGGTCCCGCCCCCGCCCGCCTCGCTCGGGGTGTCCACGAGCAGGGCGTGGCCGACGCCGGCGTAGTCCGCCACCCCGTCGGTCGGGACGGCCGGGACGACCGGGCCGTAGAAGTTCGCGACGAGGACGGCGACGTCCTCGGGCGGCAGGCCGTGGGTCTGTATCGCGTCCGCGCCGACGAGTTCCGCGAGCGTGACGGCCTCGGCGGCGCTGTCCGGCATCGTCACGATCGTCGCGGTGACGAACGGCGGCACCGTCTCCACGAGCCGTTCGGCCGTCGCCGGGGTCACTTCCCGCGGGGTGTCCACGTCCACGTCCACGATGAACCCGACCGCGTCCGCGCCCGCCTCGACGGCCGCGCGCACGTCCGCCTCCGAGGTGAGGCCGCACACCTTCGCGCGGGCCATCTACGTCTCGGCCTCGGCGGTGTCGTTCGCGGTTCGGAGCGCCTCGAAGGTGGCCGCCGCGCCGCCCGACTCGATGGCGTCGCGGGCGCGCTCGACGCCCTCGCGGAGCGTGTCGGCCTCCCCCGCGACGTACACGGCCGCGCCGGCGTTCGCGAGGATGACGTCGCGCTTCGGCCCCGCCAGGTCGCCCGTGACGATGGCGCGGAGGTCGGCGGCGTTCTCCTCGGGCGTGCCGCCGGCGATGGCCTCCACAGGCGCGGAATCGAGGCCGAGGTCCTCGGGGGTTATCGTGTACTCCTCGACGGTCCCGTCGCGGAGTTCGGCGACGACCGTCTCGTCGTGGAGCGCTATCTCGTCCATCCCGGCGCCGTGGACGACGAGCGCGCGGTCGAGGCCCATCCGGTCGAGCGCCCGCGCGAGCACGGGGACGAGGTCCGGGTCGTACACGCCGACGACCTGCGCGTCCGCGCCGGCGGGGTTCGTCAGCGGCCCGAGGACGTTGAATATCGTCCGGATGCCGAGTTCGCGCCGCGGCCCGATGACGGCCTTCATCGCGGGGTGGAACGCGGGCGCGTGGAGGTAGCCGATGCCGTCGGCCTCGATGCGGGACTCGACGGCCTCCGGGGCCGAGTCGAGGTCCACGCCGACCTCCTCCAGCACGTCGGAACTGCCCGACGACGAGGAGACGGAGTAGTTGCCGTGCTTGGCGACCGGCACCCCGGCGCCCGCGACGACGATGGCGCTCGTCGTCGAGACGTTGATGGTGTCGTAGTCGTCGCCGCCCGTCCCGCACGTATCGACGAGCGGCGAGCGGTCGGGGTCGATGGTGCGCGCGGCGGCGCGCATCCCCTCGGCGAAGCCGGCTATTTCGGCCTCCGTCTCCCCCTTCGCGCGCAACGCCGTCAGCAGCGCGCCGATCTGTGCCTCCGTGGCCTCCTCGAACACGAGGCGGGCCGCCTCGCGCGCCTCCGCCTGTGTCAGGTCTTCGCCCTCCGTGACTCGCTCGATGAGTTCCTTCATTGTGGACACCGATGTACGCTCTTGCGTTATGATGTACAAATCTGTCCATAGCAAAAAGCGTGTCGCCGGCGTGTCGTCGGGCCCCACGCCGCCGCCCCTCCCCGATTCGAAACCTTCAATTGTGCCACCGGGCTACGGTGGATTGCACGCCAGCGAGGGTTCGTGGTCTAGGCTGGTTATGACACCTCCTTGACATGGAGGAGGCCGGCGGTTCAAATCCGCCCGAACCCACTTCCTTCCGACGTCCGCGCCGACAGCGCCGCCCACGTGGGCTTTTCACCGACGAGCGTGACGCGTCCGGACGTGACCTCGCTACGTTCGCTGGTGACCCGGCGGCGCGCGGACACCGCCGTCGCGTGGGCCGTCACGGCGCTGCTCGCGGCCGCGGCCGTGTGGTTCGTCCGGGCGGGCGAACCGGACTGGGCCGTGCTCGCCGCCCTGCTCGCCGCCGTCGCGACGCTGGTGCCCGTCCTGGAGCGCGACCCGACGGCGACGATACCGGCCGAGCTCGCGGCGCTCGTCGCGGTGCCGGTGGCCGTGCGGTCGGTCGGCGCCCTCCCGACCGTCACCCCCTTCCTCGCGACGGCGGGGGTGGCGCTGCTGGTGGCGGTGCTGCTCGACGGCTACACCTCGCTGTCGATGACGCCGCGGTTCGCCGCCGTCCTCGTGGTCGTGGCGACGATGGCGTTCGCGGGCGCGTGGACCGTCGGGGTGTACGCGGCCGACACGCTCGCCGGCACCTCGTTCGTTGGCGGGCGCGTCGAACTCATGTGGGACCTCGTCGCCGCGACCGCGGCGGGGGTCGTCGCGGGCGTCGCCTTCGACGCGTACTTCACCTACTCGGACCGCGTCGACCGGCTGGAGAGCGCGACCCGCGAGGGGGACGACGGCACGGACGGGGGCGACCTCCCGGGCGACGAGCGCCACCACCGCTACGCCGTCCGGGCGATGCAGGCGGCGCTGGCGGCGGCGACCGTCTGGGCCGCCCTCGCGCGCGACCCGACGCTCGTGGTGAACACCGGGGTACCGCTCGCGGTCACCCTCCTGCCGGCGGTCCTGCGCCGGCGTCGCGGCTACGCGATGGACGCCGGCCTCGTCGCGTGGCTGACCCTCGCGTCGGCGCTCCACGCCGCGGGCGCGGTGTGGCTCTACGGCCGGTTCGGCTGGTACGACAGCGTGACACACACGCTGTCGGCGTCGATGGTGGCGGGGCTGGGCTACGCCGTGGCGCGCGCGACGGAGCGCCACTCGCGGGCCGTCTCGTTCGGCCGCGGCTTCCGGGCGACGTTCGTCGTCCTGTTCGTGCTGGCGGTCGGCGTCGGCTGGGAGATACTGGAGTTCGCGAGCGGCGGCCTCGCCTCCCTCGTCGGCGGGGAGGCCGTGCTGGCGCAGTACGGCACCGCCGACATCGTCAACGACCTCCTGTTCAACACCGTCGGGGCCGTCCTCGTCGCCGCGGGGAGTTCCGCCCACTTCGAGGGCGTCGCGGACGTGTTCGTCGGGTGGGTCCGCGTCGCGGTCCGCGGCGGCGACTGAGGGTCCGTTCGCCCACCCCCCTGTAGCTTTTTACGCGAGTGATGCGTGGTTTAAACGGTGAACGACATGCTAGCGAGGCACGTGCGGTGACGCGACCGAGTCCCCGAAGCACGAGACACGAACGCCTCCGGGCCGCGCTCGACGGCCGGTCGGAGGTCGTCGCCGCCGGGACCTTCCGGAAGGCGGCCGGCCCGACGACGGAGATCGTGGTCGACGGCGAGGAACCGCCGGCGTGGCTGGAGACGGAGATCGAACGGCTCGGGATGGCCGTCGACCGGGTGTTGCCCCACGGCGAGACGGTCGAGATCCAGGTTCGGTAGCGCCCCGGTACGGTTCGACGTAACACACGCTTACCGCCGGACGGCTCCGGGATTGCGGCTCGCCCCGAGGGAGGTACTTTCAATAACGCTCGCGGTCAAGTCCGAAGGAGAGGGACTCTATATGGATATCGAAGACATCGTTACGCGCGAGTTCACCGAGGTCGATTCGGGCGAACGACTGGGGAAGGTCCGGTCGACGTTCGAGAGCGAGAACCTGAAGGGGGTCATCGTCACCGACGACGGCGCGTACGCCGGCGTTATCACGGAGAAACAGCTCCTCCAGTCGCACGTGGAGGACAACACCAAGGCCGCGGCGATGATGCGCAACGCGCCGAAGGTGGACCGCCGCGAGGACGTCCGCGACGTGGCGCGGATGCTCGTCGAGGGCGGGGTGAAGGTCGCCCCGGTGTTCGACGGCGAGAAGCTCTACGGCATCATCTCGGAGAACGCCATCCTCGAAGCCGTCCTGGACAACCTCGACGTGCTCACCGTCGGCGACATCTACACCGAGGAGGTCATCTCCGTCCCCGAGGACGCGACGGTCGGGAAGGTCATCAACATCATGCGCGAGAACGGCGTCTCGCGCGTCCCCGTCACGAACGAGAACGGATACCTCTCGGGGCTCGTGACGACCCACGACATCACGGACATCGCGGTCCGCAACATGGACAAGGCGACGCGGGGCGACCGCGGCGGCGACCTCGAACGCGTGCTCGACATCCCCGTCTACGACGTGATGACGAGCCCCGTCGACACCGCCGACCCCGGCGACTCCGTGCGCGACGCCGTCGAGCGGATGCTGGAGGGCGACTACGGCGGCCTCGTCGTCACGGGCGACGACGACCGGCTCATCGCCGGCATCGTCACCAAGACGGACGTGCTCCGCGCGCTCACCTACACCGAGGAGGACCACATGGACGTGCAGGTGACGAACGTGGAGGTGCTCGACACCATCACGCGCGAGGAGATCGTCGCCAGCATCGAGGAGGTCTCCGACAAGTACGCCGACATGCAGGTCCAGCACGCGCACGTCCGCTTCAAGCAGCACAAGGAGAAGCTCCGCGGCACGCCGCTCATCTACGCGCAGATCCGCCTACGCACGAATGTCGGCCAGATGGCCGGCTCCGGCGAGGGGTACGGCGCGGAGTCCGCGTTCCGCGTCGCGCTCGACAAGCTGGAGCGCAACGTGGTCGAGGTGAAGGGCGTGCAGGCCGACGAGGAGTACGAGGGGCAGCTCCTGCGGAAGCTCGGCGAACTGTAGGGCGCGTCAGCGCGCGACCGTGACCGGACACGGCGCGCGCCGGACGACCGCCTCGGCGACGGAGCCGAGCAACACCCGCGAGATACCCTGTCTGCCGTGGCTGCCGATGACGATGGCGTCGGAGCCGTGCTCCTCCGCGAACTCGACGATGGTGCGGGCCGGCTGGCCGACCTCGACGGCCGTCTCCACCGTGACGCCCTCCGGCGCGTCCGCGCGGGCCTCGGAGAACAGCTCCTCGGCGGCGGCCTCCGCCTCGTCGTACCACTCCTCGGAGAAGCTCGGGAGACCGGCCTGCGCGCCGTAGCCCGCCCGCGCGGGGTTGATGACGTGGAGCAGGGTTACCGTCGCGCTCGGGAACTCCGTGAACGCGTAGTCGAGCGCCTGCTGTGACTGCTCGGAGCCGTCCACGGGAACGAGTACGTGCTTCGGCATAGGTCGGAATGCGACGCCCGCGATGAAAAAGGTCGCCCCCGCGGCCCCTCAGTCCCGGCCGTGTTTCGTGACGCAGTGGGGCAGGCCGACCACCTCGACCGGCTCGGAGTTGTCCGGCGAGTACACCGCCATCTGCCCCTTCTCGAAGTAGGGGACCTTCCCCTCCAGCGTCGAGGGGAGGTTCACCGACTTGATGGCGTCCTCGTCGCCGAGGTTGAGGACGACGCTCGTGTTCACCTGCTTGAAGACGGGGTCGGCGATGTCCTGCGGGTCCTGCGTGATGAGGAAGAGGCCGAGCCGCTCCTTGCGGCCCTGCTTCGCCGCCTCGGAGAACTTCCCGATGACCTTCGACGCCTGCACGCTGTCGGCGTCGGTGAGGAAGTTGTGCGCCTCGTCCATCCCGAGGACGAGCGGCGTCTCCTTGATGCGGTCGTAGCGCGGGTCGTTCGAGAGCTTCTCGTCGACGAGCAGGGAGGCGAGCGCGAGGACGACCGTCGTCGTCTTCCGCGAGTCGTTGATGTGGTAGGTCGGGACGCAGGTCAGCCCGCCGGGGCGCACGAACTCGTGGACGAGGTCGGTGATGGGCGGCGCGTCGCCGTCGAACACGTCGCCGAAGCCGTACGTCTTCCGCTTGACCGCGTCGTAGGTCGCCTCGTGGACCTTGCCGGCCTCGTGGAGCTCCTCGCGGAGCGCCGGGTCGTCGAGGAACGACCGGAACTCCGCGTACGTCCCGCCGTCGCCGTGCTGGCGGAAGAACCGGCGGAGGAGTCGCTGGAGCGCGGGGTACTGGTTATCGTTCAGCCCCGCGCCGGCGACGAGCCACGGCCGCGAGCGAACCATCGAGAAGGGGAGCGTGAACTCGACCTGCTCGGCGCGGTGGTGGTCTGCGGCGTAGGTGGCCTCGCCGACCACGGGGACGAACGCCTTCGTGTCGTCGTGGCCGCCGTGTTTCACCCCCTCCGCGTCGAGCGCCCGGCCGAAGTCGTCGGGGTAGTCGCCGTCGTCGTGCATCTGGGCGTACTCGTCCTGCGGGTCGAACTGGACGACCGCCGCGCCGGGCGTGCGGCCGTCGCTCATCTCGTAGGTCCGCCCGAGGTACTGCCGGAGGACGTTCTTCGAGGCGTGGGTCTTCCCCGACCCCGTCCCGCCCGCGACGAGCGTGTGGCGGAAGACGAGCGGGTCGCCGCTGTCGTAGTCGTCCTTCAGCCGATAATCGACCGTCGGCGGCTCCGCCGCCGTCCGCACCTTCTCGCCCCCGACGGCGAGGTGGCCGACGAAGACGCCGTCGTCCGGCACCTTCAGCCCGGTCTTCACCTCGGACTTGTCCTCCGCGCGCCGGACGACCGTCTCCGGCTTCGGGACGCGGTCGGGCATCCGCCGGAGCAGGTCGCCCCCCTCGGAGTAGAGCACCGCGAGCGGCTCCAGCGTCGCCATGAACTTGTAGTCGGCCTCGTCGATGCCGTCCGACCGCATCGCGCGGCGGGCGTGTATCTCCGTGGCGTCGTCGCTGCGGAACTCCTGTGCGTACTCGAGGGCCGTGATGCGGCAGAACAGCGCCTCGCCGTCCGGGTAGTCCGCCACGGCGTACGCGCCCACGCGGACGAGCGAGCGGTTCCCCACGGTGACGTACGCCCGCAGGCGCGTCTCGTCCTCGTGTTCGCCGACCGAGAGGCCCTCGGCGGCCGAGAGCGTCCCCAGCCCGCGGTCGCGCCCCGCCGGGTTCGCCTCGACCGTCTCGAAGTCGTCGGCCGCGTCGGGGGTCGGCTCCGGGTCCGCGTCGGTCGCCGCCCGCTCGGCCGACTCGAACTCCTCGAAGTCCCCGAGGTCAGTCATGCGACGGGCTGTGCGCTCCGGCGACAAAAACCCACGCTCCCGCGCGCCCGGGCCGCCCGGGCCGCCCGCCCGCGGACCTATACGCCGTGACCGCGTAGTAAGCCCGTGTTACTCATCCGCGGCCACGCCGGGGGCACGGCGCTCACCGGCACGCTGTACGAGCGCGGCGAGGACCCGCCCGCGTTCAAGGGCGCGCCCGACGAGGGCGCCCCCTACGTGTGGGTCTGCGACGCCTTCTACGAGGTCGAGTCGGGCGGCCAGCTCCAGCGCATCGGCGACCGCGAGATACGCGTCGCCTTCGAGACGCCCATGCCGCGCGGCTTCGAGACGCGCGACCGGGCCGTCGACGCCGCGAAGGAACACCTCCGCACCCAGTTCGCCCGCGTCGGCGTTCCCGAGGGCGAGGTGGAGATAGAGGTAATCAAGCGCGAACCCGGCCTCGAACAGTAGGCCGTCCGTTTCTGTGTTCGGTGTTGTCCCGATACGGTCGGCGACACCTCCGAAGCCCTCGCCCGCTCCGGCCCTACCGGCCGTGGCGCGCGCTGGCGAGCGTCTCGTGGCGAGCCAGCGCCGCGCGAGGGACGAGCGAACGCAGTGAGCGGGTCGGCTGGGGAGGCGTGTGGACGGTGCGGTGCTGTCTTCCCTAGAACCGCGTGAGCAGGGCGTTCGCCGAACACACCACCCACGAATCATACTGGGCAGGACGGACGGGGAACTGGACACGAAACACGAGGCAACCCCTACCGAAACGAACCGGAACGGAACGACGACTCAGTCCACGAACGCGCCCCAGCGGTCGTCGTTGTAGTCGGCGTCTATCTCCGAGTCGAACGCCGTCTCCAGCGCCTCGCGGAGCGCGGTCGTCTCGCGCGCGCCGATCTTCGCCAGCGAGTCGGCCTTCCCGACGGCCTCGGGCGGGCCGCGTTCGGCCGCGACGCCTTTCAGCACCTGCCGGAGCAGGTCCTCGCGCAGGTCGGCGTCCTCGGTGAAGTGGCGGGGCGCCTCCACCCGGTACACCGTGTCGGTGCGGGGGTCGTACACCATGGCGAACGTGACCTCGTAGTTCCAGTGGTCGAGGCGGCGCTCGATGCCGGGCAGGGTGTCGGGCGAGGCGAGCGCGCCGTCCGTGCCGCCCCGGGAGACGAACCAGTTCGTGTAGGTGAGCGCGTCCGTCTCCCGCTCGCGCTCGCCGTCCACGACCTCGGCGCGTTCGAGCAGTTGGGAGAAGAAGGCGGCGTCGTTGAGCCACGGGGAGTTCCCCTCCTTGTCGCGGACCGTCCGCGTGACGAGGCGGCTGGCGGGGTTCTTCACGAAGCCGACCATCGGCACCTCCCGGCGGACGAAGTTCTCCACGAGGTCCACGTACGCCTGTATCACGCCCTGCGGGCGCTCGTCCTCGGCGAGCAGGTCGGCGAGTTCGGGGTCCCGGCGGTCCCACGTGAGCAGGCCCTTGGGGTAGATGGGGCCGTCCATCACGAGCAGGTCCTCGACCACCTCGGCGTTGTCCGTCGCGTGGGTCACCTCCGAGAGGTAGAGCGCGAGTTCGTGGACGACGGCGGTCATCGACCGGTCCGTCGCCGGGACGTGGAGCAGGCGCTGGCGGACGTACCCCTCGTCGTCCATCGTCCAGTCGCCGTCGAGGCCGACGGTCACGTCGTTCGAGTGGACCGCGACGACGTTCGTGCGCCCGCGGTGGAGTTCGAGGTCGGAGGGAACGCGGCTCATCGCCGCCTGCGCCACGTCCACGACGAGGCCGTTCTTGAACGTCGTCGGGTTGATGGTGCCCGAGTCGAGGCCGTGGCGCGTCTCGAAGCGGTCGGCCTCCAGCGCCACCTCGGTGGCGTCGATGCGGCGGCGCGCCTGCTCGCCCAGCGGCTCCACGACCGGCTCGCCGTCGTCGTACAGCGGGTCGAGGTACTCGTTCCACACCGTCTCGGCGAACGCCCGGTGTTCCGCCTCGTCCACGGTGCGGCTGACGCCGCGCGCCAGCCGTGAGATGGCCTTGAAGTGGACCGGGTCCAGCGTCATTCGTCCGTGCTGGGTCGTGTCGGCGTAAAAAGGGTGCGGGGCGGGCGAGGGCAAGGGTTCCGAACGCTACTTACCCGGGCCGCGCCAGCGTTCCGACAATGCAAGCGGCGCTTGTCGTCCTGGACGGCTGGGGGCTGAACGACGACCCCGAGGCCCGCGACGCGGTGCGCGCGGCCGACACCCCGACGTTCGACCGTCTGCGCACGGCGGGCGCGTTCGGGACGCTCGAGACCCACGGCCGGCGCGTCGGCCTCCCCGCGGGACAGATGGGCAACAGCGAGGTGGGCCACCTCAACATCGGCGCGGGCCGGGTCGTCCTGCAGGACTCGACGCGCGTGAGCGAGGACGCCGAGGCCGGCGTGCTCGGGGAGAACGACGCCGTCGCGGACGCGTTCGCGTACGCACGCGACCGGGGCGGTCGCGTCCACCTCATGGGCCTCGTCTCCGACGGCGGCGTCCACTCGTACCAGCACCACATCCACGCGCTCGTCGAGGCCGCGGCCGACGCGGGCGTCGAAGCGGTCACGCACGCGTTCACCGACGGCCGGGACACCGCGCCGAAATCGGGCGCGGGCTTCCTCCGCGACCTCGACGCCGTCGCCGCCGAGCACGGCACGGGCGACGTCGCGACGGTGACGGGCCGCTACTACGCGATGGACCGCGACGAGAACTGGGACCGGACGGCGCGCGCGTTCGACGCCGTCGTGAACCGCGAGGCACCGTACGAGGCCGAGTCGGCGGTCGGCGCGGTCGAGGCCTCGTACGCGCGCGGCGACACCGACGAGTTCGTCGAACCGACCCTCGTCGCGGGCGGGCCGGCGCTCGGCCCCGACGACGCCGTCGTGTTCTGTAACTTCCGCGCCGACCGCGCGCGGCAGTTGACCCGGATGCTCGCCGGCATCCGCCCCGGGGACTGGGAAGCCGAGGGCGTCGCGGTCGACCCGCCGGGTGCGCACGTCGTGACGATGACCGAGTACGACGCGACCTTCGACCTGCCCGTCGCCTTCCCGCCGAATCGGCCCGAGAACACGCTCGGGGAGGCGCTCGCCGACGCCGGGCGCACCCAACTGCGCGCCGCGGAGTCCGAGAAGTACCCCCACGTCACCTACTTCCTCAACGGGGGCCGGGAGGTCGAGTTCGCGGGCGAGCGCCGGCGCATCGTGGACTCCCCCGACGTGGCGACGTACGACCTGCGCCCGGCGATGTCGGCCGCCGAACTGACCGACGAGGTGCTCGCCGCGGTCGAGGCCGACGACCCGGACGTGCTCGTCCTCAACTACGCGAACCCGGACATGGTGGGCCACACGGGCGACTTCGACGCCGCCGTCGCCGCCGTCGAGGCGGTGGACGAACAGCTGGGACGGCTGGCCGAGGCCGTCGCCGCCGCGGGCGGCCACCTCCTCGTCACCGCCGACCACGGCAACGCCGACGACATGGGAACGGCCGACGACCCCCACACCGCCCACACGACGAACCCCGTTCCGTTCCTCTACGTCGCGCCCGACGGCGGCGACGGGGGCACGCGCGTCCGCGAGGGCGGCGCGCTCTGCGACATCGCGCCCACCCTGCTCGCGCTCGTCGGCGTCGCCGTGCCCGGGGCGATGACCGGAGAGGACCTGCTCGAATGACCCTCCGGGTCCGGCGCGCGACGGCCGCCGACACGGAGACGCTCGTCCCCCTCTACCGCGCCGCCTACGACACGGCCGCCGACCTCGGCTACCCGAACGGGATGCAGGCGGTCGAGGCGGAGTACGTCCGCGGGTGGTTCGACGAGGAGCCGCCCTCCGCGGAGTTCGTCGCCGAGCGCGACGACACGGTCGTCGGCGCGATACGCGTGCTGGAGGAGCGCGACGTGCCCTTCCTCGAACGCCTCGCCGTCGCGCCCGACGCGCAGGGCGAGGGCGTCGGGGGCCGACTGTTCGCCCGCGCGGAGCGGTACGCGAGGGAGGCGGGCTACGACCGCGTCCGGCTCGGGACGTTCACCGACCACCCCTTCCTCCTCGACTTCTACGAGTCGCGCGGCTACGAGCGGTTCACGCTGTGGGAGTCCGACGACCACGAGTACGACTACGTGGGCTACGAGAAGCGGCTCTAGCGCTCGTACACCACGTCGCCGGCCACGACGGTCGCGGCCACGTCGATGTCCGCGATGTCGTCGTCCGCGACCGCCCACGGCGACTCGGCGAGGACGACGAGGTCCGCACGCTTGCCGGCCTCGACGGTGCCGGCCTCGTCCTCGTTCCCGGCGGCGTACGCGCCCCCGGCGGTGTACGCGCGCAGCGCCTCGGTCACGGACAGCCGCTGGCGCGCCTCGGGCGCGGTGACGGCCTCCCGTACCCCGAACAGCGGGTCCAGCGGCATGCAGTCGGAGCCGAACGCGAGCGGGACGCCCGCGTCGAGCAGGTCGCGGAACGGCATGACCTCGCGGCGGCGCTCGCCCAGCCGCGCGTCGTAGAGGCCGCCCTCGCGCGCCCACTTCAGGAAGTTCGGCTGGACGGACGCGACGGCGCCGACCTCGCGGAACCGCTCCACGAGGTCGCCGGTGAGCAGTTCCGCGTGTTCGACCCGGTGGCGCAGGCGCGCCGCGTCGTGGCGCTCCAGCACGTCCAGCGTCCCCGCGACGGCCGCGTCCCCGATGGCGTGGGCCGTGAACTGGAGGTCCGCGCCCGCCGCCTGCTCGACCATCTCGTCGAGTTCCTCGGGCCCGACGACCCACTGACCGTCGCCGTCGCCGTCCGCGTAGGGCTCGCGGAGCTTCGCCGTCGAGCCCCCGAAGCTCCCGTCCGTGTAGGTCTTGATGGCCCCCGTCTCGACCATCTCGCTCCCGTGGCCCGAGCGCAGGCCCGCTTCGACCACGGCGTCGGCGTGGTTCGCCCAGTAGTTGATTCGCACGCGGAGGGTGAGGTCGCCGACGGCGTCGAGGTCGCGGTACACGCGCGGCTTGTGGCTGTCCCGGCACATGTCGTGTATCCCCGTGACGCCGAGTTCGTTCGCGCGCGCCTGTGCCGCGCGGACGAGCGACTCGGTCCCCTCGACGTCCGGCTCGAACGCCGCGAACAGCGGGTCGACGGCCTCCTCGACGACGACGCCGGTCGCCTCGCCCCCCTCGACCCGCACGTCGCCGTCGGGCATCTCCCCGCGGTGGGCGTCGAGCGCCGCGGTGTTCACCGACGCGGTGTGCATGTCCTCGCGGAAGGCGACGACGGGGCGGTCGTCGGCCACCGAATCGAGGTCGTCGCGGGTGAGGTAGCGGGCCTCGTCCCACGTCGATTCGTCGTAGCCGTAGCCGAGCACGGGGCCCTCGGTCTCCCGGGCGCGCTCGTGCAGGCGCTCGACGGCGTCCGCGGCCGACTCCGCGCCCCGAAGGTCCGCGTGGACGAGGTGGCGGCCGACCATCTCCAGGTGGGTGTGCGCGTCCACGAACCCGGGGAGGACGACGCCGCCCTCCGCGTCCATCACTTCGGTCGTCGCGCCGACGAGGAAGTCCACCTCGTAGGCGTCGCCGACGCGGACGATTCGGCCGTCCCGGACCGCGACCGCGCCGTGGGTCGTATCGGGGTCGGCGAGCGTGTGGACCTCGGCGTTCGTGACGACGAGGTCGGCCGGTGCTGTCATACCGGCGTGGTGGCGGGCGGGGTCGGTAAGCGTTCGGTTCGGGCGGCGGGGCCGCGGCGGCCGGCGCGTCCCCCTCACGGATGCAAAACAGTTTGGCGGGGGCGGTCGCAGGTGGTGTCATGAGCGACGTAGACGACCTCGCGGAACGGGTCGAGGAGGGCGAACTCCGCCTCCACGAACTGGAGGCGCACGCGGACGAGGCGACGGCCGCGGAGGTCCGTCGGCTCCTGGTCGAGCGCCGGACGGGCGCGGCCCTCGATACCGTCGGCGACTACGCGTTCGCCCCCGAGGACGCGGTCGGGTCGAACATCGAGAACCTCGTCGGGGGCGCGCAGGTGCCGATGGGCGTCGTCGGCCCCGTCCGCATCAACGCGGACGACCCCGACGGGGCCGTCTCCGGCGACAAGTACCTCCCGATGGCGACGACGGAGGGGGCGCTCGTCGCGAGCGTGAACCGCGGCTGTGCGGCCATCCGCGCGGGCGGCGGCGCGACGGCGCGCGTGCTGAAGAACGCGATGACCCGCGCGCCCGTCTTCCGGGTCGCGGACGTGGGCGAGGCCGCGGAGACGGCGGCGTGGGTCCGCGAGCACACCGACGACCTCGCCGGGACAGCTGAAGCGACCACGAGCCACGGGGAACTGCGCGAGGCGACGCCGTACGTCGTCGGCGACAGCGTCTTCGTCCGGTTCGCCTACGACACGAAGGACGCGATGGGGATGAACATGGCCACCATCGCCACGCAGGAGGCCGCCGAACACATCGAGGCCGAGACGCCGGCCGAACTCGTCGCCCTCTCCGGGAACCTCTGTTCGGACAAGAAGCCCGCCGCCGTCAACGCCGTGAACGGCCGCGGGCGAACCGTCAGCGCCGACGTCACCCTCTCGCGGGAGACGGTCGCGGACGTGCTCAAGACCACGCCCGAGGCCATCGCCGAGGCGAACACGCGCAAGAACCTCGTCGGGTCGGCGAAGGCCGGGAGCCTCGGCTTCAACGCCCACGCCGCGAACACCGTCGCGGCGGCGTTCCTCGCCACCGGCCAGGACATCGCGCAGGTGGTCGAGGGTGCGAACGCCATCACGACCGTGGACGTGCGCGACGGCGGCGACACGCTGTACGCCTCGCTCACTATCGCCTCCCTCGAAGTCGGGACCGTCGGCGGCGGGACGAAGCTCCCGACACAGGCCGAGGCGCTCGACGTCGTGGGCGTGCGCGGCGGCGGGAGTCCGCCCGGCGCGAACGCCGACGCCCTCGCGGAGGTCATCACGACCGCGGCGCTCGGCGGCGAACTCTCGCTGCTCGGCGCGCTCGCCTCCTCGCACCTCGCGAGCGCCCACGAGGAACTAGGCCGTTAGTCGAGGTTCCGGGTCCCGGCGACGAGGAAGAGCACGCCGCCGATGACGACGGCGAGGCCGAGCCACAGCAGCGCCAGCGACCCGAAGCCGGCGGCGAAGAACAGACCGCCGAACCCGACCGCCCCGACGGCGTGGGCGATACCGCGCAGGCGGTACCCCCGCCGGAGATAGACGGGGGCGCCGACGGCGAAGCCGAGCGCGAGCACGCCCGAGGAGAGGACGAACGTCGGGACGCGCGTGCCGAACACGTCCACGACGCGCACCGACGGCTGGAGGATGAGGAGTATCCCGGCGACGCCGACGATGCTCCCGACGACGACGGACGCGGGGTCGAGGTCGCGGAGCCCGGGCGTCCCCGGCGACCCCTCGGAGCCGGGGTCGTCCCACTCGGGGTCGGGGTCCCAGTCGTCGTCGCTCATAGCGGACGGTAGCGCCCCCCGGACTCGGTCACCGCGCCGGCGCGGGCCAGTTTGTCGAGCGCGCGCTCGACGTAGTCTCGCTCGACCCCGTGGTCGGCGGCGTACTCGGCTATCTCGGACTCGGTGGGCCGGTCGAGGTCCGCGACGGCCCGCTCGACGGCCTCGCGCTTCGAGAGCGACCCCGACGACGCGTGGCCGTCGGCCCGCTCCCCCGCATCCGCAACCTCGTCGGCGTCGAGGCCCGAGGCGGTCAGGAACTCCCCGTCGTCCATCCCGGAGTCCATCGCGCGCTCGCCCATCGTCGCGAAGTCGTCGAGGTCGCCGTCGTACCCCGCGCGCCGCTGGACCATCGCGGAGCGGACGTTCTTCGCGGCGTCCGCGTCCTCGGTCTCGGCGAACTTCTTCAGCTTCGCGAACCGCCGGCGCGCCCCGCAGCGGGGACACGAGGTCGTCTCGGGTCGCCCCGAGACCACCCACAGCGCCTCGCAGTCCGAACAGCCGACGACCGCGTACATACCCGGGGTTGCGGGGCGCGACCCTTGACTCGCTCGGTCGCCGGGGAAGCGGCTTTGGTTCCCCCGGCCGTCGTCGCCGCCATGGACCACGCAGCGCTCGGAGCGGAGACGGAGGCCGTCGAGAACGTCCACCTCGCACAGCTCGCGGCGGGCGAGGAGACCAGCGTCCAGCACTTCCGTATCGAGCCGGGCGCGACCGTCCCGAGCCACGACCACCACCACGAACAGGCCGGGTTCGTCTACGAGGGCGAACTCACCTTCCTGCTCGACGACAGCGAGGTGACCGTCGCCGCCGGCGAGTCCTACGTGCTCGCGGGCGGGGAGGTCCACGGCGCGGAGAACCGAGGGACCGAGCCGGTTCGCGGGGTCGATATCTTCTCGCCGCCGCGGACGGACCCGGACTGGGCCGAGTAGACGGGGACGGCGGCGCGGCTGGCGGGTCGCGAAAGAAGGGAGGAAAGCGGTCGGTCTACGCGAGGTCGTGGATGCGCTCGACGATCTCGTCGGCGAACTCGGAGGTGGCGAGCTTCTCGCCGCCCTCGACCTGCCGCTCGATGTCGTAGGTGACGCGCTTCGAGGAGATCTGCGCCTCGACGGCGTCGCGCACGAGCTCCGCGGCGTCGTGCCAGCCCAGCTGTTCGAGCATCAGGCGACCGGAGAGGATCATCGCGCTCGGGTTCACCTTGTCCTGGCCGGCGTACTTCGGGGCCGAGCCGTGGACCGGCTCCGCGAGCACGCGGCCCTCGCCGAGGTTCGCGCCGGGCGCGATGCCCAGCCCGCCGATCTGCGCGCCGGCGGCGTCGGAGAGGTAGTCGCCGTTGAGGTTCGGCATCGCGAGCACGTCGTACTGCTCCGTCCGGGTGAGGAGCTGCTGGAGCATGTTGTCGGCGATGCGGTCCTTGACGACGACCACGTCGTCGGGGGCCTCGCCGTCGTACTCGTCCCACAGCTCGTCCTCGGTGATGGTCTCCTCGGCGAACTCCTCCTCCGCGAGCTCGTAGCCCCAGTCGCGGAAGGCGCCCTCGGTGAACTTCATGATGTTCCCCTTGTGGACGAGGGTGACGGAGTCGCGGTCGTTGGCGATGGCGTACTCGATGGCGCGCCGGACGAGCCGCTTCGTCCCGAACTCGGTGATGGGCTTGATGCCGATACCGACCGGGCCGTCGTGAATGGTCGAGTCGAAGCCCATCTCCTCCTCGACGAACTCCTTGACCTGCTGGACCTCGTCGGTGCCGGCCTCGAACTCGATGCCGGCGTACACGTCCTCCGTGTTCTCGCGGAAGTTCACCATGTCCATCTTCTCGGGCGCCGTCACGGGCGACGGGACGCCGTCGAGGTGGTAGGTGGGACGGACGTTCGCGTAGAGGTCGAGCTTCTTGCGGAGCGCGACGTTCAGCGAGCGGAAGCCGGCCCCGACCGGGGTCGTGAGCGGCCCCTTGATGGAGACGCGGAACTCCTTGAGCGCCTCCACGGTGTCGTCCGGGAGGTTCTCGTCGTATCGCTCGCGGGCGGCCTCGCCCGCGTAGACGCGCATCCAGTTGATCTCGCGGCCCGTCGCCTCGGCGGCGGCGTTCAGCACCGCCTGGGCCGCCGGCCCGACGTCGGTCCCGATACCGTCACCGTGGATGATGGGGATGACCGGGTTGTCCGGAACGACGAGCTCGTCGTTCTCGTCTACCGTGATGTGCTCCCCGTCGGCGGGGACCTCCACCTGCTCGTACTCGTGCGACATTGGCGGAGAATTCAGAGTCACGACTGAAAGGCGTACCGTTATGCGCCGGAAACGGTATGAAGAACCGTTATACTCGGTGTTCCGGGGGTCGCTCACACACCGGCCGTGACCGTCTGAAGTCGGGGCGACTAAGCGGGTCGCCCCGTAGCCGACGGTATGCGAGTCATCGTCCACGGCGGCGCGGGGTCGCCCCCGGAGGAACCGCCCGAACGACAGGCAGTGCTCGACGAGGCCGCGGCGACCGGCGCCGACGCCGACACCGTCACCGACGCCGTCTGTGCCGCGACGCGCGTGCTCGAATCGGACCCGCGGTTCAACGCCGGCGTCGGCGGCACCGTCCAGTCGGACGGGATAATCCGAACCGATGCGGGGCTGATGACCGACGACCGCGCGGCCGGCGCGGCGTCGTCGATGCCGGGGGTCGAACACGCGGTCGACGTCGCGCGCGTCGTGAAGGAGGAGACGCCCCACGTGCTCGTCTCGGGCGTCCACGCCGTGGACCTCGCGGACGCGTTCGGGGTCGACACGGAGGTCGACCTGTGGACCGAGCGGCGAACCGAACAGTGGGAAGACCTCGACGACCACCCCGACGTGACGGACACGCGGGGCCAACTCGACTGGCTCCGCGAGCAGTTCGGCGGGTCGGATACGGTCGGCGCGGTCGCCCGCGACGGCGACCGGGTCGCCGCGGCCACCTCCACCGGGGGGCGGTGGCTGGCGCTCGCGGGCCGCGTCGGCGACGTGCCCCAGATAGGCTCGGGGTTCTACTGCACGGCCGCCGGGGGCGCGAGCGCCACCGGCGCGGGCGAGGACATCGCGCGGGTGACGCTCGCGCGCCGTGCCGTGGACCACCTCGACGCGGGCCGGCCGGCCGACGAGGCCGCCGACCGCGCCATCGAGGAGTTCGCCGACCTCACCGGGTCCACGGCGGGCGTCATCGTCATGGGCGACGACGGCGACGCGGGCGAGGCGTACAACAGCGAGGCGATGCAGACGGCCGTAGCCGGCGACAAGTAAGCCGGCTTACAGAACCCCGTTTCTGTCCGCGCGCCGGGTGAAACGCGTTTCAGTCCCCCGGCGGACAGAACTGTAGTTCTGCGTTCACTTTTGTCCGTCGGGGGAGTTACTCCGGGTATGGCAGCAATCGCGGGCGAGATGCGGGCGGGACCGAGCGGGTCGTGGCGGGCGTTCCACGCGGCGGCGACCCTGACGGCGGTGGCGGCCGTGGCGCTGGCCGTGCAGGCGGTCGCGGCGACGCTCGCTGGCGTGCTGGGGGCGGTGGCGGTCGTCACCCTCGGCGTGTTGGCGCTCGTGGCCGCGCCGACGCTGGCGGCGGCGGTCGTCAGCCGGCTGTACGCCGACGCACAGCCTCACTCGGGGCCGTCGAACGCGTCCTCGTCGGCCAGCGGGTCGCCGAGGTCGTAGATAGCCTCGTCGGGGCCGTCGGGCGCGCGCTCGGCCGCCCGCTTCATCAGCGTCTCGTGGGTGTTCACGACCGGGTCGTCGCCGGGCCGCGCCTGTGTGTACGAGCCGTCCGGGGCCATCTCCCACGCCTTGCGGTTGTCCGCGAGCATCGTGTCGAGCACGAACTGCAGCTCCTCGCGGTGAGCCGGCTCCTCGATGGGGGCGACGGCCTCCACGCGGCGGTCGAGGTTCCGGGTCATCCAGTCGGCGCTCCCGATGTAGTACTCCGGGTCGCCGCCGTTGTGGAAGCGGAAGATACGGGAGTGTTCGAGGAAGCGCCCGACGACGGAGCGGACGCGGACGTTCCCGCTCGCGCCCTCGACGCCGGGTCTGAGCCGGCAGATGCCCCGGACGAGCAGGTCTATCTCGACGCCGGCGCGCGAGGCCTCGTACAGCCGCTCGACCATCGCGGGGTCCTCCAGCGAGTTCATCTTGGCGACGATACGGGCCTCCCGCCCCTCGCGGGCGGCCGCGGCCTCCCGCTCGACGAGGTCGGTGAACGACTCCCGGAGGTTCGCGGGCGCGACGAGCAGTTTCCGGTACTCCTCGTTGAGCGAGTGGCCGGTGAAGAAGTTGAACAGCCGCGTCAGGTCGTGGCCGATGTCCTGGTCGTCGGTGAGCAGACCGAGGTCGACGTACGACTTCGCCGTCTCGGCGTGGTAGTTCCCCGTGCCGACGTGCGAGTAGAGGGTGAGCCCGTCGGCGTCCGCCTCGTCGCGGACGACGAGCGCCGTCTTCGAGTGGGTCTTCAGCCCGATGGTGCCGTACGCGACGTGGATACCCTCCTCCTCCAGCCGGCGCACCCACCGGAGGTTGTTCTCCTCGTCGAAGCGCGCCTTCAGTTCGACCATCACGGCGACCTGTTTGCCGTTGCGCGCGGCGTCGATGAGGCTCCCGATGACCTTCGAGTCGCGGGAGGTGCGGTAGATGGCGGCCTTGATGGCGACCACGTCGTCGTCGTGGGCCGCGGTTTCGAGGAACGACTGCACCGTGTGCTCGAAGGAGTGGTACGGGTGGTGGACGAGCACGTCGCCGTCCGCGACGGCGTCGAACACGGTCCGCGCGCCGTTGCCGTCCTCGCCGTCCTCGCCGACCCCGGCGAACGCGGGATGGCGCTTGGGGGTCCACGCCGGCAGTTTCAGGTCCGGGCGGTCGAGGTCGGCGAGCGCGTCGAAGTCGCGGAAGTCGAGCGGCCCGGGTCGCTCGTACGTCTCGCGGGCGTCCAGGTCGAGCTGGTCCGCGAGCAGCTCGCGCATCCCGTCGGGCATCCGCGCCTCGACTTCGAGGCGGACGACGGTGGCGAACCGCCGGTCGCGGAGCACGCCCTCTATCATCTCGATGAGCCCCTCCGCGACCTCCTCGTTGCGCCGCACCTCGGCGTTGCGCGTCACGCGGAAGGCGGCGCAGTCGAGTACCTCGACGTTGGGAAAGAGGAGGTCGAGGTTGGCCTCGATGACGCGTTCGAGCGGCACGTACAGCGAGCCCTCCTCGACGGGGACCAGCCGCGGGCGGTTCTCGGGTATCTTCACCCGCGAGAACTTCGGGTCCTCGCCGTCGCGGCGCGTCCGCACCCCGAGCGACAGCGAGAGGTTCGAGATGAAGGGGAACGGGTGGGCCGGGTCGAAGGTGAGCGGCGTCAGCGTCGGCAGCACGTTCGTCTCGAAGTAGTCGCGCATCGACGCCGCCTGTGCGTCGGTGAGGTCGTCGTACTCCGCGACGACGATGCCCGCTTCCTCCAGGCGGCCGCGTATCTCCTCGCGGTAGCAGTCCGCCTGCCGGACGAACAGGTCGCGGGCCTTCTCCAGGGCCAGTTCCCACTGCTCGGCCGGGCCGCGGCCGTCGGGCGTCGTCTCGGTGACGCCGGCGGCCATCTGCTGTTTCAGCCCGCCGATTCGCTTCATGAAGAACTCGTCGAGGTTCCGGGTGAGGATGGCGAGGAACTTCACGCGTTCGAGCAGGGGGTTCCGGTCGTCGACCGCCTCGTACAGCACGCGCTCCTGGAACTCCAGCTCCGACAGCTCGCGGTTCAGGTACAGCGACGGGTCCGCGAGGTCGCCGGTCGCGGGGGCGTCGGCGGCGTGCCCGCGGGTGACGAACGCCTCGTCGCCGCGGGTCCGGTCGGGCTCGCCGGGCTCGTCGGCCGTTTCCTGCTCGTCGCCCATCACCCCCTGTACGGGGCCGGCGGTTCGATTATCTTCCGGTCGGCACGGGGCTGGTACTCGCGCTCGGCCGGGACGGCGACGACCCGGTCGCCCTTCAGGTCGTAGGCGGTGAGCGCGCCGCCGTACACACAGCCGGTGTCGAGCCCGACGGCGTGCTCGGAGACGACCGGCTCGTCGAGCACGGTGTGGCCGAAGAAGACCCGGGTCGGCCCCTCGTACTCCTCCCACCAGAACGGGCCGTCGTAGCCCGCTTCCGGGGGGACCGAGCGGAAGTTCAGCAGGTCCTCGATGTCGTGTTCGTCGAGCGCGCGGCGCGGGTCGACGCCGCCGTGGACGACCATCGCGTCGCCGAGCAGCAGCGCGACGGGCATCGCGTCGAGGTAGTCGTCGAACGGGTCGGTGACCGCGGGCAGGTCCTTCCGGCCGTGGATGAGCTTGTCCTCGTTGTTGCCGCGGACGGAGACGGCGTTCGGGAGCGAGCGGACGAGGTCCACGACGCCGTGGGAGTCCGGTCCCTTGCGGACGAGGTCGCCGACGAAGACGACGAGGTCGTCGTCGCCGAGGTCGAGGCGGTCGAGCAGCGTCTCCAGTTCGGCGCGACAGCCGTGGACGTCGCCGACGACGTACACGTCGTCGTAGTCGGTCGGGTCGATTCGGCGAACGTGCGGCGCGACGGCCGCGGAGAAGTCGTCGGCCGTGAGGCGGCCCGCCGCCGGCCCGTCGGCGGCGAGCGCGACACCCACATCCTCCGAAGTGCCAGACATTGCCCGAGACAGGCTATCGAGGGGATAAACCGTTTCTATGAGCCGGGGTGTGCGCTATATAGACACGGTGCGGCGCGGCCGGCGACGGAAAACCCCTTGACGCGCGCCCCCGGAGGCGGGGTATGAGCGACACGGACCTCGACGCGGAGAAGTACGAGAAACACCGGCAGGCGGGGGCGATACTGGCGCAGGTGCGCGACGAGGCCGCCGAGCGGACGGAGGTCGGCACCGGCTACCTGGAGATATCCGAGTGGGCGGAGAACCGCATCCGCGAGCTGGGCGAGGAGCGGGGCGTCCCGGCCGAGCCCGCGTTCCCGGTCAACGTCAGCGTGGACCACGAGGCGGCCCACGGCGCGGCCGCGCCCGGCGACGACCGGACCATCGGCGAGGAGATGGTGAAGCTCGACATCGGCGTGCAGGTGGACGGCTGGCTGGCCGACACGGCCGTCACCGTCGACTTCACCGGGAACACGGAGCTGGTGGAGGCCGCCGAGCAGGCGCTGGAGGCCGCGCTCGACGCCGTCGGACCGGGCGTCCACACGGGCGAGATCGGCGCCGAGATAGAGGACGTCATCGACGGCTACGGCTACAACCCCGTCGTGAACCTGACGGGCCACGGCCTCGGCCACTGGGACCAGCACACGGCGCCGAACATCCCGAACCGGGCGGTGGAGTCGGGGGTCGAACTCGAAGTCGGCGACGTGGTCGCCGTCGAGCCGTTCGCCACCGACGGCGGCGGGAAGGTCACGGAGGGCCAGCAGGAGGAGATATACGCCCTCGAGAAGGAAGCCTCCGTCCGCAATCGACAGGCCCGGCAGGCGCTCGAACAGATCGTCGAGGAGTTCCGCACGCTCCCCTTCGCGCGCCGCTGGCTCGACACCTCGCGCGCGGAGATGGCGCTTCGTCGGCTCCAGCAACAGGGCGTCGTCCACGGCTACCCGGTGCTCCAGGAGGACAAGGGACGGCTCGTTTCGCAGCGCGAGCACACGCTCATCGTGACGGAGGACGGCTGCGAAGTGACGACGCGGTAGAAGGCGGCGGACTCAGGCGTTGTTCATGCGGACGCGCTCCTCGTGTCCGCAGACGCGACAGACGCTCACCCGGTACGGCTCCCGGGAGAAGGCGGCGTTCTCGGCCTCGGTGCTCTCCGTGAAGATGCGAACGGACACGTCGTGACACGTCTCCGTGTCGCACGTCGGACAGTTCTCAGTGAAGCCGTCGTCGGCCGGTGAGGTCGATGCCATCTCGTCCCTCCCTATCCGTGTCGGAGCCATAAACCGGGGATTCCGTTCGGTTCGTTCGGGGGCGAAAACCACCGGACGGGGCGGCGTCAGACGCAATCGGCGGCCTGAGACGGCTTCCGAGGGTTCACGGACGGCTCTGTGCGCGTCTCGTCGGCTGAACGGCCAACAGATTCAAATAGGAGAACGGAATCGAACGGGGGACGGCACCACGCGACACGGGGCATGGAAACGAGCGACACCGGGTCGGTCGCCGGGAGTTATGCCGGCGGCCGCCGACGCCCCCCTATGGACCGCATGTTCGCCCCGTGGCGCATCGAGTGGGTCGAGCGGGACGGGGACGACGACATCGAGGGGTGCCCCTTCTGCGTGCTCCCCGAGCGCGAGAACGCCCGCGAGGCCCGCGTGGTCGCGCGCAACGACGAGGCGTTCGTCCTCCTGAACAACTACCCGTACAACCCCGGCCACGCGATGGTCATTCCCCACGCGCACACCGGGGAGTTCCGCGACCTCGACGACGACGCACTGCTCGGACAGGCGCGGCTGAAACAGCGCACCTTCGACGCCGTGGAGCGGGCCCTGCATCCGGACGCGTTCAACACGGGGATGAACCTCGGCGGCCCCGCGGGCGGGTCCATCACCGACCACGTCCACACCCACGTCGTGCCGCGGTGGGGCGGCGACACGAACTTCATGCCCGTCGTCTCGGACACGAAGGTCATCGTCGAGGCCGTCGACGAGACCTACGACCGCCTGCGCGCCGCGTTCGCCGACCTCGACGGAGCGCGCGACCCCGGGCCCGACGCCGCGGTCGAGTTCTGAGAGCCGTCCCGTTCTACGTCGAATCGGTATATGTTCTTGCGTATTGATAGATATTTGTCCCCTCGCGTTCCGTTCCCCTCGTGGACAGGAGACACGCGCTCGTCGGAGCCGCGACCGGGACCGTCCTCGCGTCGGTCGTCGGCCTCCTCGCGCTGCAGACGGGCGGCGCGACCGTCGCGCTGGTGTACGGCGTCGGCGTCGGGAGCCTCGTCTCCGGCGGCGTCGCGGGGTGGCGCTCCGGCGCGCGGTACGCGAGCCCCGGCATCAACGGCATCGGAGCAGCGGGCCTCGCCGTGGTCGCGCTGTTCGCGGTCCTGCTCGGGGCGGTCGCGCTCCGGACGGCCGACGGCGCGGGCGCGGTGTTCTCGGTGTACGTCACGACGGCCGTGAGCTTCATCCCGCTGTTCGCGCTCGTTCCGGTGTTCGTGGGCGCGGGCTACGTCGCCGGGCGCGCGGGCGGCACGGCGCGCGACACGCTCCGCCCGCGGGGAATCGCGGACTGAGCCGAACGATACCCATTTTGCCCGCGCCCGGCAACCCCGACCATGGCACGGTCGCGGGCGCTGCGGCGGGTCGGAGCCGTCGTGCTGGTCGCCAACGTGGCGCTGTTCGCCGCGAAGGCGCTCGTCTGGCGGACGACGGGGAGCCTCGCGGTCGGCTCCGAGGCCGTCAACAGCCTCGCCGACGCGGCCTACTCGCTCATCGTCCTCGCGGGCCTCTACCTCACCACCCAACCCCCGGACGAGGCGCACCCCCACGGCCACGAGCGCATCGAGCCGTTCGTCTCGCTCGTCGTCGCGTTCGGCGTCTTCGCGGCGGGCGGGGCCGTCGCGTACAACGCCGCGACGACGCTCCTCTCGGGCGACGTGGCCGTCGCGCGGGGCCCGCTGGCCGCGGGCGTCCTCGCGGTCGGCGGCGTCGCCAAGTTCGGCCTCTACCGCTACGCGCTCTCGGTGGCGAACGAGCGGCGCTCGCCCGCGGTGCGCGCGACGGCGCTCGACAACCGCAACGACATCCTCGCGGCCGCGGCGGCGCTCGTCGGCGTCGTCGGCGCGCAGGTCGGCGTTCCGCTGCTCGACCCGCTCGCCGCGGGCGTCGTCAGCCTCGCCATTCTCTACACGGGCGTGGAGATCGTCCGCGACAACGTCTCCTACCTCGTCGGGGGCGCGCCCCCGGAGGAACTCCGTGCCGAGATACTCGCCGCGGCGCTCGCCCACCCCGACGTGGAGGGGGCCCACGACGTGGTCGCCCACTACGTCGGCCCGGAGATCGACGTCTCGCTCCACATCGAGATAGAGGGCGCGACGAGCGTCCGGGAGGCCCACGACATCGAGACCGCCGTGGTGGAGGCCGTCCGGGACATCCCGGAGGTGGACGACGTGTTCGTCCACGTCGACCCGAAGGAACTGGGCGAGTGGAAGCCCGACGAGGAGGTCGAACGGCTCGCGGCGTTCAGGGAGTGAGCGGGCGTCACGCCCGGGACGGGAGGACCGACCGGGGAGTACCGTCGCGGTCGCGCGACCACGTCGCGAGGCCGGCGGCGATACCGAGGAACAGCACCACGTCGCCCAGCGGCGCCAACAGCGGTCCGCCCGGGTCCACGAGCGACAGGGGCCGCGCGGGCGCGAGCAGGGTCGCCGCCAGCACGACCGCGGCCTGTCCAGCAAAGACGACGGCGGCCCCCGTCGCCGCGTCGCGGGCGCGGAGCCGCGGGCCGGCGACGAGCAGCACCGCCGACAGCAGCACGGCCGTCGCCAGCCACGCGACCGGGAGGTCGGCCGGCGGGACAACCGTGTTCCGGCTCCGAGCGGCGAACGAGGCGGCACCCGCCGGGGCCGAGCCCCCGACCGCGCCGAGCAGGTCGAGGGCGACACCCACGGCCGTGCGGCCGCCGACCGCGACGGCGGCGCCGAGGCCGGCCGACACGACGCCGCGCCGGAGCGTGAGCCCCGGACCCAGCGGCTCGTCCGCGACGACGGCGAACAGCGGGTGGGTCGGCGCGCCGTCGGCCGCCGCGGCGACCCGCTCGTAGCCGCCGTGGTACGCGAGCCACGCGGCCGTCGCGACCCCGAGCACGGTCGCGACGCGTGCGAGCGGGAGCGCGAGCAGGGTCGGGGCGACCCCGGCCGTGGCCCCGTAGCGGAGCGCGTCGGCCGCGACGACGGCGAGGTCGAACGCGTAGACGAGGCCGCCGGCGAGCGCGACCCGCCGGCGGGTGGGCGCGTCCGCGACGAGGAGGAGCGCCGACAGGAACGGCGTGTACAGGAACACCGTCGAGAGCCAGGCAGTCAGGAGCGCAACCTCTCCGGTCGCGGCGGACGGCGGCCCCGCGACGGCGGCCCGAAGCAGCCGTGTCGCGGCGAAGCCGGCCCCCACCAGCCCGGCGGCGGCCGTCGCGGCGACCGTCGCGCGGCCGGCCGACCGGTCGTCGAGGAGGGACACGTCGGGTGAGCGGCACACGCTCGGCGTAAGCCTTGTGTCCCGCACCGCCCCCGTCGGGCGGAAGCGCTAACACCGAGCCGCGAGCACGACGGCCGTGAACGGTCTCGCCCTCCTCGCCGCCGTCGTCGCCGTCGCCCTCCTCGCGGAGGCGGCCGACCGCCTCGGCTACCTCCCGGGCTTCGTCTCGGCTTCGGGTCCCTTCCTCACCGTCTCGACCGCGCGCGGGAAGCGTCTCCTCGACCGCCTCGCCACCGCCCCCGTGCCGTGGCGCGCGTGGGGGAACTTGGGAGTCGTCGCCGTCGTCGCGGCGAGCGTCGTCGCCACGGTCGGCGTGGTCGTCGCCGCCCTGCTCGCCGTCACGGAGCCGTCGAGCGCCGGCATCGCGACCCCGACCGCGATACTCGTCGTTCCCGGCGTGAACGAGTTCCTCCCCCTTTCGGCGGCCCCGGAACTCCTCCTCGCCGTCCTCGTCGGCCTCGCGGTCCACGAGGGCGCCCACGGCGTGTACTGCCGGGTCGCGGGCATCGGCGTGGAGCGCGTCGGCATCGCCCTGCTGGCCGTCGTCCCGGCGGGCGCGTTCGTCCAGCCAGACCGCGGCGCCGACGAGTCGCGGGGGTTGGCCGGGTGGGCGCGGATGTACGCCGCCGGCCCGACGGCGAACGTCGTCCTCGGCGCGCTCTGTCTCCTCCTGCTCGTCGGCCCGGTCCTCGGGAGCGTGGGCGTCGCGCCCGGCCTCGCCGTCGGCGGCGTCTTCGACGGCGCGCCCGCTGCCGAGGCAGGCATCGCCCCCGGCGACCGCCTGCTCGCCGTGAACGGGACGGCCGTGACGGACGGCGACTCGCTCGACGCGGCGCTCGCGGCCGCGGGGGCGAGGGTCCGCGTCGAGACCGACGACGGAACCGCGACCGTCGAACGTGCGGTCACGGTCGTCCGGAGCGATGGCCCGTACGCGCTCCCCGACGGGACCAGAATCGGGGCCGTGAACGGCACCGCGGTCGCGACCGAGGCCGGCTTCCGCGCCGCGGCCCGCGACCACCCCGTCGCGCGGCTGACGACGAGGAACGGCACCCTCGTCCGACCGCTCGGCCTCGCCGGCACGACGGCACAGGGGGGCGCGCTCGCGGAGGCCGGCATCGGGCCGGACACCCCGGTCGTGCTGCTGTCGCTCGACGGCGAGCGCGTGCTGGACCTCGCGGACCTGACCGACGCGCTCGACGGCCTCGAACCGGGCGAGCGCGTCCCGGTCGTCGTGTACACCGACGCGGGCGGCGTCCGCGAGGGCGCGGTCACGCTCGGCGGCACGGACGCCCCGCTCGTCGGCCTCTACACGGACCCCGGCGTCGCCGGCTCCGTCGTGTCGGACTTCGGTGTCGGGGGCTACCCGGCCGACGCGTACCTCGGCGCGCTCCGCGGCGAGGGGCTACCGGGCGCGACGGGGCCGCTCGGCCGCGTCTTCGCGTTCCTGCTGCTCCCCTTCGCGGGCGTGCTCGGGCTGGCGCCCTACGGCTTCGCGGGCTTCGAGGCGCCGATGCGCGCGGCGTTCTCGGCGCCGACGGGGACCCTCGCGGCCGCGAACGTCCTGTTCTGGAGCGTCTGGCTCAACGTCCAGCTGGCCGCGTTCAACTGTATCCCCCTCTTCCCGCTCGACGGAGGGAAGCTCCTGCGCGGGGGGGTCGCGGGCGCGGCCGACCGGCTTGGGGTCGCGGACCCGTGGGCCGCGGGCACCTACGCGATGGCGGCGCTATCCGTCCTGCTGTTCGTCGGCCTGCTCGCGGTGCTGGCCGCGTCGTGGCTCGGTTAGACCCCGAGGTAGGCGGTGACCGCGACGGTGTCGTTCACCACCTCGCTCACCTTCAGGTCCGCCGCGACGGAACAGAGCATGTACGCCTCGGCGGGCGCGAGGCCGCGGTCGGCGACGAGCCGCGTCACCATCGCCCGGACGGCATCGCGCGTCGCGGCGTCGATGTCGTCGCCGAGCCCCGTCGTCGCCGTCACGGGGCCGTCGCCGGCCGGGGCGAACGGGCCGGCGGTGTCGAGTTCCGGGCCGTCCACGTTCCGGTCGGAGAGCCGGAACCGGAGGGTGACCTCCCCGGGCATCTCGACGGCGGTGATACACACCTCGCCGTCTCCCTGCGCGGCGTGGAGGTCGCCCACCGAGAACAGCGCGCCCGCGACCTCGACGGGGAGGTACAGGGTCGCCCCCGCGGTGAGGTGTTTCACGTCGAGGTTCCCCCCGACCCGGCGCGGCGGCGTGGTGGAGTGGGGTCCCGGCTCGGCGGGCGCGACGCCGAGGTTCCCGGGGAACGGCGCGAGCGGCACCTCGATACCCTCGACGAAGTGCCCGACCTCGCCGTCGAGGTCCCACGTGTGGACCGCCGGCCGCGGGAACTCGTCGGGAAGGAAGCCGCGCCCGGCCTCGCCGGGGTACACCCACGTCCAGCCGACGCCCTCGTGGCTCACGTCGAGCACGTCGACGGCGAGGGTGTCGCCCGGTTCCGCGCCCGCGACCCGGACCGGCCCGGTCATCGCGTGGCCCGGTACGTCGAGCGCGGCCACGTCCTCGGGTGTCGCGTCGTCCGGTAACCGACCGTCCGCGGCGTCGAAACACTCGAACGTCACGCTCGCGCCGGGGTCGATGTCGAGGACGGGGTCGCGGTCGCGGTCCCAGTCGTAGTGGACGTGCCCGGGGTCGCGCGACAGGTGGTGGTCGGCCATGCTCGGGGATGGGAGCGGGGGGAGAAAGTTCGGTCGGCGGGCTCGCCCGCTCAGTCGGCCGCGGCGGGGGTCTCCTCGGCCTCGTCCGCGTCGTCGGGCCCCTCGGACGCGACGGGCGTCCCGAACGCGTACACCGTCTGGCCGCTCGTCACTTCGACTTCGAGGGTGTCGCCCGGCTCGACGCCGTGTTCGGACGCGTTGCGCACGATTATCTGCCGGTACGCCGAGTCGCGGCACTTCACGGAGTCGCCCGTCCCCGGCCGGACCGCGAGCACCTCGCGGCGCGTGCCGACCAGCTCCTCGTACGCCTCGGCGACCACGTCCATCTTCAGTTCCGACATGGCCTTCGAGCGGTCCTTCTTCGTCTGCCCGCCGAGGCCCTTCATGTCCGCGGCGTCCGTGCCCGGGCGCTTCGAGAAGCGCGTGACGTTGATCTTCTCGGGGCGGACCTCGCGCAGCAGGTCCATCGACCGCTCGTGGTCGGCGTCGGTCTCCGTCGGGAAGCCGACGATGAAGTCCGTCGAGAGCGTCCAGTGGTCGAGCGCGTCGTCGAACGCCGCGACCGTCTCGCGGAACTTATCCACGCGGTGCTGGCGGCGCATCTCCTCGAGCACGTCGTCGCTCCCCGACTGAACGGGCAGGTGAATGAAGTCGTAGAGCTTCTCGTTGGCGGCGAACACGTCGGCCAGTTCCTCGCGGATGCCGTGGATGCCGCCCGGGTTCGCCATCCCCAGTCGCACGCGGAAGTCGCCCTCGATGTCGCAGATACGGTCGAGCAGTTCCGGGAGCTTCCGTTCCCCCTCGTCCCAGCCGTAGACGCCGGTGTCCTGGCCCGTGACGCGTATCTCCTTCGCGCCCGCGTGGACCAGCGCCTCGGCCTTGCGGACGTTCTCCTCGACCGGCGGCGAGTCGATGCGCCCGGTGGCGAACTTCGTGATGCAGTACGAGCAGTTCGACATGCAGCCGCGGGCGATGGGGAGGATGCCGACGACGCCGTCGAGTATCGGCTCGGCGTCGGCGGTCGTCGTCGGGCACTCCCCGTTCGTGACGGCCGCGGGCACCTCGTCCCAGCTGAGTACCTGCGCGTCCACGTCGGCGAACTCCTCACCCTGCGCGAGCGCCATGCAGCCGGTGACGACGAGGTCCGACACCTCGGATTCGAGTTCCTCGGCGCGCCGGAGCATGTTGCGCTCGGTCTTCTCGACCACGGTACACGTGTTGAGAATCGCCACGTCGGCGTCGTCGAGGTCGGTGCGGCGGTGGCCCGCGTCGCGCAGCCGCCGCTCGATCTCGCGGCTCTCGCCGCGGTTCGAGGTGCAGCCGTACGTCTCGATGTGGTAGCGGGCCATCTCTACGTGTTCCTACGGACGCGCGGGCAAAAGCGCGACGGAACGGGCGGCGCCGCTCGCGGGCCGCCGCGGGCGACGACAAGACCTATTCCGGCGACCGAACAGTCGGACACGATGCCCTCCAGACGACGACTGCTCGCCGGTCTCGGCGCCGCCGGCCTCGCGGCGACCGCCGGCTGTACCGGTATCGCCGACGGAACGTTCTCCCGCGGCACGGACACGGACACCGACTGGCCGATGGGGCGGCACGACACGCTCAACACCGCGTACGCGCCCGACGCCGCCGCGCCCCGCGACGGCCCGACGGAACGGTGGACCCACGGGGGCGGCTTCGACGCCCGCACCCCGGCGGTCGTCGGCGACACCGCCTACGTCCCGACCGCCGAGGCGCTCGTCGCGCTCGACACGGGCGACGGGAGCGAGCGGTGGCGCTTCGCGCCCGAGTCCCAGCCGTGGCCCGCCCCGCCCGTCGTCCACGACGGCCGCGTGTTCGTCACGATGCGCGACGAGGACACCGTTCACGCCGTGGACGCGGCGAGCGGCGAGGCGCTGTGGACCGACGACGCGGACCGCCACGTCCACGCCGCGGCCGGCCTGCTCGCGGGCCGCGTCGTGAACGAACCCGCCGTCCTCGTCGGCGACGGGAACGGCCGGGTACGCGCGCTCGAACCGGGGACCGGCGACGAGCGGTGGGAACTCGACGTCTTCGGCGGCGTCCGCGCGTTCGCCCACCGGTTCCAGCGCCTGTACGTCGGCACGACGAGCGGCGAGGTGTACGTCTTCCACGCGGACGGGGAGGGCGACGGGGACGAGCCGCGGGAGCTGTGGCGGGGAGAGGTCGGCGGCCGCGTCGAGGGAATCGTCCCCACGTCGAACGGTATCGCCGTCGCGAGCTTCGGCGAGCCGCTGGCCAACCTGGAGAGCGACAACGCGGGCGAGCCGATGTGGACCGCCGACCGCGAGCGCGCCGGCTCGGTCCCCGCCTACGCCGGGTCGTGGCTCCTCTCGACCGGCTACGACGCCGTCTCCGCGACCCGGACCTACGACGGGAGGAGGGGGTGGCGCGCGGCCGCCCCGCTCGGCTCCGCCCCGCCGGTCGCGGCCGGCGACACGCTGTACGCCGCCGGGGAGACGAGCGTCCACGCGTTCGCGCTCGACGGCGGCGGCCCGCTCTCGGGCGCGAAGCGGTGGTCGTACCCGGTCCCGGGCGGCGGGGTACAGGGGCTGGCCGTCGCGGACGGCGCGTTGTTCGTCGCGCGGCAGGCGGCGGGGGGAAACGAGACGACGCTGTACTGTCTGGAGCCGAACTGAGCGACCGACCGCCGACTACTCGGGGAAGCCCTCGACGATTTCGACGCCCGAGGAGGCGCCGATGCGCTCCGCGCCCGCGTCGAGCATCGCCGTCGCCTCCTCGTACGTCCCGACGCCGCCCGAGGCCTTCACCGGCAGGTACTCGGCCATCAACTCCACGTCGGCTATCGTCGCGCCGCCGTCGGCGAAGCCGGTCGAGGTCTTCACCATGTCCGCGCCGGCGTCGTGGGCGGCCTCGCAGGCGCGGTGCTTCTCGTCGTCGGAGAGCAGCGCCGTCTCGATGATGACCTTCGTCGGGAGCGGGACGGCCGCGACGACGGCCTCCAGTTCCTCGCGGACGGCGTCGTCGTCGCCGGCCCGGAGCCGACCGACGTTGATGACCACGTCGAGTTCGTCCGCGCCCTCGTCCCACGCGAGTTCGGCCTCGGCCTCCTTCGCCTCGGGGGCGTGCTGCCCGTGCGGGAAGCCGACGACGGTGGCGAGCGTGACGCTCGGGGCGTACTCGCTCGCCTCCGCGACGTAGCAGGGCGGGATGCAGGCGTTCATCCCGTGTTCGAGCGCCTCGTCGAGGACGCGCTTCGTGTCCGCGAGCGTCGTCTCCGGGCCGAGGACGGTGTGGTCGATGTGTGCGGCGAAGGCGGCGCGGTCCATACGCGTCCCCGTGCGGGCGGCGACGAAAGCCTGCCGGTCCGAAAGCTTATGAGCGGGCCGCCGGCCCGACGGGACATGGATTCCGCCCTCCGCCGCCGGCTCGATATCGGTCTCGCGATGCTGCTCGTCTGCGTGCTCGTCCTCGTCGCGCTCGGCTTCCGGTACGCGCCCCGCTACACGTTCGTCCTGCTCGTGGTCGGCGGGGGCGGGGGCGCGTTCGTCCGCGACTACCTCCGCCGGCACGGCGTCGCCTGACCGGCGGCGGGCTTTTGGCCGTCCCCCGTGAAGTTCTCGCATGGTTCACCCCGAGGTGGCGCGGGTCGCCGACGACATCGCGTCGATGGAGACGCGCGGCGCGGCGACCATCGCTGACGCCGTCGCGGACGCGCTCGCGACGCAGGCGCGCGAGGGCGACGCCGCGGACCCCGAGGCCTTCCGGGCCGGGATGCGCACGGCGGCCCGACGGCTGTACGACACCAGACCGACCGCCGTCTCCCTGCCGAACGCCCTCCGCTACGTGCTCAACGGGATGGAGGGCGGGAGCGTCGAGGCGCTGCGGCGCTCCGTGGTCGAGCGCGCGACCGCGTTCCGCGAGGACCTCGACCGCGCGCAGTCGCGGCTCGGCGAGATAGGGGCCGGTCGGCTCCGCGACGGCGACACGGTGATGACCCACTGCCACTCGACCGACGCGATGGCCGTGATGGAGGCGGCCGTCGCGGACGGCAAGTCGCTCTCGGCCGTCGTCAAGGAGACGCGCCCCCGCAACCAGGGGCACATCACGGCCGAGGTGTTGGCAGACCTCGGCGTCGACGTGACGCTCGTCGTCGACAACGCGGCCCACCGCTACCTCGACGAGGTCGACCACGTCCTCGTCGGGGCGGACGCCGTCGCCGCCGACGGGAGCGTCGTGAACAAGGTCGGCACGTCGGGGCTGGCCGTCTCGGCGCGCGACCGGGGCGTCCCCATCGTGGTCGCGGCGGGCACGATCAAGCTCGACCCGGCGACGCTGACCGGCCGCGCCGTCGAGATAGAACAGCGCGACGAGAGCGAGGTGATCGACCCGGAGACCCGCGCCGACATCGGCGACATCGCGGTGGCGAACCCCGCGTTCGACGTGACGCCGCCGCGCCACGTCGACGCCATCGTCACCGAGCGCGGGCAGTTCCCGCCAGAGAGCGTCGTCACCCTGATGCGGGAGCTGTACGGCGAGGCCGACGAGCCGTGGCGCGAGCCGTCACAGTAGCGCGACCGCGCCGTACACGATGCCGGTGGCGACCGCGCCCGCGAGGATACCGAGCCCGGCGAACACGAGGCCGGCGTTGCGGTCCGAGCGGTGGGCGTCGGCGTCGTCCACCTCCCCGCCGTCGCCGTCGAACGAGTAGCGACCCGACAGCGCCAGCGACGCACAGAACGAGCGGCGCGCCTGGAGCGCCCACTCCGTCCCGAGCGAGAACGGGACGAACAGACCGGCGAGCAGGAAGGTCGGCGCCCCGACGACCAGGACGGCGGCGAGGTAGGCCGCGGCGGCGGCGAACGCGACGGCCGCGTAGCGGTAGCGGCGGCGGCGCTCGGAGCCGCCGATGTTGCAGGCGCCGGGGCGGTAGCGCGACTCGGCGGACGGAGGTGCGGACACACACGCGGTTCGCGGCCGCGCCGTAAAGTCGGCTCGGCGCCGGCCGTGCGCGACGGCATCCACAACGCTTTCGCCCGCCGGGGCCGCGCGGGCGGACGTGCCGACACAACTGCTCCCGACCGGTGCCGCCCTGCCGCCGCTCCCGTACCTGCTCGCGGTCGTCGTCGCCGTCGGGGCCGTCGGCCTCGGCCTCCGCCGGGTCCGGCCGACCGTCACGCCCCGCGTCGTCGCCGGGTTCGCCCCGTGGATGCTCGCGGGCGCGACGGGCTACGCCCTCTACCAGGCCGAGGCCGTCCCGGCGCTCCTCGCGCCGCTGTTCGGCAACCCCGTCGTCTACGCGACGACGTTCGCCGTCGCGGGCGCGGTGTGGCTCGCCGTCGCCGACCGACCCGCCGACGCGTGGGCCGCCGGGAGCGTCCCCGGCGTGCTGGCGCTGTCCGGGGCCGCCGCGGCGCTCCTGCTCGTCGCCGCCGCGGGCGCGACGGCGCTCGCACGCGACAGCCTCGCCGTCGGGCCGTCGCTCGCCGGCCTCGCCGCCTCCCTCGTCGTCGCCGGGGGCGTGTGGTTCGCCGTCCGCTCGGCCGTCGGCGCGACGGGGCTCGTCGGCGTGCTCGCGCTGTTCGGGCACACCCTCGACGGTATCTCGACCGCGGTCGGCATCGAACTCGGCTTCGGCGAGCAGACGCCGCTGTCGGCCGTCCTCATCGAGTTCGGCGCCGGCCTCCCCCCCGCCGAGGTGCTCGGGGAGGCGTGGCTGTTCGTCCTCGTGAAGGTGGTCGTCGCGACGGTCGTGCTGTTCGCCTTCCGCGACTACGTCCGCGAGGAGCCGGCCGAGGGGTCGCTCCTCCTGGGGCTCGTCGCCGCCGTCGGCCTCGGGCCGGGCTTTCACAACCTCGTGCTGTTCGCCATCGCGTAGGGGACCGCCCGCGGGACCGGTCGTCCTCGCGCCCGCCACAAAACCGAAGTGTCGGTCGCCCCCGGTCGGCGTATGGCCCCCGACCCCGACGGCCGCACCCTCCTCGTCGCCGGCGGCGTCCTCGCCGCCCTCCTGCTCGTCTACAGCGTCGTCATCGCCGGACAGTTGGCGCTCTGGTTCGCGCTCGTCCCGCCCGTCGCCTTCCTCTACCTGTTCTGGCGGCTCGTGCGCGCCCACGAGCGGCTCGCGGCCGCGATGGCCGGCGACGCGGACTCGCCGGAGCGCGGGACGGGAGCGGGGACCGAGACCGAGCAGTCGTAACCGCCGGCGGGCGACCGGACGTTTTTCACGGTGCGCGTTCCACTCCGACGGTATGCCCCGCGTGCTCTGTGTCGGTCACGTCAACTGGGACGTGAGCCTCCGGCTCGACCACCTCCCCGAGCCGGACGGCGAGTCGGCCGTCCGCGACACGACACAGGGCGGCGGCGGGTCGGCGGCGAACGTCGCCGTCGGCCTCGCCGGCCTCGACTGCGCGGCCACGCTCGCCGGGAGCGTCGGCGACGACGAACACGGCCTGCTCGCGCGCCGGGACCTCGACCGCGCGGGCGTCGACCTCGCCGGCCTGCGCACCGTCGCGGGCGAGACGACGACGAAGTACCTGCTCGTGGACGACGCGGGCGAGGTGTCCGTGCTCGGCGCGGCCGGGGTGAACGAGGCGCTCGGCCCCGACGACATCGACCCGGCGCTGGTCGCGGCGGCCGACCGCGTCCACCTGACGGCCCACCGGCCCGACACCCTTCGCCGGGTCGCGGAGGTCGCGACCGAGGCCGGCGTCCCGGTCTCCGTGGACCCCGGCCGGCGGCTCGCAGACCGCGACTTCTCGGACGTGCTGGCGCTCGCGGACACGCTGTTCGTCAACGCGGTGGAGGCGCGCGCGCTGGACGGGCCCGAGGTCCCTGTCGTCGTCACGAAGCGCGGCACCGAGGGCGCGACCGTCACGGCGCCCGACGACAGCTACGACCACGCGGGCTTCGACCTGCCGAGCGTCGACTCCACGGGCGCGGGCGACGCCTTCGCCGCGGGCTTTCTCGCCGCGCGCCTGCGGGGCGACGGCGCGGCCGACGCGCTCGCCGTCGCCAACGCCTGCGGCGCGCTCGCCGCCGAGACCGAGGGGCCGAAGACGGCCCTCTCGTGGGAGGCGGTCGAGGCCGTGCTCGCGGGCGAACGCGCCTGATTTTTATCCGGGGCGTCCCCAGCCGCGGTATGGACCCGTTCGCCCTCCCGCTACACGTCGCGGACTTCTCGACCACGGGTCGGGTCGCCGTCGGGGCCGTGGCGGGGCTCGTCGCCACGGTCGCCATGAACGTCCCGATGCACCGGCTCCCCGAGGGCTCGACCCCGCCGTTCGTCGCGGCGGGCGCGCTCACGGGCGAGGGGCCCGCGGACGTGGACCCCGTCCTCGCCAGCGGGACGCACTACGCCGCGGGCGTCCTCGGCGGGGGGTTCTACACCGTCGTCTCGCTCGTCGCCGAGGGGCTGTACGCGCCCGACCTGTACATCGTCCGCGCCGGCCAGCCGCTCGTCGCGCACGTCCTCGCCGTCCTCGCCACGTTCGCCTTCCTCGTCGCGTTCTTCGCGTACCTCGTGCTCCCGCGGTTCGGCGGCCCGGTGTACGAGCGCGCGCGGCTCGTCCGGCGCGACTGGACCGTCTCGGCGGCCGTCTACGCGCTCGCGCTCGCCGTCGTCGTGCCGCTGCTGCTCGCGTACGTCTGAGGAGTCGCCGCCGGACACATTCCCCGGCTGGGGGCGAGGAGCGAGGGCGGCGGACGGCCGTCGCTGCGAGAACTATTACTACCTGGCCGCTCAGCGGTCGGTATGAGTCGGTGGTCGCGGCGACGACTCCTCACGGCCGCCGGCATCGGCACGGCCGGCGCGCTCGCCGGGTGCGTCTCGCTGCTCGAGACGAGGGGCCGGTCGCTGTCGATGGAACCCGTGGACTCGGCGGCCATCGCCCGGCGGGCGACGATGGAGTTGGACCGGCGGGAGAAACGGATATTCCTCGACGCGCTGGAGAACGGAACGACGACGGTCACCTACGACAACCCGCCGTTCCCGCCGCTCAGAACGCTGCGACCGGTCGAACACGAGGGGCGCTACTACGGCATCGCGTACACGATCACCGAGACCCGGGACGCGCTGGGCGTCACCGTGCGGATAGACTACGACCCGCGGCGAACCGACGGCCCGACGGTCGCGTACGACGACCTGCCGGCGCGCGACCGGGCGCTGCTCGATTCGCTCGTCCTGCCCAGGCCGAAGCGCCGCATCGACGGCTGGGACATGGGAACCGTGGACGTCTACCGGATCGACGAGGTCGAGGGCTCGGTGCTGACGCCCGAGTCGCGGTACGACTACGTCACCCACGACGGGGAGACGTACCGCATCCGGGTCGAGACCTACCCGGCGACGATAGCCGACTACCGCTACACGGTCCACGAGGTGGCCGGGGACCGAACCGCGTTCGTCCGGCGGACCCGCGACCGCTACCAGTTCCGTCTCGACGGCCTGTCCCCCGCCGAGCGGCCTATCGTCGAGGCGGCGATCCGCGGAGGATACGTGCGCGGCCGGGACCCCGACGAGCGGGCGGCGTACCGGTCGCTGTCCGAGCGGTTTCGCGAGCACGACGCGGTCGTGGGGAGTTCGACCGACCCGGGAATCGCCTACGGCGAGTACCTCGTTCGCTACGGCGAGCGGGTCTACTGGGCGGAGATGGAGTTCTACGACACGGCGACGCCGACGGCGTGACCGCGACGACGACTACTCTATCTTGAACGCGGGTTCGGTGAGGCTCTCGCTCTTGCACTCCGGACACCGCGACGGCCTGTTGGCGGGGTCGTCGAAGTCGGAGAAGCCGCAGTCGCGACACCGCGGGGGCGCGGCGAGCAGGCGCTCGTCGGTCCCGTCGAGCGACTTGGCGATGTGTTTCACGTGCGCCAGCGCGTCCGCCGTCGTGGTCTCGAACTCGTTGGCGAGCGTGCCAGCCTCCGTCGTCTCCGCGCGGAGGTGGTCGGCGATGCGCTGTCGGGTGGTCCGGTCCGCACCCTGCATACGAGCGGCTACTCCGCCGGCCGGAATACGTCTTCCGGCGGTCAGAGGGGAAGGGGGAGCCACGACAGCGCGCGCACCACCGTCTCCGTCGGAATCAGGGGGTCGTGGAGCACCAGCCAGTCGAGCAGCAACAGGCCGAAGCCGTGCGCGACGACCGACGGGAGGATGGAGTCGGACTCGTAGTCCACGAGGCCGAACAGCACGTCCGTCGGCCCCGAGAGGAGCAGTTCGATGGGGGGCTTCCCGAGGTGGTGAAAGGCGTAGATGACCGGGCTGATGAACGCGGCCTTGCGGCCCACCTCGCGGACGCCGACACAGAGCAGGCCGCGGTAGTACGTCTCCGCGGCCAGCACGACCGCGAACTGCTTGACGGAGTGGACCCAGAAGTTGTCCAGCGTGCCGCCCCACATCGGGTAGTAGGCCCGGACGGAGGGGAGCGACGACCCCACGAGGTAGAAGGGGGTGACGAACGCCGCGAGGAGCAGGGTGTTGCGGAGCGCGCGGCGGTCCACGCGCCAGCCGAGGTGGCGGCCGTGGACGACCGCCAGCGCCGCCGGTATCGTCAGGTAGAGCGTGAGGTCCTTGAAGACGCGCTCGTTCAGGCCGGCGGGGTACCACCACGACCACACGGCCGCGAGCGCGAGGCCGACGAGCAGCGCGCGCTGGACCCACGAGAGCCGCGAGAGCGGGCCTCCCCTACCGGCGAGCCGCGCGCGGAGCCGCGCCCTGCGGGACACGCCCGCTACTCGGTCGGGACGGGGCCCGTGCCGACGACGGCCCGGACCGTCGACTCGAACTCCTGTCGCGTCGGGAAGTACGTCTCGTCGCTCTCGGCGAGCACGTCGCTCAGGTCGCGGGGGCCGTCGGGGGTGCGGATCGCGGTGTCGCCCTCCCGGCGGACGATTTCGCTCCGCTCGATGCCGAAGTGGAGCCGCGAGGTCACCTGCGCGAGCGGCACGCCCTCGACCGCCGGCCCGTCGCCGAGTTCGACGACCGGGCCCTCGTCTTCCTCGTCGTCTGCCATACCTCGGCGTTCCCGTCGCCCGTGGTTAACGGTTGCGGACCGTCGGGCCCCGAGCGCCGGGGTTTTCACCGCTCCCGGCGTAGTCCGGCTATGCTCCCAATCGACCCGAGCGAACTGACCGGCGAGGACATCGGCGAGAAGCGCGCGACCCTCCACATGGACCACGAGGCGGCGATAGAACACGTCCGCGAGGCGTTCACGGACGCCGGGTTCGGCGTCGCGACGGAGTTCTCCCCCTCGGAGATGCTCAACGAGAAGGTGGACGCCGGCCGCGACCCCTACTACGTGCTCGGCGCGTGCAACCCGAACATGGCCGACCGGGCGCTCGACGCCTCGGACAGGCGTATCGGCGGGCTGTTCCCGTGTAACGTCGTCATCTGGCAGGAGGAGCCGGGCGTCCAGACGGTGTACCACGTCTCCATCATGCGCATCGCGCGGCTCGCGGGGATGGCTCCGGACGACGAGGCGATGGCCGACATCGTCGCCGACACCGGCGAACTGGTCGAGGCGGCGTGGGCGAACCTCGACGCCGTCTAGTCCTCCTGTTCGCGGAGGTGCTCGACCTCCGCTTCGAGCCGACCGATCTTCCGCTCGATGCGGTCGAGCCGCTCGTCGACGCTGCCGCCGGAGCGGATGCGCAGGACGAAGTAGCCGACACCGCCGAGGAACCCGGCGATGACGACCAGATTCAACAGCAATACGACGCCGATGACCAGTATCTCGGGACCGCCGGGGATGCCGAACTGGAGCGGGAACATGCTCAACGGACGAACGCCCGGCGCTATAGGCCTTCTTTCCGCGCGAACGCCGCGAGGCTCGACTGGACCCCGGCGACGAGTTCGGAGTTGCGCCGGAGCGCCTCCAAGTCGACGGGCCACCGCGGGAGCAGCTCCTTCACGGCGTCGTGGAGCGTCTCCGCCTCGCCCGGCTCCCCCTCGGTGAAGGCGTTGCGCACCGTCTCGCGCACCTGCCAGACGCCCGCCGGCCCCCAGTAGTCGGGGGTGACGTGGCGCACGACGAGCACCTTCGCCTGCCGGCCCCGGTCGGCGAGGTGTTCGAGCGCGCCGAGCTTCGCGGCGTAGTACGCGCCCGCCGTCTCCGAGGCGTAGTCCGTGCGGCCGTCGAACCCCTCGTAGTCGCTCGTGACGCTGTAGCCGCGCCCCTCCGGGTTCCAGACGGAGCCGGGCGCCTTCAGCTCCACCAGCTCGTACTCGAAGTCGCCGGGCGCGAGGATCACCCAGAAGCGGTTGCCGAGGTACTCGTTGTACCACACCTCCGTGGCGTCGACGCTCGGGGCGTTGTACACCTGCCCGCGCAGGAACTCGCATATCGTGTCGTCCACCGCCGTGATGGACCACCGCGTCGGCACGAGCTTCCGGTTCTCCGCGACCCCGAGCGCGCCCGCCGACAGCACGTTTTCGATCTGATACACGTCCAGCCCGCGGTTGTAGAGGTACGTCATCGCCCCCTGTGCGCCCCAGTCGTCGTCCGAGAGCGTGTACTCGACCGGCTTGGGGACGTGGGGGTTCTCCGCGAGGTCCGCGTACTCGGCCGTCGCGCGCGGCCCGGTCGGCGTCGAGATGTCCGCGAAGGAGACGTCCATGTCCACCTCGGGGCGGCCGTCGAGGCCCACCTCCACGTCCACGGGGCGGTCGGCGATAGCCACCTCGCGCTGGACGCCGGTGAAGCCGTCCCACGAGTCCGCGACGTGGACGTTCGTCCGCTGCGAGGAGTTCAGCAGGCTCGTGCGCGACCGGAACACGTCGTCGATGCTGTAGCCGCGCTCGTACCAGTGCGGGCCGGTCTCGAAGTCCGCCGCGCGCTCCGGTTCGGCGACGGGGGCGAGCACGCCCGCCGACACGTCCGGGTACGACGACCGCCCGACGAAGATGCCGGGCGCCGTGGACCCGAACAGCGAGTCGCCCTGCAGGGTCTCGTCCATCGACCGCTCGGCGTCCTCGAGGTACTCCGTGATGGCGTAGGACTTCTCCTGGGCCAACTGCCGGCGCCGGGCCGCCTCGTCGTCGCCGAGCCCCTCGATGTAGTCGCCGAGTTCCATTCGTCCGCCCTTGGCCGGTGACGGCCTTGAACCGTTCGCCGCTCGCGTCGCGCCCGTCGGCGAGGCGACCGCCGCGAGGGCCGCGAGTTCGGCGAAAGCGACGGCGGAACGGAACGACCGGACCGCGGACAGGTGCCGAAGGGAAACCCCTATGCACGCCGCACGGAAGCCGGACGTATGACGAGCGTCAAGGAGTTCCGGGTCGCCGAGGAGGCGACGCCGGCCCGGCTCGGGCGCGGCGCGTTCGTGTTCACGGACGACTACTCGGTGTTCGACTGGGGGAAGATGCCCGACGCCATCCCGAACAAGGGTGCGGCGCTGTGTGCGATGGGGGCGGCGAACTTCGAGCGGCTGGAGGCCGAGGGAATCGACACGCACTACCGCGGCGTCGTGGCCAACGGCGAGACGCGCCCGCTCGCCGAGGCCGCCGTGCCGCCCCGCGAGATGGCCATCGACCTCACGCGCGTCCCGGACCTCCCCCACGAGGGGCGCGACTACGACTACGACGCCTTCCACGCCGACGCCGGGGAGAACTACCTGATACCGCTGGAAATCGTCTTCCGGAACACGGTCCCCGTGGGGTCGTCGCTCCGCTCGCGGGCGTCGCCGGCCGACTTCGACATCGACGCCGACGAGTGGCCCGACGAGCCGGTGGACCTCCCCGAGCCGGTCGTGGAGTTCTCCACGAAGTTCGAGGAGTCCGACCGCTATCTCACCCGAGCGGAGGCCGACCGGGTCGCCGGGGCGGCCGATATCGACGAACTCGAATCGGTCGCGCGCGCGGTCAACGACCTCGTGACCGGCACCGCCGCGGAGGCGGGGCTGGTCCACGAGGACGGGAAGATAGAGTGCTGTTACTTCGACGGCGACGTACTCGTCGCGGACGTGGTCGGCACCTTCGACGAGAACCGCTTCTCGTACGACGGCCAACAGCTCTCGAAGGAGGTCGTCCGCCAGTACCACAAGCGCGAACAGCCCGAGTGGGTCGCGGCCGTGAGCGAGGCGAAGGAACGCGCGAAACGGGAGGACGTGGCCGACTGGCGCACGCTCTGCGAGCGCGACCCCGAGCCGCTCCCCGAGTACGTCGTCGACGCGACCCGCGACATGTACACCGCGGGCGCGAACGCATACCTCGACCGCGACCTGTTCGACGCGCCCGAGTTGCCCGAGGCGGTCGCGGCCGTCCGGGAGCTCTGAGCCGCGGCGGGGTCAGTCCTCGGCCAGCGCCGCGCCCAGCCCGTCCACCGGCCGGTCGGGGTTGAGCGACGACATCTCGGGCGGCAGGCCGAGCTGGTAGTCGCCCCGCTCGACGCCGTCGCGGAGTTCGACGCGCCCCCGGTGGACGTACACCGCGTCGTCGAGGTGGAGCCGCACCGCCTCCAAAAGCGCCGACGCCTCCAGGGGCTGGCCGCGGCGCTCTATCTCCCCGACCTCGGCGTCGGCCGGCACGTCGAAGGCGCGCTGGGCGATGACCGGCCCCTGGTCGAGGTCCGTCGTCACGTAGTGGGCCGTCACGCCCGCGATGCGGACGCCCTCCTCGCGGGCCTGCCGGTACGCCTCCGCGCCGGGGAACGCGGGGAGGAGGCTCGGGTGGATGTTGATGATGCGGTCCTCGTAGCGGAAGACGACCTCCGGGCCGAGGATGCGCATGTACCGCGCGAGGACGATGAGGTCCGCGTCGTACTCGTCGAGCAGGTCGAGCAGTTCCGCCTCGTCCGGCGTCCCCTTCTCGTCGCCCACGTCGTGGAAGGGGACGTCGTACCGCTCGGCCAGCGGTTCGAGGTCGTCGTGGTTGGCGATGACGACGGATATCTCGGCGTCGAGCTTCCCGTCGGCCCACTCCGCGAACAGCGCCTCCAGACAGTGGCTCTCCTTCGTCGCCAGCACGGCGATGGTCCGCGTGTCGCGGTCCGCCGGGAACCGAACCCGGACGTCCTGCCCGATCTCGTCGCCGAGGTCCGCGAGCGCCTCGCGGAGTTCGTCCTCGGTGCAGGTCATCTCCGCGGTGTCGACGTGGAGCGTCATCCGGAAGACGCCCTCCCGGACCGCCTGGTCGAGGTCCTCGATGTTGATGCCGCGCTCGAACAGCAGCGAGGTGACCCGCGCGATGATTCCCGTCTTGTCGTCGCCGACGACGGTTATCTGTGTGTACTGGCGGGTCACGGCGACCACCGGGCGCGGGACGTGTCCATACCCCGTGAGGACCGTCGTCGGGCAAAAGCGGCGCGCTCGGCGCAACGCTCGCTTTGCACGAACGTGTACACCGAAACGAACCCACAACCGTTTTCATCCACGGATACGCACCCACGACCGATGACCGCCTACACCGCGACGGTGACCGTCCGGCTGAAACACGGGGTCCTCGACCCGGAGGCCGAGACGACCGAGCGGGCGCTCGAACGGCTCGGCTTCGAACTCTCCGACCTCCGGAGCGCCGACCGCTTCGAGATAGACCTCGACGCCGCGGACGCCGACGCCGCCCGCGACCGCGCGGGCGAGATGGCCGAACGACTGCTCGCGAACCCGACCATCCACGACTACGAGGTCGCGGTGGCCGAGGCCGAATGACCGTCGCCGTCGTCCGGTTCGGCGGGTCGAACTGCGACCGCGACGCGCTCGCGGCGCTCGACCACCTCGGCGTCGACGCCGACATCGTCTGGCACGAGGACGGCCTTCCGAGCGATACCGACGGCGTCGTCGTCCCCGGCGGCTTCTCCTACGGCGACTACCTCCGGGCCGGCGCGATGGCCGCGCGCTCGCCCGTGATGGAGGAGGTCCGCGCCGCGGCCGACGACGGCGTCCCCGTCCTCGGCGTCTGCAACGGCGCGCAGATCGGCTCCGAGTCGGGGCTGACCCCCGGCGCGTTCACCACCAACCGCTCGGCGCGCTTCCAGTGCGAACACGTCCACCTGCGCGTCGAGAACGCGGACACCCCCTTCACCCGCGCGTTCGACGAGGGCGAGGTGCTCTCGCTCCCCATCGCGCACGGCGAGGGGCGCTTCGAAATCACCGACGACGCGCTCGCCGACCTCGAATCCGAGGACCGGGTGCTGTTCCGGTACTGCGATGCGGCGGGCGCGGTCACGGAAGCGGCGAACCCCAACGGCTCGAAGGGGAACGTCGCGGGCGTGCTCGGCGAGCGCGACCACGTCGCCGTCTTGATGCCCCACCCCGAGCGCGCGACGCTGCCCGACATCGCGGCGCCGAACGGCGCTGGCACCGACGGCGCGGGCGTGCTGGCGGCGTTTCAGTAACAGCGCTCCTCGACCAGTTCGTCGTAGAGCCGCTGGCACAGCGCCGTTATCGGCCCGCTGCCGACCCGTATCCCGTCCGCCTGCTCGATGGGCCGGACCTCCCACGTCGTGTTCGTGAGGAACGCCTCGTCCGCGCTCCGCAGGTCGTCCACGTCGTAGGTGCCCGTCTCGACGGGGAACGACTCCTCGCGGGCGAGGGCTAAGACGAGTTCGCGGGTGATGCCGGGGAGCAGTTCGCCCGCCGCTGGGGTATGGAGGGCACCGTCGTCGACGAAGAAGACGTTGCTCGTCGTCCCCTCCGCGAGCGCGCCCGACTGGTCGCGCAACAGGGCCTCGTCGGGGCTGTACCCCTCGTTCGACACCCGGCGGAGTTCCAGCCGCGCCATGATGCCGTTGAGGTAGTTGTGGGTCTTCGCGTCCGCGGGGACGGCGTTCGACGGCGTGCGGCGGGTCTTCACCGTCTGGACCGTGGCGCCCCCGTCCCAGACGCGCTCGCCGTCCACGCCGCCGCGGGGCAGTGGCTTCGTCGTCACGACGACGGTCGGGTCCGTCTCGGCGTCGGGGGTGAGCTTGCCGGGCTGGACGCCGCGGGTGACGGACACCCGGACGTAGGCGTCGCGGAGGTCGTTGGCGTCGAGGGTGTCCGCGACGCGGACCGGGAGGTCGTCGGGGACCGCGTCGGGCATCCCGAGCGTCTCGCAGGTGCGTTCGAGGCGCGCGGCGTGGCGGTCCCACGCGAACACCTCGCCGCCGTAGGCGCGACACGTCTCGAAGGCGGCGTCGCCGTAGCGGAAGCCGCGGTCCTCGACGCTGACCGTCGCCTCGGCCGCGGGGACGAGCGAGCCGTCGACGTGGTACTGCATGGCCGCGGCTTCGCGCGCGGAGGGTTTCGTCCTGTCGCTCGGAGCGCGCGGTTATGCTCCCGGCCGCCGTAGGGGGAGCTATGGTCCGAGCATCGACCGCGCTGGCCGGCCTCGTCGGCGGCGCGGTGGCGGTCGCGGGCGGATGGAGCCTCTATCAGCGGTACACGACGGAGCAGGTGCCGTACACCGTCGTCGCACGCGTCGGCGACGCGGAACTGCGCCGCTACCCGGCGACGGTGCTGGTAGAGACGGTCGCGGACAGCCAGCGGGAGGCGTTCGGCCGCCTGTTCCGCTACATCGACGGGCACAACGCCGGGGACGCGGGCATCTCGATGACCGCGCCCGTCGCCACCGACCGGGGGACGGAGGTGTCGATGACGGCCCCCGTCGAGGTCGGCCCCGGCACCGACGTGTCGATGACTGCCCCCGTCGAGCGCGGCCGCGACGGCGACGGCGTCCGGATGGCCTTCTACCTCCCCGCCGAGTACGACCTCGAGTCCGCGCCCCAGCCGCTCGACGAGTCCGTGAGCCTCGTGGTCGTCCCCGAGCGGACGCTCGCAGTGCGGCGGTTCTCGTGGCGCGCGACGGCCGAGCGCGTCGGTCGCGAGACGGAGCGCCTGCTGGAGACGTTGTCGAGCGCCGACGTCGAGACGACGGACGAGCCGTTCTACATGGGCTACGACGCGCCGTGGACGCTCCCGTTCCTGCGGCGCAACGAGGTCGCCGTCGAGGTCGCGCGCTAGAGCGCGTCGCCGACGAACGTCCGCACCATCCGCCTGCCGTGTTCGGTGAGAATCGACTCCGGGTGGAACTGTACGCCCTCGTGGGGTTTCTCGGCGTGGCGGACGCCCATCACGACCCCACGCTCGTCCTCCGTGCGCGCCGTCTCCGCGAGCGCGTCGGGGAGGTCGCCGCGCTCGACCGACAGCGAGTGGTAGCGCCCGACGGAGAGCGCGTCCGGCAGGTCGCGGAACACGCCCGCGCCGTCGTGGGTCACGACCGAGGGCTTCCCGTGGACCACGTCGGGTGCGTGGCCGACTGGCGCGCCGTTCGCGGCACACAGCGCCTGGTGGCCGAGACACACCCCGAGCGTCGGGTACGACGTCTCGCGGAACAGGGGAACACAGACGCCCGCGGACTCGGGCGTCCCCGGGCCGGGCGAGACGACGACGGCGTCGGGGGCCATGCGTTCGATATCGCCGACGGTGAGGGCGTCGTTCCGGCGGACGACGAGCGCCTCGCGCGCCTCGTCGTGGGTGTGGCCGAGGTCGACGAGCGCCTCGCCGACGTACTGGACGAGGTTGTAGACGAACGAGTCGTAGTTGTCCACGACGAGGACGGTCGCCTCAGTCACCGTCGCCCTCCACGGAGAGGCGGGTGCGGTCGAGCGCGGCGTCCAACGCGGTGACGAGCGCACGGCCCTTGTCGAGCGTCTCCTCGTACTCGGCGTCGGGGTCGGAGTCGTGGACGACGCCCGCGCCGACCCGGAGGCCGTACTCGTCGCCGTACCGGACGAGCGTGCGGATAACGATGTTGAGGGTCGCGCGGCCGTCGAACCCGAGCGCGAACATCGACCCGGTGTACGGTCCCCGGCGGGTGGCCTCCACCTCGTCGATTATCTCCATCGTCCGGGGTTTGGGCGCCCCGGTGATGGTGCCGCCGGGGAACGTCGCGGCTATCGCGTCCACGGTGTCGTGGTCGCCGCGCAGGTCGCCCTCGACGAGCGAGACGAGGTGCATCACCTCGGAGTAGCGGTCGACCCGGCGGTACTCCGACACCTCGACGCTCCCGAACCGCGACACCTTCCCGAGGTCGTTGCGTTCGAGGTCGACCAGCATCGCGTGTTCCGCGCGCTCCTTCTCGTCGCCGGTCAGTTCGCGCTCCAGCGCGGCGTCCTCGTCGGGGTCGCCACCCCGCGGTCGCGTGCCGGCGATGGGTTCGGTCAGCAGGCGGCCCTCGGGGTTCGCGTCGAGCAGGAGTTCCGGCGACGCGCTCACGAGGTCGACGCCGGGGAACTCGACGAGGCCGGAGTAGGGCGCGGGGTTCACCTCGCGGAGCGCGTCGTAGGCCTCGACCGGGTGGACCGCGGCGGGCGCGACCAGCCGCTGGCTCACGTTCGTCTGGAAGGTGTCGCCGTCGCGGACGTATCGCTTGACGCGGCGGACCCGCTCCGCGAACTCGGCGCGGGTGCAGTCGCCGGAGAAGCGTACTTCCTCGGCGCGCACGCGGGGTTCGACGGGGGCGGGCGTTCCCTCCGCGGCGTCGCGGGCGAGCGCGAGCGCGGCCTCGCGGGCCGCCTCGTAGTCGGCCTCGGGGTCCGTCACGCGCGGACACGAGCAGACGCGCAGGGTGACCTCGCCCTCGCGGGCGTCCGCGGCCTCCCACGCCGCGACGGTGGGGAAGACGCCGAACTGGAGGCGGGGCAGGTCGCGGTCGCGCACGGCGTCGTCGGGGAGCGTTTCGAGTTCGCGCACGGCGTCGTAGGAGAGCCAGCCGAACGCGCCGCACGGGTACGGAACGTCGCAGTCGCCGCGCGCGAGCGACTCGTCGGCGAGGAGGTCGCGCAGGGCGTCGAAAACCCCCTCCTCGACGCTCGCGAGGCACTCGGGGTCCGTAGCGAAGTAGCCCCATCCGTTCTGTCCGCCGGTGGTCTCGTAGAAGACGCCCGTGTCGCCGCGGGCGCGACGGTAGGCGTCGAACGGGTCGTCGACGGCGACGCGCACCTCGACGGGGACGCGCGCGCCGTCGGGCGCGGCGGCCGCTGTCTCGCGGAAGGCGGCACGGTCGGTGACGACCCGCGGCATACCCGGAGAAGAACGCGGGCCGGTAACGCCGTTTCGGTTCTACTCCTCCGCGCGCTCCTGCCAGCGCCGGAGGCGCTTCGCGGAGATGCCCGTCTCGTCGGCGAGGGCGTCGGCGTCGGCCTCGACCAGCTGGACGACGGACTCGACGCCCGCGTCCGCGAGCCGCTTGGCGTAGGCGGGGCCGATGCCGCTGACGGACTCGACGTGCCGGTGGCCGTCCTCCGGCTCCTCCGGGACGGGGCCGGCGGCCTCCGCGGGTTCGGCCGCCTCGTGGTCCGTGCCGGCGTGGTCGGTCACGTCGCCCGCGGCTTCGGCGGGTTCGGCCGCCTCGTCGTCGGCCGGCGGCTCCTCCGTCACCGACGCCGAGCCCTCCTTGTGGGCCGCGGCCTCGGCGTCCTCCTGCTCGTCCTCGTCGTCCTCGTCGTCGAGCGGCTCCGAGACCTGCGAACTCGGGCCGGCGGCCTCCGCGGGCTCGGCCGCCTCGGCCACCTCGTCGTCGCCGGGCGTCTCCGGCGGCTCCTCGGTCACGGAGGCGGTCGACCCGCTCGCGTCGGTGCCGGCCGCGGCCGGCTCCTTCACGGCGCGTTCGTTCGACGCGTCCGGCTCCTCGTCCCTACTCGACCCGATGCCGAGTACCGATTTCAGCGTATCCAGCAGTCCCATAGCGGTCCGGTAGTCGCGCCCCCCTCTTAAACTCGGTCCCGCAGCGCTGTATTCATCGCCGCCACGGGTGCCTCGCGCCCGGTCCACAGTTCGAACGCCTCCACCCCCTGATACAGCAGCATCCACGCGCCGTCCACGGTCGTCGCGCCGGCCGCGCGCGCCTCGCGGAGCAGCCGCGTGTCGAGCGGCGAGTAGACGGCGTCGAGCACCGCGAGGTCGTCGTGGAGCGCCTCGGCGGGCACGGGCGTCTCGTCGTCCTCCATCCCGACGCTGGTGCAGTTGACGAGCACGTCCGCCTCCCGGAGCAGGTCGGGGAGCGCGTCGAGGCCGTGGCCGCTCGCGTTCGGGACCTCGGCCGCGAGTTCCTCCGCGCGCGGGACGGTTCGGTTCGCGATACCGACGCGCATCCCCTCGTCCGCGAGGCCGAAGGCGACGGCCCGGCCCGCGCCGCCCGCGCCGACGACGACCGCCTCCCCCGAGAGCGCCACGTCGTGGCGGCGCAGCGCCCGGACGGCGCCGGCCGCGTCGGTGTTGTGGCCCGTCGGCGTCTCGCCGGAGAAATCGACGGTGTTCACGGCCCCGATACGCGCCGCGAGCGGGGCCGGCTCCGTCAGCTCCAGCGCCCGCCGCTTGAACGGGATGGTGACGTTGAGCCCGGCGATACCGAGCGCGTCGGCGCCGTCGAACGCGCGGGCGAGGGTTCCCTCCGCCGGCTCGAAGGTGACGTAGCGGCCGTCGATGCCGAGCGCGTCGTAGGCGGCCTCGTGCATCGGCGGCGACAGCGAGTGACCGACGGGGTTGCCGACCAGTCCGAACACCTGCATACGCGGGGCAGTGGCCCTCGGTCGATAAAGCGGCCGGTCGCGGCATCGGGAACAAAGGAGTTACGTGAATCCCTCACCCCGCTTGGGGTAATGGCCGTTCTCGACCGTCTCCGTCATCCGCTCGCCGCGGTGGCCTTCGCCGTCCTCCTCACGATGCCGTGGGTCGTCTCCGACCTCACCGGCGCGGCCGAGGGGTACACCACCACGACCGTGGTCACCGTCGCCGGCGTCGCCGTCCTCGGCGCGTCCTTCCTCCTCGCCTGGGGCGCGGAAACCGCGGAGAAGGACGTGCCGCGCGCGTTCGCCATCGCCGTGCTGGCCGTCCTCGCGGTCGCGCCCGAGTACGCCGTGGACGCGCTGTACGCGTTCAACGCCGGGCAGTTCGCCGGCACCGAGCGCGGCATGGAGGCCGCGAACCTCGCGGTCGCCAACATGACCGGCGCGAACCGCATCCTCATCGGCCTCGGCTGGTCCGGCATCGCGCTGTTCACCGTCTATCGGGCCGGCAGCGGCGCGGACGAGGCCGTCGAGAAGCGCGACGGATTCCTCGCCTCCCGGGTCAACCTCGACCCGGACATCTCCACCGAGATAGCCTTCCTCTTCCTCGCGACGATGTGGGCCTTCCTCGTCCCCGTCGGGGGCGGCATCGACATCGTCGATATGGGCGTGCTCGTCGGCCTCTACGTCCTCTACATCGCCGTCATCCTGAAGGGCGACGTGGAGGAACACGAGGAGCAGGTCGGCGTCCCCGCCTACTTCCAGGCGAAGGCGCGGAGCGTCCGCGTCCCTATCGTGCTGGCGCTGTTCGCCTACTCCGGCGCGATGATATTCACCGCCGTCGAGCCGTTCGCCCACGGGCTTGAGGTGCTCGGCGAGGACTTCGGCATCCCCTCGTTCTTCATGATACAGTGGATCGCGCCCCTCGCCTCCGAGTCGCCGGAGCTCATCGTCGTCGCCTACCTCGTCAACAAGGCGCGCTCGACGGCCGGCTTCAACGCGCTCATCTCCTCGAAGCTGAACCAGTGGACGCTGCTCATCGGGACGCTCGTCGTCGTCTACTCCATCGGGCTGGGGACGTACGGCGCGCTCCCGTTCGACGCGAAACAGGCCGCCGAGATATGGATCACCGCCGCGCAGTCGTTCTTCGCGCTGGCGGTGCTCGTGAACTTCAACATCAGCATCCGCGAGGCGGTGCTGTTGCTCGTGCTGTTCGCCTCGCAGGTGGGCATCGAGTTCGCCATCATCCGGGACGTCGCCGTCGGCGGCGCCCCCATCCCGTTCAGCAGCATCGACCTGCTCCACGGCTACACCGTCCTCTACATGCTCATCGGCATCGCGCTGTTCGTCTCGCGGTGGGGCGCGCTCCAGCGGCTCTTCCGCCGGCTGGTGGTGACGATGCGCGGCGCGTTCGGCGACGGCGACGGCGCCCAGCCGAGCGACTGAGCGGGCACTACCCAAACCCCTTTGCGGGCGACCCGCCTACCGCGGTGCAATGGCGACGTGTGAGGTGTGCGGCCGGGACGTGGACCTGCCGTACAGCTGTCGGCGGTGCAGCGGGGACTACTGTGCCGAGCACCGCCTCCCCGAGAACCACGACTGTCCGGGGATGAACGAGTGGAACGACCCGCAGGGGGTCTTCGACTCCGGCTTCGACGACTCCGTCAACGACGGCGGCGGCTCCTCGTCGTCCGTCCTCGACGGGCTGACCGGCACGGGCGGCCCGCTGAGCTACTTCCGGGGCTCGGTCGCGTACACCTTCCTCGGCGTGATGGTCGTCTTCTTCGCGCTCCAGTTCCTGCTGTTCCCGCTCACGGGACAGCCGGTCGGCGGCGCGCTGTGGAGCGACCTGTTCACGCTGTCGTCGCGACAGCCGCTGGCGGTGTGGACGTGGGTCACCTCGGTGTTCTCCCACGGCGGCATCGGCCACCTGTTCGGCAACGCCATCGTGCTGTTCTTCTTCGGCCCGGTGGTCGAGCGCTACCTCGGCTCGCGGCGGTTCGCGGTCATGTTCCTCGTCACGGGCGCGCTCGCGGGGCTCGCACAGGTGGGGCTGGGCCTCTATCTGGGTTCCCCGACGGCCGTTCTCGGCGCGAGCGGGGCCATCATGGCGATACTCGCGATTCTCACCGTCCTCAATCCGGGGCTGAAGGTGTACCTCTACTTCGTGCTCCCGGTTCCCATCTGGCTTCTGACCATCGGCTACGCCGCGCTGTCGGTCTTCGGCGCGTTCGGCCCGACGAACGCGCTCGACAACACCGCCCACTTCGCACACCTCACCGGGCTGGTGCTCGGCCTCGCGTACGGCGCCTACCTCAAGGACCGCGTGAGCGTCCCGGGCCAGCTCCGGTTCGGCGGCGGTGGCGGCGGCGGGATGGGCGGCGGCGGCGGTCCCGGCGGCCGCCGGCGCTTCTGATGGCGTTCCGGCCCGACCCCGCGCTCTCGCGGGCCGAGATGGAGGCGCTCCAGCGCGACATCGCCGACGCCGCGCGGTTCACGGACGACGACTGTCCGACCCCGGCCGACGTCGCGTCGGGCGAGGCGCTCGTCGCGGGCGTGGACCAGGCGTTCCTCTCCGACCCGGACCGCGCCGTCTCGGCCGTCGTCCTCGTCCGCGGCGGCGAGGTGGTCGAGCGCACCTACGCGGTGACGGACCTCTCGATACCGTACGTGCCCGGACTGCTCGCGTTCCGCGAGGGCGGGCCGATACTCGCCGCGCTCGACACGCTCGACGCGGAGCCGGACCTCTACGTGTTGGACGGGTCGGGCCGCATCCACTACCGGGAGGCGGGACTGGCCACACACGTCGGCGTGATACTCGACGCGCCGAGCGTCGGCGTCGCGAAGAGCCTGCTGTGCGGCGAGCCCCGCCGGCCCGTGGACGCGCTGGCCGAGGGGGAGCGCGTCGCCGTCGAGGCCGACGCCTCGATGACCGCGCCCGCGGGAACCGTGGTGGGCTACGCCTACCAGAGCCGACAGTACCCGAACTCGACGCGCGTCAACCCCCTCTACGTCTCGCCGGGTCACCGCGTCTCGGCCGGGACGGCCGTGGACCTCGTGGCCGCGTGCGGCGGCGACTACAAGCTCCCCGAGCCGACGCGGCTGGCGGACGCGTACGCCGACGAGGCGAAGCGCGCCGTTCGCGACGGGAACGCATAACTCCGGGGCGGGCGACGCACCCCGTATGGAACGTACGATCCTCGTCACCGGCGCGTCGTCCGGCATCGGCCGGGCGACGGCGCGGGCCTTCAACGAGGAGGAGTGGACCGTCTACGCCACCGCGCGCGACACCGACGACGTGGGCGACCTCGCCGAGGCGGGCTGTGAGACGGCCGAACTCGACGTGACCGACGGCGAGCAGGTCGAGGCCGTCGTCGACCGCATCGTCGAGGAGCACGGCCGCGTGGACTGTCTCGTCAACAACGCGGGCTACGGCCAGCACGGCCCCGCCGAGGACGTGCCCGCGGACCTGTTCGAGCGGCAACTCGACGTGAACGTCGTCGGGCCACACCGCCTCGTCCGGGCCGTTCTCCCGCACATGCGCGCCCGCGAGGAGGGGACTATCGTGAACGTCTCCTCCGTGGCCGGCCGGCTCGCGCCGCCGGGGATGAGCGCCTACTCCGCCTCGAAGTTCGCGCTGGAGGGGTACTCCGACGCGCTCAGGAACGAGGTGGCGCGCTTCGGTATCGACGTGGCGCTCGTCGAGCCGGGGCCGGTGGAGACGAACTTCCGCGAGCGCGCGGAGTCCGAAATGAAGGGCCTGCGCCGGACCGACGCGTACGACTGGCTCTACGAGGCACAGGAGGACGCCTCCCTCGTCTCCGGGGACTCGTCGCCGTTCGCCTCGACGCCCGAGGAGGTGGCGAACACGATACTGGAGGCGGGCGTCTCGACGGACCCGGACCCGCGCTACGTCGTCGGCGGGTTCGCCAAGGCCGTGCTGTACGGCCGGTTCGTCCCCGACCGCCTGCGCGACCGCCTGCTCGGGCTGGCGGGCCGGCTCTGAGATGGACCGGGTTCAGGGCCTCGTCCTCGGCGCACACCTGCTGATAGCCGTCGTGCTGGTCGGGTTCGCCGTCGGGAACTTCGTCGGCACGGGCGACCCGGTGGCCGCGCTCCCGCCGCTGGTCGTCGCCGTCCTCGTGGTCGGCCTCGGCCGCTCCGTGGCGCGCGTCGTCGGCCGGCGCGACTAGTCCAGACAGGCCGCGACGACGCGCAGCGCCTCCTCGCCGCGCACCTCGTCGGCGAACAGCGGCACGCGCTTGACGGCGTGTCCCCGGAAGAGCTCCTGGGCGTCCGCGAGCGCGCCGCGCTGGACCTCCCACCGGCGCGCACAGAACTCGCAGTCCGCGAGGTCCGGCGCGACGAACCAGTCGGGGTCGACGTCGGCCACCTCCGCGAGCGGCTGCATCACCCGGTTCACGACGACGGTGCCGACCGGAATCGAGAACTCGTCCAGCCGCGCGACCAGCCGCTTCGACTCGCTCACGCTCATCGCCTCGGGGACGAGCACGACCCGGAAGTCGGTGCGGGCCGGGTCGGTGAGCACCGCCCGGAGGCGCTCGACGCGCGCCGACAGCTCGCGCAGGTCCTCGACGCCCTGCTCCATCTGCTCCTCGTCTGGGCCGTTCCCGCCGAACAGGCCGCCGATGGAGCCCATCATCCCCGACATCCGCTCGCGCAGCGAGAGCAGTTTCCCGACCATCGAGTCCATCACGTCGGGGAGTTCGAGCAGCCGCAGGGTGTGGCCCGTCGGCGCGGTGTCCACGACGACGCGGTCGAACCGCTCGTCGTCCATGTAGCGGAGGAGCAACTGCATCGCCGCCGCCTCGTCCGCGCCGGGCATCGACCCCGCGCCCATCCCGTCGCCGCCGAGCAGGCCCCCGAGGCCGCCCATCGCGCCGGCACCCGCGCCGTCGGCCGCGCCGAACGGCCCGCCGTCGAGGTTCTCGGGGTCTATCTCCGCGCCGTACAGCGGCACCTCGTCGTCGATGCGCGCGGGCGTCGCGGGCACCTCGCGGCCGAGCGCGTCCGACAGCGAGTGGGCCGGGTCCGTCGAGACGGCGAGGGTCGCGGTGCCGTCGCGGGCGGAGGCCAGCGCCGTCGCGGCCGCCATCGTCGTCTTGCCGACGCCGCCCTTCCCGCCGTACAGCACGTACTCCGGGGCGTCCACGGCGGGCGAGAGGTCCTCGACCACCTCCACGTCGATGTCGCTCATACCGGCGGTCGGTCGCGCGGACGGGTAGGCCTCCCGGTTCCCGGTCCCCGGTCAGCGGAGCGACGCGACGGCGGCGCGCCACTGCGGGTCGCCGCGGACGACGTGGGCCCCCACCTCGCCGACGAGCGCGAGCGCGCCCGCGAGCAGGGCGACGGCGACCGGGCCGAGCCCCGCCGCGAGGCCCGCGCCGCCCGCGAGGAGGCCGGCGACGAGCATCACGACGAGCGACTGGCCGGGCGTGTCACAGCCGAGCATAGCGGTACGAGGGGCCGGGACGGCTTGAGCGTTGGCCGGGCCGCGTCTCCGCTACCCGGCACGTTCATATTCGCGGAACGTTCAGCCGGAAGCGTGCAAGGCGACGACGAGTTCGGCTTCGAACACGTCCCCGTCACGGGGCAGTCGTTCGAGAACGCGCTGGCGACGGCGCGCGACGGCGACCGCCTGACGGTCGACGACGCCGTCGAACTGTTCACCACGGGCACGGCGACCGAGGGCATCGACGAGCGCCGCAAGGAACTCGTCCTCGAAGCCGCGGACCGCCGACGCGCCGAGGTCGTCGGCGAGGAGGTTACGTTCGTCGCCAACCTCAACAACAACGTCACGACGGCCTGCAACACCGGCTGTCTGTTCTGCAACTTCAAGGACACCGCCGCGAACTTCGAGCGCGACTCGGGGGTCGACCACCCCGGCTTCACCAAGACGCCAGCGGAGTCGCGCGCTATCGTCCGCGACGCGCTCGACCGGGGTATCTACGAGGTCACGTCGGTGTCGGGCCTCCACCCGGCGTTCGCGCTGGACGACGAGCACCACGAGATACTCCGCGGCTACGACGACGCCGCGAGCGCGGTGAACTACAAGCCGCCCGAGCGGTACGACACCGACCCCGGCACCTACGTCGAGCAGATGCGGGCGATGAGCCGCGACGGCGCGCACCTCCACTCGATGACGCCGGAGGAGGCGTACCACGCCGTCCGCGGCACGGACTGGGACTACGACGAGGCGTACGGGCGGCTGAAGGACGCCGGCCTCGCCTCCGTCCCCGGCACCGCCGCGGAGATACTGGTGGACGAGGTGCGCGAGGTCATCTGTCCGGGGAAGATGGACACGCGGGCGTGGCTCGACGCGATGGAGGCCGCCGCGGGCGTCGGCCTGCCGATGACGGCGACGATGATGTACGGCCACGTCGAGAACGAGGCGCACCGGGCGCTCCACCTGAAGCGCGTGCGCGACCTGCAGGACCGCACGGGGAACATCACCGAGTTCGTCCCGCTCTCCTTCGTCCACGAGACGACGCCGCTGTACGAGCGGGGTATCGTGGACGGGGGCGCGTCCCCCGCCGAGGACGAACTGATGATCGCCGTCTCCAGGCTGTTCCTCGACAACGTCGAGCACGTCCAGTCGTCGTGGGTGAAGTACGGCGACGCGGGCGGCCTGAAGATGCTCTCCTGCGGCGCGGACGACTTCATGGGCACCATCCTCTCCGAGGAGATAACGAAGCGCGCGGGCGGCGGCCACGGCGAGTTCCGCTCGTTCGACGACTACGCCGAGATGATACGCGCCGTCGGGCGCGTCCCCGTCGAGCGCTCGACGGACTACGAGCGGCGGCGCGTCCTCCGGGGCGACGGCCCGCACGGCCCGACGCTCGGCCCGCGCGCCGACGGCACCCCGCTCCTGTCGCCGGGCGAGCGCGCCGGCCGCGCGGACGCCGCCAGCGCGGACGACTGAGCCGCCCGGAGCGGCCCCAGCGCGCCCGGCAACGTCATATACGCCGTCGCGCTTACCTCCGGTTATCGTCCTGCTCCACATCGGCATGTCCCGCGGCTCCGACGACGAATCGGGGCTGATGGCCGCGGAGCGGGCCGCGGTCCGCCGACCGATGCGTCGCCTCCTCGTCGCGTACGGCCGCCGCTACCCGTTCCCCGTAGCCGTCGCGCTGGCGGCGAACACGCTGTCGCCGCTGTTCGCGCTCGTCCCCGCGTTCGTCCTCGGCGTCACCATCGACGCGCTCTTCCTCGGGTCGCGCCCCTACGCGCTCCCGCTCGTCCCCGACGGGGTCGTTCCGGCGACGGACGCGGACAGGCTCGTCTTCTCCGTCGCGCTCGTCGCGGGCGCGGCCCTCGTCGGCGCGGTGCTGACGTGGGCGGGCAGTTGGGGGTGGACCGCGTTCGCCGAGCGCGTCCAACACGACGTTCGTACCGACGCGTACGACCGCCTCCAGCGGCTCGGGATGGACTTCTTCACCGAGCGCCAGACGGGGGAGCTGTCGAGCGTCGTCGGGAGCGACGTGAACCAGCTCAACCGCTTCCTCGACGGCTGGCTCGGGCGGACGCTCTCCATCGTCGTCCAGCTGGTCGGGACGGGCCTCGTCATGTGGTCGCTCGACCCCGGCCTCGCGCTCGTCGCGCTGGTGCCCGCGCCCGTCCTCGTCGTCGTGAGCTACCTGTTCGTGCGGGAGATACGCCCGCTGTACCGCGAGTCGCGGGGGAGCTTCGGCCGGCTCTCGGGCCGCATCGAGAACAACCTCTCGGGCATCGAGGTGGTGAAGTCGTTCACGACGGAGCCGTTCGAGGCCGAGCGCGTCGCCGACGCCTCCCGGGAACACGCGGCCGCGCGCTACGCCGCCGCCGCGCTCAACGTCCGGTTCGGGCCGAGCCTCTCGCTCGTCACGGGGCTGGGGTTCGCGCTCGTCCTGCTCGTCGGGGGGCTGTGGGTCGTGACGGGGCGGGTCGGCCCCTTCGCGGGCGCGCTCACCGTCGGGACGCTCGTCGTCTTCCTCGACTACACCCGGCAGTTCACCGCGCCGATGACGCAGGCCGGCGTCCTGCTCAACAACTACGAGGACGTCAAGGCCTCCGCCGTGCGCGTGTTCGCGCTCGTCGACTACCCCGTCAGCGTCGGGGAGCGGGCCGACGCGGTGGCGCTCGCGGCCCCCGCGGGCCGCGTCGAGTTCGACGGCGTCTCGTTCGCCTACCCGCGCCCCGAGGGCGAGGGGGACGACGAGCCGCACCCGGTCGTCCGGGACGTGTCGTTCGTCGCGGAGCCGGGCGAGACGGTCGGCCTCGTCGGGCCGACCGGCTCCGGGAAGTCGACGCTTGCGAAGCTCCTGCTCCGGCTCTACGACCCCGACGAGGGGGTCGTGCGCGTGGACGGCCGCGACGCCCGCGAGTACACGCTCGCGAGCCTCCGCGGGGCGGTCGGCTACGTCTCGCAGGAACCGTTCCTCTTCTCGGGCACCGTCCGCGAGAACATCGCCTACGGCGCGGCGGCCACGGACGCGGAGGTGGAGGCCGCGGCGCGCGCCGCCGCCGCCCACGAGTTCATCGAGCGGCTCCCCGACGGCTACGACACCGAGGTCGGCCAGCGGGGCGTCAAGCTCTCCGGCGGCCAGCGCCAGCGGCTCGCCATCGCCCGCGTCGTGCTGAAGGACCCCCCGATACTCGTCCTCGACGAGGCGACGAGCCACGTCGACAACGAGACGGAGCTACTGATACAGCGGTCGCTCGCCGGGCTCATCGAGGGGCGCACCACGTTCGTCATCGCCCACCGGCTCTCGACGGTGCGGCGGGCCGACCGCGTGCTCGTGCTGGACGACGGGGAGATAGTCGAGCGCGGCGGCCACGAGGAACTGCTCGCGGCCGGGGGGCTGTACGCGAACCTCTGGGCGGTGCAGGTCGGGGACGTGGAGTCCCTCCCGCCGGAGTTCGTCGCGCGCATCGCCGCGCACGAGGCCGAGGCCGGCGGCGACTAGTCGAGGACGGCCCGGTAGCGCGCCCCGGCAGCGGTGTCGGCCGCGAGTTCGGCGCGGACGCGCTCGGAGACCCACCCCGGCTCGTCGAGGAAGCGCTGGTAGACGGGGAGCCGCTCGTGCAAGGGGACCCCGGCGTCCGCGGCGATGGCCTCCAGTTCGCGGAGCTCGGGCCACGCGTAGTCGGGGTTGACGTGGTCGTCCGTCACGGGCGAGACGCCGCCGAGGTCGTCCACGCCGCAGTCGAGCAGGTCGCGCACGGGCGCGAGGTTCGGGGGCGACTGGACGCTCACCTCCTCGGGGAGCGCGTGCCGCGCCATCGCGGTGGTCTCGCGCATGATGTCGAGCGCCGGACCGGGGTCCGTCCACCGCTCGTTCGGGCTGACCGGCTGGACGATGACCTCCTGGACGTGGCCGTGTCGCTCGTGGAGGTCGGCGATGGCGAGCAGGCTCTCGGCGCGGTCCCGCCGGTCCTCCCCGATGCCGACGAGGATGCCGGTCGTGAACGGGACGGAGAGTTCCCCAGCCGTCTCGATGGTCCGCAGCCGCTGGCCCGGCGACTTCGCGCGCGGGCCGCCGTGGGCCCGCACCTCGGCGGTCGTCTCCAGCATCGTCCCCATCGAGGCGTTCAGGTCGGCGACGAGTTCCATCTGGTCGCGCGTCTGGTCGCCGGGGTTGGCGTGGGGAAGGAGGCCGGCGTCGAGGGCTATCTCGCAGGCGCGTCGGAGATAGGCGTGTATCGAGTCGTACCCCCACTCGTCCAGCTGTGCGTGTATCTCCGTGTAGCGGTCGTCGGGGTCGTCGCCGAAGGTGAACAGCGCCTCCGTACAGCCGGCGTCGGCGCCCCGCTCGCACACCTCGCGGACCTCCTCGGGGGACATGAGCGAGGCCGCGCCCGGCGGGTCGTAGTAGGTGCAGTAGGTGCAGGTGTAGCGGCACGCCGTCGTCAGGGGGACGAAGACGTTGCGCGCGAACGTGAGCGCGTCGGCCGCCTCGACGTCGTCGGGACCGACCGCGAGCAGGGCATCGACGTCGGCGTCGCCGACGGCGACCTCGACTCCGTACTCGTCCGTCCCGGGAATCACGGCGTCAGGTTCGTCCGGGCGCGCAAAAACCCACGGGTAACGGTTCGGCGTGGTGAGGAAGGGACGCGCCGGGCCAGTGACAGTCAGGGTGCCCTCGACCGGCAATTCCGGACCGGCGCGTCCCGCGCGAGCGGGACTCGCGCAGTCTACAGTACGCGGGGGAGTAACTAAACGATTACTCCCTATGTACCTGTGGCCGGTTCCTCCCGCGCGAACCGCACCCGGCCGTCGGTCGTCTCGACGCGGCCACCGTGGTCGCGGAGCCAGTCGGCCGCCGCGCCCTCCCCGTGAAGCAGGACCTCGGCGAGGTCGCTCGGCTCGTCGGCGTCCACGGCGAGCCGGAAGGAATCGACCGTCGCGACCGAGGCGCCGAGCGCCCGGGCGGCCCGCCGGTGGTCGCGGACCGAGGCGCCGTGGTAGTCCGTCCGGAAGTCGGGGTCGCGGGCGACGAGGGCGTTCGTCCCGCCGCCGAGGCCGGGCGCGAGCGTCACGTCGGCATCGGGCGCGAACAGCCGCTCGACGGCCCTACGAGTGAGCAGCGGCAGGTCCGCCATGACCACCGCGGTCGGGGCGGACGCCGCGAGTTCGGCGTTGACGGCCTCGCCGAGCGGCCGCTCGTCGACGACGACCGGGGCGTCGGCCTCGACGGACGCGTCCGCGAGCACGACCGGGTCGTGGTCGGCGAGCGCGTCGAGCACGTCCGCGAGCATCGCGTCGGCGAACGCGCGCCGCTCGTCGGCGTCGAGAACGGGTGCGAGACGGCGCTTCGGGTCGCGCGCCCCGAACGGGACGAGGACGCGCATCTACCCGAGCTTGTCGTAGCTGTCGCCGCGCGAGCGCCAGTAGAGGACGGCGCCGACGAGGACGGCGACGACGAGCAGCGCCGCGACGCCGTACAGTATCAGCTGGTTCCGGCTCTGCGTGCTCTCGGCCTGCTGGGCCTGCTGTTCGGCGTTCTCGGCGAACGTCGTCGCGGAGCCGAACTCCTCGTTGTTGTACGCCTCGACGGCGTCCTCCAGGGTCGCCTCGGCCTCGTCGTCGCCGCCGGCGTTATCGATGGCGGCCTGCGCGGACTCTATCGCGGTACGGGCCTCGTTCGAGGCCTCGGTGTAGTGGTGGACGCGCGAGGTCGTGATGGACTGCTGGGTGCCGCCGTCACGGACGAGCGAGAAGTCCGCGAGGACGAACTCCTCGGCGGGGTCGTACGTGAAGTTCTCCACCTCGGGGGCGGAGCCGCGCACCTCGACGACGACGCGGGCGGTGTCGTCGGAGAGGGCGACTGACTCGTTGAACGAGCCGCCGTCGTACGACTGCTGGGACACCTGGTTGCCCGCCTGGTCGAGTTCGCGAACGGTCCACGTGACGCCGGTGAGGTTCGTCTCGCCGCGCAGGGTCCACGATTCGTAGTCGGTGTACAGGTCGGTGAACGTGTAGGTCGCCGAGACCTCGTCGCCGACCTGCGCCTCCTGCGGGACGCCCTCGCTGGACGTGGACACCGCCGCCACGGGGGCGACGGCCGCGGTGAGAACGAGCAGGGCAGCGACGACGGCCTTAGAACAGCGGCTCCAACTCATCTTCGTCGTCTTCGACCAACCGATGTAAGTTCTCTTCGCTCTGTTGGCGGATGTCGTCGATGTTGTCCTGCGCCTCGATGGCGACCTGCTGGAGCTCCTTGATGCGCGGGACGTTCGTCACCCCGGACAGGAGGATGACGCTCGCCACGAACCCGGACTCCGAGACGGGGTAGTCCCCGCCCCGCACCTCCATCGAGCCGGTCTGCTCTTCGAGCCACTTCCGCCCGCGCTCTATGCCCTTCCGGTTCAGGTACTTCGGCGGGCCGCTCATCACGAGCAGCGCCCGCTCCGCGCCGTCGATCTCGCAGGGCAGGGTCAGCCGGCCGAGCGCCGCCTTGCGCACCAGCGACGTGATGCGGTTCGTCGTGTTCGCGGCGTCCATCCCGTCGTCGGCGCCGTCGTCGTCGCCGGTGAAGCGCGACAACAGCCCCTTCTTCTCGCGGGAGACCTCCTCGGCGGCGTAGCCGACCGTCGAGACGCCGCCGCCCGACAGCGTGTTGATTATCTCCGAGGAGTCGACGACGGACTCGCCGACCTCCCCGCCCGGCTCTATCTCGCCGGCCCCGAACAGGATGCCGAACCGCTTGACGATCTCCTCGTTTATCTCGGAGTAGCCCCCCTCCATGGACTCGCCCGTCTTCCGCCAGGCGTCGTTGTCGAACACCATGAGGTTGTCCACCTCGCGGACGAACGTCTGGAACGAGCGGGCCGCGTTGAGCGTATAGATGCCGCCCTCGTCCTGGCTCGGCAGGACGCCGAGGCCGTAGACGGGTTCGGTGTAGATGCGCTTGAGGTGCTTCGAGAGGACCGGCGCGCCGCCCGAGCCGGTGCCGCCGCCGAGGCCGGCGATGACGAGGAACGCGTCGACCTCGTGGACCGGAATCGAGTCGATGGCGCCCTGCACCTCGTCGATGTCCTCCTCGGCGATCTCCGCGCCGAGTTCGTTGTCGGCGCCGACGCCGTGGCCCTTCACCCGCGCCTGTCCGATGAGGACGCGGTTCTCCTCCGGGATGTTCTTCAAGCCCATCAGGTCGGCCTTCGCGCTGTTGACGGCGACGGCCGCGCGGACGATTTCGCTCCCGGTTCGCTGGTCGTACTCCAGGAACCTGTCGAGGATTTTCCCGCCGGCCTGCCCGAAGCCGATCATTGCGAGCTTCATTCTCTTGGGTGGTACGCGCGCTCGCTCGCTTGATAAGCTTTCGGCCCGCGTCCGACGGCCGTCAGCCGGAGGCGGCCGGATTTAACGGGTCGTTACGACCGTTCGAGCCGCTCGTCCGGGACGCCGAGGTACGACTGGAGCGTCGTGAGGTCGCTCTCCTCCCAGCCGAACGCGCCGATGCCGTTGTTCGACGTGGTGTTGTCGAACTTCAGCGAGCGGTACTGGTCCGACCCCATCGGGGCGCCCGGCACCGCGTCGAGCAGCGACAGCCCGATACCGGCGAGCGGCATCGGCACCGGGAGGACGGAGACGGGCTTGCGCTTCGCGGCCCACGCGAGTTCGGCCACCTGCGCGAGCGTCAGAACCTCGGGGCCGCCGATGTCGTAGGTGCGGCCGACGTGGGGGTCCTCGTCGACCGCGTCGTCGGGGGCTTCGTCGTCCGCGGTTTCCGCTTCCTCGCCCGCGGCCTCGTTCCCGTCGTCCGCGGCCTCGCTTTCCGCCTCGTTCCCGTCGTCGGCCTCGTCCTCGCCGCCGTCGGTCGCGACCGCTTCGGCCTCGCCGTCGGCGTGCGGGCCGGTTCGGGTCCCCTCCACGCCGTCGGCGAGCATCCGCACGAGTTCCTTCACGAAGACCGGCTGGAACCGCGTCTTCCCGCTCCCGGGGAGCGGCGTCAGGTACGGCGTCGCGAGCTTCCGCGTGAACGGGACGAACTCGCCGCCGTCGCCGAAGACGACGGACGGCCGGAATATCACCCAGTCCATCGTGGACGCCTTGACCGCGTCCTCGGCCTGCCCCTTCGAACGGATGTACGCCGTCGGGCCGTCCGGGTCCGCGCCGAGCGCCGACATCTGGACGAACCGTTCGACGCCGTGGGCCTCGGCGGCCTCGACGGCGTTCTCGGTGCCGCCGAGGTGGACGTCGAAGTGGACGTCGTCGCCCCCGTCGGGCTTGAACAGCGGCGACAGCGCGACGAGCTGGACGACGGCGTCCTGCCCCTCGAAGTGGGGCTCGATGGCGTCGTAGTCGGTCACGTCGCCCCGGACCGTCTCGACGTCGCGGTCGAAGTCGGCCTCGCGGGGGTTGCGCGCCAGCGCGGTCACCTCGTGGCCCCGCCGGGCGAGTTCGTCACACAGGTACGACCCCACGAATCCCGTCCCGCCGGTTACGAGCACCTTCATGCGTCGTACGAGGCGCGGGCCACACATCAATATACCGCGGCAGGCTTTTCCCGCCGCGGGCGACGCCGTCAGAGCCGCCGGTCGAGGAAGTCCGCGAGGATGCGGTACTGCCGGAGCCGCTGGTCGGTGTCCGTCGAGCCGTGGCCCTCCTCGCCGAGTTCGTGGTACTCGAAGTCCCCGTCCTCCCCCTCGCGCAGGCCGCGCTCCGCGAGCGCGTCGCGGAACCGCCGCGCCTGCGAGACGGGACACCGCGGGTCGTTCACGCCGTGGACCATACACAGCGGGTCCGCGACGCCGTCGGCGTGGGTTATCGGCGACCGCTCGCGGTAGAGGTCGGCGTTCGCCTCTGGGTCGCCGAGCTGCTGTTCGAGGACGGACTTGAAGTGGGGCATCGACTCCTCGTACAGCGCCGGCAGGTCCGTGATGCCGACGATGGCGACGCCCGCGGCCCACAGGTCGTAGTTCGTCAGCTGCCAGTACGCGGAGTAACCGCCGTAGGAGCCGCCCGTGACGGCCACGCGGTCGGCGTCGACCCAGTCGCGGTCGGCGAGCCACCGCCCGGCCTCGGCCACGTCCCCCTGTTCGGCGCCGCCCCAGTCGCCGTGGATGGCGTTCTTGAACTCGCGGCCACGGCCCGTCGAGCCGCGGTAGTTCGGCGCGAACACGCTGTACCCCTGCGAGACGAGGTACTGCGTGAACGGCGCGAACCGCCGGAGCGTCTGGGCGTGTGGGCCGCCGTGGACGCTGACGATGCCGGGCGAGGGACGCTCGCCGGAGTCGTACAGCAGGCCGTCTATCTCCGTGCCGTCGTGCGACTCGAAGGTGACGTACTCGGCGTCCGCGAGGCGGTCGGGGTCGACGTCCCCGTACTCGGCCGCGACGACGGCCTCGCTGTCGCCGGTCGCGGCGTCGTAGGCGACGACCGCGCGCCGGTCGGTGTCCGTCCCGAACGCGACGAGCAGGCGGCCGTCCGCGGTCGTCACGCGCGAGGTGCCGTGGCCGGCCGGCGAGGCCACTCCCTCGGGCAGGGCGAACTCGGTGCCCGCGCCGTCGGGGTCGTCGTAGCGGACGGGGACGACCGCACACTCCCGGTTGCGGAGCGCGAGGACGCCGTCGTCGGTCAGCCGGACGGCCTGTTCCTCGGCCTCGCCCGGCCCGTACCACGTCGTCTCCCCGCTTCCGAGGTCGTAGACGCCGGCGCGGCCGAGCCCGGCGCTGTTGTCGTCCACGAGCAGGCGGTCGCCCGTCCAGTCGGCGGGGTGGGCCTCCCCGCCCGTCTCGCCGACGTCGAGCTTCCGGGCGTCGGACCCGTCCCGCTCGCAGACGTACACGTCGCGGTTCGTGCGGTCCTCGGCCTCGTTGGTGACGTACGCGACGCGGCCGTCCGGCCCGGATATCGCGCCCCACACCGGGCGGTCGTAGTCCGTGAGCCGCGTCCGCTCGCCGTCCTCGTAGCGGAAGAGGTTCTTCTGTCCCTCGGCGGTCGTCGTGAACAGGAGCGAGCCGTCGGGCGCGACGTCCTCAAGCACGGCCTGTCCGTCGTCGACGACCACGGGCTCCCGCTCGCCGTCGAGCGTCATCGCGTGGATGTCGTTCTGCTCGTCGCCGCCCTCGTCCTCGTGGAAGTATATCCGCTCGCCGTCGCGGCTCCACGCCAGCGGGTAGCGGGCGTTCCGCGGCACGTTCCCCTCGCTCAGGCGCTCGCGCTCGTCGCCGAGTTCCTGCACGTACAGTTCGACGCGGCCCGTCTCGTCGTAGTAGAAGGCCACCCGCTCGCCGGCGGGGTCGAGCACGGGGTTGTACACGTCGGGCAGTTCCACGAGGTCCGCGAGGTCCAGCGGCTCCGGCATGGGCGGGCGGTGGGACGCCCGGCCCAAAGACGCTCGGGTGCGGCGGCGCGGTTCCGTGCGTTTACGTGCCGTCGCGGCGACCCGCGAGTATGCTCGTCACGCTCGAAGGTATCGACGGCGCCGGCAAGAGCACGGTGCTCTCGGCGCTCGGCCACGCCTACCCCGACGCCGTGACCACCTGCGAGCCGACGGACTCGTGGTACGGCGACGCCGTGAACCGCTCCATCGGCGACGACGACTCCGACCCGCTCGCGGAGCTGTTCCTCTTCGTCGCTGACCACGCCGACCACCTCTCGCGGGTCGTCCGCCCCGCGCTCGACGAGGGGAAACTCGTCGTCTCCGACCGCTACGTGGACTCCCGTATCGCCTACCAGGGCGAGTCGCTGCGCGGCGAGGTGAAGCGCCCGATGGAGTACGTCCGCGGCGTCCACGCCCCGTTCACCCGGATGCCCGACGCCACGCTCTACTTCGACGTGGACCCGGAGACGGGCGCCGAGCGGGCGGGCGCGACCAACAAGATGGAACACGCCGACTTCCTCGCCGGCGTGCGGGCGAACTACGAACGGCTCGTCGAGTCGGAGCCGGAGCGGTTCGTCCGCATCGACGCGGAGCGCTCGCCCGAGGAGGTGCTCGACGCGACGGAGGACGCGCTCGAGCGCGTGCTGGCGCGCTGAGTGCTCACCGACACAGGTACGGCGCGAGCAGGTCGCGCTCGTGGAAGTCGGCGGGCAGGCCGTCGTACCACCCGGCGGCGCGTATCTCGTCGTCCGTGACGCCGAGCGCCGGGGCGGGCGGTATCTCTCCCGCCGCCGTCGCGGCGAAGACGACGAACGCCGCGGCGAACCGCTCCTCGTCGGCCGGGGTCCGGTACGACTGGTCGAGCACGACGAGCGGGTCGCCCACCTCGGCGTCGAGTCCCGTCTCCTCGCGCACCTCGCGGCGGGCGGCCTCGCGGGGCCGTTCGCCCGGTTCGACCCCGCCGCCGGGGAGGAAGGGGCCGTCCGTCCACGCGTTCTCGATGAGCGCCAGCCGCCCGTCGGGGTCGCGGACGCGGGCCGCCGCGGCGAGGCCCGTGCCCCCGACGGCCCACGCTTCGAGCGCGTCGAGGCGCTCGGGCGGGAGTCGGAGGACGTGCGGTTCGTGCGGGGCGTCGGGGAACACGCCGGAGCCTTGCCGACCGCCGGCTATGAACCGTTCGGGACGGCCGGGGCGCGGGCGGTCACTCGGAACGGAGCCGACGGGCCCCGAGCCCGACGGCGTGCGAGAACCCCCCGACGACGATGCCGACGAGGACGGTCGCGCCGACGGCTTTCACGAGCAGGTCGACGGCCGTCGGGCGAACCGCGGGCGGGCCGCTCGGGGCGAACGCGAGCGCCATCGGGAGGACCCCGATGCCGGCGGCGAGACAGCTCGCGGCGACACCGCCGTCACGGTAGCCGTTCGCCGTCGCGCCGCCGAACGTCCCGACCCAGAGCAACAGGAAGTACACCCACTCCGGGAGCCGGAAGCCAGTCGTCCCGGAGGCGACGATGAGGACTCCGAGGGCGAGCGCGACGAGGCTCACGCCGCCGATGACCCGTCCGCTGCCGGGACCCCAGACGAGCGTGACCACGGGTGGCTACCGTTCCGTACTGCTCCCGGGCGTATGAGTGTTCGCGCGGACCCGACGGGTCCGGGGCGTGTCGGCGTCTCGTCCCGCGAGGGTCGGGACGCGCGTCAGGTCCCGCGTCGGTCCGGCAGTTCGACCTCTTCGGGCGCCGGCTGCCAGAAGTAGTCGAACGCCATCCCCATCGCGAGCGGCAGGAGGATGGTGATGCCGATGACCGCCGCGGCCCCGCCGAGGTCCGGGCCCAGCCCCGCGCCGCCGAGCACGAGCACGAGGACGAGCAACACGAGCGGCGTGAGGAGGACGGAGTAGAGGACGGCCCCCCACTGGGTGTTGAGGCGGACGCGGAAGAGGCGCGTGAGGAGCGCCGCGGCGAGGCTGTTCACCCCGAGGATGACGAGGAGTCCGACGGCGTCGACGACCGAAACCATACCCCCCGTAGGGGACCTGGGCGTTTGGCTCCTGCGCTCTACGCGGCCGGCGAGTCGAGCATCCGGACGAACAGCGTCGCCACGACGGCGACGAGGGCGGAGGGAAGCCCCGCCCGGACCAGCGTCCCGATGCTCTCCGCGAGGTCGACCGTGCCGCCGCCGTCGCCGCCGGACGAGGCCGCGCCGACCAGCAGGAGCGCGACCGTCACCATCACGAGGAAGCCGACGAAGCTCGCCGCGCCGGTCGTCGCGCCCGCGACGGACAGCGAGCGGGGCAGGGAGGGCGCGGCGCGCACGGAGGCGAGACAGGCGACCGTCGGGCCGACGAGCGCCGCGAACAGGTAGACAACCAGCGAGACGATGCCGGAGAGCAGTCCGCCCCCGCCGTCGCCGCCGAGCTCGCCGATCATGATGTAGCCGGTGAGGCCGATGCCGATACCCACGACGGCGAACACGCCGAACACGAAGGCCGCGCCGGCCGCGACCCGCGCGCCGGTGTCGGAGGACTGTCGCTGTTGTGACATACGGGCGACCCGAGACGCCCCGGTTACAAACCGCTTGTGTCACGCCCGAAACGCCGACGCTTTCCGCGCGCGCGCCGAAGCGCGGCCATGCGAGACGACACGCTCGTGGAGTGGCGCGAGTGGGGCCCCGAGGCGTTCGCCGAGGCCGAGCGCGCGGGCAAACCCCTCCTGCTGTCGCTGTCGGCGTCGTGGTGCGTCGCCTGCGACGAGATGGACCGGACGACCTACGCCGACCCGCGGCTGGCCGGACACCTGAAGGACGGGTTCGTCCCGGTGCGCGTCGATGTGGACCGACACCCCCGCGCCCGCGAGCGGTACAACATGGGCGGCTTCCCCTCGACGGTGTTCTGTACGCCCGGCGGCCGTATCATCACCGGGGCGGGCTACATGACGCCCGACGGCCTGCGCTCGGCCATCGACACCGTCCGCGAGACGTGGGACGCGAAGGGGGCCGAGGCGGGCCGCGTGCCCCGGGCCCTGCGCGACCCCGACCCGCCGGCCGGCCCCGTCACCGCCGACATCGAGGCGCACTTCGTCGAGCAGGTCGCCGCGGCCTTCGACGAGGAGTTCGGCGGGTGGGGGACGGACGCGAAGTTCCCGCTCCCCCGGACGGTCGAGTTCGCGGCCAAGCGCGACACCGACCGCGCGGCCCGGACCCTCGACGCGGTCCGGACCCACCTGTACGACACCTACGACGGCGGCTTCTACCGCTACGCGACGAACCGCAACTGGGGCGGCGAACTCCACCGCGAGAAACTGCTGGACGAGAACGCCGCGCTCGTGCGCGCGTTCGCCACCGGCTACCTCCACACCGGCGAGGACGCCTACCGCGAGACCGCCGAGGGCACCGTCGAGTACCTCACGAACGACCTCTGGACGGGCGACGCCTTCGCCGGGTCGCAGGCCGGCGGCGACTACTACACGATGGCCCCCTCCGCCCGCGAGAGCGCGGAGCCGCCGGTCGTCGACGACACGGTCTACGCCGACCGGAACGGACTCGCTGCGGACGCGCTGTTCCGCTTCGGCGCGTACACCGACGACGAACGCGCGACCCGGTACGCCGAGCGCGCGACCGACCGCGTGCTCGACACGCTCGTCGCGGACGGCGAGGTGACGCACTTCGACGGCGAGGACGCCGAATCCGGCCTCCTGCTCGACACGGCGCGGGTCCTGCTCGGCCTGACGGCGGGCGTACAGGCGACCGGCGAGGACCGCTACCTCGACGCCGCGCGCGACGTGGCCGACTCGCTGCTCGGCCTCCAGGCGGACGACGGCGCCTTCCTCGACGGGCCGGCCGAGGGCGTCGGCCTGCTCGACCGCCCGCTCCGCCCGCTCGACGCGAACGTCGAGGCGGCGGACGCCCTGCTCGACCTCGCGGCGCTCGCGGGCGAGGACCGCTATCGCGAGGCCGCGACCGACGCGCTCGGCGCGTTCGCCGGGGCGTACCCGCGGATGGGCGCGGAGGTGGCCGGCTACGGGGCCGTCTGTGCCCGTGCCGTCTACGACCCGCTCGTCGTGGAGACGCCGCCGGCCGGCACCGACCTCCACCGCGCGGCGTGGCGCGTCGCCGACCACGAGAAGGTCGTCGTCCCCGGCGACCGCGAGGAGGCCGTCGTCGTCCGGGGCGACCACCGCTCCGCGCCCGCCTCGACCCCCGACGACCTGATGGCGCGGGCCGCCGAGGCCCGCCCCGAGGACGTCATCGGCGAGTAGGAAACTCCCCCGGCGGGTAAACGTGCGACGTGTTTTTGTACCGGGCACGCGCATGGGAACGAAATGGCCGACCTCCGCGACCTCGGGCTCTCCGAGTACGAGGAACGCACCTACCGCGCGCTGCTCGACAGCGGGGCGACAACGGCGAAGGAGTTGTCGCGCGACAGCGACGTGCCGATGGGGCGCATCTACGACGTGTTGAACAGCCTCGAACAGTACGACCTCGTGCGTTCACAGACCGCCAGCCGGCCGAAGAAGTACGCGGCCGTCGAGCCGAACACCGCCCTCGACCGCCTGCTCGACGACAAGAAGCGCGAACTGGAGGCGAAGCGCACCCAGTACGAGGAGATAGTCTCGGAGCTCCAGGGGGAACTGGAGTCGGCCGACCCGCCGGAGGAGACGTTCTGGACGGCGGCCGTCGGCGGCGACGAGACGGCCGAACTGCTCGTCGAGCGGGTCGCCGCGGCCGACGACTCCGTCGTGATGTGCCTCTCCGCGTACACGCCACAGCTGTTCGACATCGACCGCTACGGGACGGAGATACTGGACGAGCTCGTCGGCGCCGTCGAGCGCGGCGCGACGGTGAAGCTGCTGATGCGCCGGGAGCTGGTGCCGACGCTGCCCGAGGAGATCGGGCGACGCTACCGGAAGGCGCTCGCGGCCCACGACCGCTTCGAGGTGCGGACGGTCGCGGAGCTGTCGGGGACGTTCACGCTCGTGGACGGCGTCGAGACCGTGGTCGAGGTCCCGCACCCGCTCGACCGCGAGGAGACGTTCGGCGTCATCGACCTGAAGGACCGGGCGTTCGCGGCGTCGGTCCGCGAGCCGTTCGAGCCGCGGTGGGCCGAGGCGGAACCGCTGGTGCTCTAGCTCCCGTTCAGCTCCTCGCGGAGCCGGCCGAACTCGGCGACGCGCTCGGCGTGGGCGTTGTGCTGGTGGATGGACTCGTCGTTCGACTGCTTCATCGTGAGGACCGCCTCGTCCGGGAGGTCCAGCCGCTCGACGGACTGCTCGGCGAGCGCGCGGACGCAGTCCTCGACGAACTTCGCGTCGGCGTGCGACTGGTACGTCATGTAGTCCTCGTCGGGCCGCTTCGCGTAGTTGTAGATGCGCGCCGACATGGAGTCGCGCGCGATGTCGATGAGGTCGTGAAGCTCCACGTCCGGCGCGCCCGCCGTCTCGACGGTGAGCGTGGCGTGGCCGCGCTGGCTGTGGCCCGGCTGGGGCACCTCGTCGAGGAACTCCTCGATGACGCCCTCCTCGACGTCGAGCTGGCGGAGGGTCTCGCGGGCGCGAGCCTCGCTCATCCCCTGCGAGCAGGGACAGACCGTCATCCCGACGACGTGACAGCCGATTTCCTCGCGCGTGCCGTCCTCGTCGGCGGTGGCGGCGGCGATGATGTCCGCCGTCGCCTGCGTCTGCCGGTCGGAGGCGGGCGTGCGCTCGCGGATGACGTACTCGGCCTCCATGCGCACCTCGGCGCGGGAGGTGTAGTCGTGCTTGTCGAGCAGGCGCTCGGCCACGTCGCCGCAGACGTCCTCGACGCGGTAGGCCGGCTCGGAGACGGCCTCCTCCAGTATCTCGTCCACGACCTCCATGTTGCGCGACATGTCGATACCCTTGCGCCACTTCGGGAGGTCCACGTACGCCTCGAACTCGGCCATCAGGACGATGGGTCGGTCGTCGCGCCGCTCTATCTTCACCAGTTTCTCCACCCCTGTGACGCCGACCCGGTTGAGGCCGACGCTCACGTCCGGACGACTCGCCTGTACGTCCGGGAGTTGTTCGCTCATCGCCCGAATCAGGGTCGGGCGGCGTAAATCGGTTTCTCTCCCCCGTTCGTTCGCCTATTCCAGTTTCGCGAGCGCCGCGACGAAATCGAGGTCCGGCCCGGCCACCCGGACCGGCCGGTCGGCGCGACCCAACCGGAACTCCGCGGGCGGGTCGACGGTCTCGCTGGTGCGGCCGTCGGCGACGACGTGGACCCGGTCGGGGCCGTCGGCGCGGACCCGTATCCCGGCGTCGGGGTCGACGACGAGCGGGGGCATCGCCCCGTCGGCGCACATCTCGGTGAGGACGAGCGCGTCGGCGTCCGGATGGACGAGCGGCCCGCCCTCCGAGAGGTTGTACGCCGACGACCCGGTCGGGGTGGCGACGATGACGCCGTCCGCACGCCCCGCCGAGTACGTGTCGCCGTCCACGAACACCTCGACGTCGAGGCCGTTGCCGTGGCCCCGCTGTGGCCCGAGCACGGCCACCTCGTTGAGCGCCGGCGGGAGGTCGACCCCCTCGCCGGCCGCCGCCACCTGCGCCATCTCGCGGTAGGCGGCCGTCCCCTCGCGGATGGCCGTCGCGGTCTCGACGACCGCCCCGACGGCGTCGTCGGGCGCCGTCGCGTTGAGGAAGCCGACCTCGCCGAGGTTGACGCCCATCACGGGCGTCGCGCCGACGCTGCGGGCGGTGTAGAGGAACGTGCCGTCGCCGCCGATGGAGACGACGAGGTCGCAGTCGGTCATCGCCGTCGGCGCGACGCCGTCGACGCCGAGCGCGCCGGCCGTCTCGGTGTCGAACGACACGGTCGCGTCCAGCGCCGCGCCCACGTCGGCGGCCAGCGACGCCGCCCGCTCGTTGTCGCGCTGCGCGACGATACCCACGTGCATTCGTCGCCGCTTCGACGGGCGGGCGAATAAGCGTCACGACGCCGTCCACGGGCACACTTATCTCCCTTGCATCGCTATGCGGGTGCATGACCGGTGCGGAGGGGTTCCCGTCGTGAGCGACGAGGAGGACTCGGACGACTGGTTCGAGTCGGGCATCAGCGACGAGGACGACGGGGAGGACGCCTTCGGGGACGAGAGCGACGGCACGGACGACGAGGACCCGTTCGCGGACGACGACGACGGGGCCTTCGACGAGGAGGCGGCGTTCGGCGACGACGGCGACGACCCCTTCGGGGGCGACGCGGACGCGGAGGACCCGTTCGCGGGCGGCGACGACGACTCGCTGTTCGACGACGACTTCGGGGCCGCCTTCGACGCGGGCGGGGGTGGCGACGAGTTCGACGAGGAGTACGAGACGGACATCCCGCGCATCGACACGGGCGTCGAGGGCCTCGACGAGATGATACAGGGCGGCGTGCCGGAGCGCTCGCTGATGGTCGTGATGGGGTCGGCAGGGACCGGCAAGACGACGTTCGGCCTCCAGTTCCTCCACCGCGGCATCCAGGACGGCGAGCGCGCCGTCTACATCACGCTTGAGGAGACGGAACAGGCCATCCTCGACGCCGCCTCGGAGAAGGGGTGGCCGTTCGAGGAGTACGTCGAGGAGGACCGCCTCGTCATCGTGGACCTCGACCCCATCGAGATGGCGAACTCGCTGTCCTCCATCCGGAGCGACCTGCCGCGCCTCGTCGACGACTTCGGGGCCGAACGGCTGGTGCTCGACTCCGTCTCCCTGCTTGAGATGATGTACGACGACCAGGCCGAGCGCCGCACCGAGGTGTTCGACTTCACGAAGGCGCTGAAGCGCGCCGGCGTCTCGACGATGCTCACCTCCGAGGCCAGCGAGGGGAACCCCTACGCCTCCAGACACGGCATCATCGAGTACCTCACCGACGCGGTGTTCGTCCTCCAGTACGTCCGCTCGGAGTTCCAGGAGACGCGCCTCGCGGTGGAGATACAGAAGATACGCAACGCGAACCACTCCCGCGAGACGAAGCCCTACGAGATAACCGGCGAGGGCATCTCCGTCTACCAGCAGGCGAACATCTTCTAGCCGTCGAACGCCGTCGCCAGCGTCTCGCGGAGTTCGCGCATCTCGGCTACCTCGTCGCCGAGCGACGACACCTCGGCGCGCATCTCCTCCGTCTCAGCGCGCAGGTCCGCCACCTCCGTCTCCATCGCGGCCACGTCCTCGCGGAGCGCGGTCGTCTCGGCCTCGAGCGTCTCGCGAAGCGTCGCCACGTCCGCCTCGGCGTCGTCGACGCGTCCCTCGACCCGCGCCGCGAACTCCCCGGCCGTTCCCCGCTCGTCGATGAACGACTCCATCGCCTCGGCGTAGGCCGCGAACTCCTCGACGCGGGCGCTCAGTCGGTCCACCCGGACCGAGACGCTCCGAGAGGCCTCCCCGGCGGCGCCGTCGTCGGCCGTCGCGGGGTCCGTGTCGTCCGACCCGCTCTCCCCCGTCTCCGGGTCCGAGTCGTCGCCGGCCGGCAGGTCCGCGTCGATGGTCGGGCCCGTCGCGGGCGGGCCCTCGCTCCCGTCGTCGCTCGTACCCCCGCCGTCCGCGTCGGGTCCCTCGCCGCCCGTATCGTCGTCGGGCCCGGTACCTCCCTCCCCCGTCCCGTCGTCGCCGAGCGAGAGCGTCGCCGTCCCGTCCCCGTCCGTCGCGCCGCCGTCGGTGACGGGGGGTTCGACGGGTCGCGTGCGGACCACCCGCGGCGGCTCGAAGCCCGCCGTGTCGGCCGGTTCCGCGAGCATGAGCCCGTACACGACCCGCGCCGTGTCCTCCCCCACCTCGTGTTCGACCCGTATCGACTCCGTGCCGGCCGTACCGTCGTCCGGACCCGCGTCCGGGTCGAACGCCGCGGACTCGACCGTCACGTCGTCGGGTACCGGGTCGACCAGTTCCACGACGGTCGGGCCGCCGGCCGTCGAGCGTAGCTGTACGTGTCCGATGAGCGCGCGGCCGTCCGTCTCTAGCCGGCGCGTCACCTCGACATCCCCCTGCGCGACGGTGTGCGTCCCGTCGGCGCTGTTGTCTTCCGTCATCGTCTCCCCCGGAGAGTCGTGTCGGCGGGACGTACATATAATGTCGCCAGCAGTTTCGCCGCGTGAGAAAACTACTCCTCGACGCCCGCGAGTCCGTCGCCCGTGATGCGGAACCGGGCGCTGTCGCCCGCCGGCTTCGAGCGGTGCTTTTCCAGCGTGGCCCGGCGGTTGCCACCGCGGAACCGCTCGACGCGGAGCACGACCCCGCACCAGTGGTTGAGGGTGTTGCCGCCGAGCGGGCGCACGCGGTCGCTCTCGCTGTCGGGGTCCGTGAACACCTGGTTCGTCAGCACGACCGCGAGGTCGTGTTTCCGCGCGAGCGACAGCAGGTGGGTCACCTGCCGGGCGACCTTCCGCAGCGCCGCGCCCGCGTCGTCGCCGTCGCGCTCCAGCCGGTAGAACCCGGTCGCGGAGTCGAGCACCACGAGTTCGACGTTCTCGGCGAACTCGGCGGCGTCGCGGACCGCCTCCTCCTGCTCGGCGAAGTCGAGCGCGTCCGTGACGATGACCCGGCTCGCGATGTCCTCCACCGTCCGGTCGTCGCCGGCGCGGGCCGCCGCGAGCTGCTCGAACCGGTCCACCGACAGCCCCTCCGTGTCGATGTAGAGCGCGCGGTCGCCGCGGGCCGCGACGGCGACGGCCGCCGCGAGCGCGAGGTTCGTCTTGCCCGCCGCGGGCGGCCCGTACACCTGGGTCACCGCGCCGCGCTCGAACCCCCCGCCCAGCAGCTCGTCGACCGTCGAACAGCCCGTCGGAATCGGCTCGCTCACACGCGGGCTTCGCCGTCGTCGGTGAAAACCCCCCGCATCCCGCGCGCTTTATGCTCGCCGGGGCGAACGGGCCGGCGTGTTAGTCGTCGCCACGGAGGACTTCGCGCTGTACCACGGCCTCGTCGGCGAGCTACGCGACCGCGGGGTCGCCTTCACCACCGTCGAGCCGGGCGACGACCTCCCCGACTGCGACGCCGTCCTCGCCGGCCCGGACGACGCGGTTCCGGAGGACGTGCCCGTCGTCCGGGCCGACCCCGATGACCCCCGGGCGGCCGTCGAGGAGGCGCTCGCGCTCCTCCGCGGCGGGTCGGGCCGCACCGTCGTCGGCGTGGACCCCGGTGACCGGCCCGGCGTCGCGGTGCTCGTCGGCGACACCGTCGTCGCCGCGTTCCACGTTCCCCTCGCCGACGCCGCCGCGACCGTCCGCGAGGAGGTGGCGGACGCGCCGGACCCGCTGGTGCGCATCGGCGACGGCGCGCGCCTGCAGGGCGCGAAGGTCATCGACGCGCTCCCCGACGTGCCGGTCGAACTCGTCGACGAGACGGGGACGACGCCGTACCTCGGCACCGGCGCGCGCGGCATGGGCGACGTGCTCGCGGCGGTCAACATCGCGCGGCTGTCGGGCGAACGCGTCGACTCCCGGGATATCGAGCCGACGCCGGGGGAACTCCAGGCCATCAAGAACCGCTCGCGCGAGCGCAGCGAGGACGGCCGCACCATCTCCGAGGCCCTCGCGCGACGGGTCGCCGCGGGCGAACTCACCGTCGAGGAGGCGCTGGCCGAACACCGCGAGGACTAGCGAACCGCGTCCTCGGCGCGGCGCATGACCTCCCTGACCGGGAGGCCCGTCTCGGCGGCCACCGCGTCCGCCTCGTCGAACTCCGCGCTCACGTCGTACACCGCGCCGTCCGCGTCGCTCGCCACCTTCACCGTCACCGCGTGCGTCTCCCCCGCGACCTCGAGTTCGGCCGTCTCGAACGCGCGCTCGGCCACCCAGCGGTGGCCCGCGCCCGTCTCGCGCACCCCGAGCGTTCCCGTCTCCTCGGCCAGCCGGCGGGCGACGGCGGCCACGTCCTCGGGCTTCACGATGACCTTCACGAGGTGGCCGGGGCGGGACTTCTTCATCGTCGTGGGGACGACGGTCACGTCGCGGGCGCCCGCCTCGGCGAGCGACCGCTGGAGGCTCCCCAGCACCTCGGGCGCGGCGTCGTCGAGGTTCGTTTCGAGCACCCGTATCTCGTCGCGGACGAGGCCGCCCGACGCGTCGCCGAGCGTCGCGCGCACCACGTTCGGCCGGTCGCCGAGGTCCGCGCTCCCCGCGCCGTACCCCGACGCCGCGACGCGCATCGACGGGAACTCGGGGACTCCCTCGGCGACCGCCGCGAGTATCGCCGCCCCGGTCGGGGTGAGCAGTTCGCGCTCCACGGGGCCCCCGCGGAGGTCCCAGTCCGCCCCTTCGGCGACGTTCACGACCGCGGGCGCGGGAACCGGGTACGTCCCGTGTGCCATCGACACCTCGCCGCCGCCCGCGAACACGGGCGTCGTGACGACCCGGTCGGGGTCGAGGTCACGGAGCAGCAGCATCGCGCCGACGATGTCGGCGACGGCGTCGTCCGCGCCGACCTCGTGGAACGCGGTGTCGGCGAGGTCGGTCCCGTGGACCGCGGCCTCGGCCTCGCCCAGCCGTCGGAACGCGTCCAGCGCGTTCGCCTCGACGGCGTCGGGCAGCCCCATCGACTCCACGAGCGCGACCACCTCGGGGTAGGTGCGCGTGACCCCGTGGCCCTCCGCGTGGGTGTGGCCATCGGGGCCGTGGTCGTGCGTGTGCGAGTGGTCGTGGCCGTCGTGGGCGTGGCCGTGCGAGTGGTCATCTCCCTGCGCGTGGTCTCCCCCGTGGCCGTGGGCGTGCCCTCCGGCCTTGTCCAGCGACGGGAGGTCCTGCTCGTCGGCGTCCTCGTTCTCGCTCCCGTTCTCCTCTCCCTCCTCGTTCTCGGTCAACACCACGTCCACGCTCGTGGCCGTGATGCCGCGCTTGTCGGCCCGCGAGACGCGGTAGGCGACCGGGAGCGCGTCCTCGACGGGGGCGAGGGCGTCGCGGTCCGCGCCGGCCGCGAGGAGCGCGCCCAGGAGCATGTCGCCGGCCGCGCCGGTCCGGCCGTCGAAGGCGAGCGTTCGCATACTCGGGAGCGGACGCGAGCGGCGAAAAAGCGTTCGGGAACCGAGTGTGTCATGCCCTATCACACATAACCGTTTCGGGGCGGCTGGGGTCGTCCGAGCATAAAGCCTATCTCCGGCGCGACCCGACTGAGAACAGATACCACGCCAATGAACGAGGTTCAACTTGAGGTGGCGAAGGCGTACCCGAACGACTCGGGTCGCGGCATCGCCCGCCTCGACCCGGACACGCTTCTGCACCTGAAGCTGTCGCCGGGCGACATCATCGAGATAGAGGGCGCGGACACCACCGCGGCGAAGGTGTGGCGCGCGGACCGGCAGGACTGGAACACGGACACCGTCCGCATCGACGGCTTCACGCGGCAGAACGCCGACGTCGGCATCGGCGAGCGCGTCACCATCCGCAAGGCCGAGGCGACGAAGGCCGAGAAGCTCGTGCTCGCGCCGCCGGAGGAGGCGTCCGTGCAGTTCGGCTCCGACGCCGCCGGCATGGTGAAGCGCCAGATACTGAAGCGCCCCGTCGTCGAGCACGACATCGTCCCCGTGATGTCCTCGACGAACCACCCCTTCATGCGGTCGCCGGGACAGGCGATTCCGCTCATCGCCGTCGAAACCGAGCCCGACGGCGTCTGTCTCGTCACCGAGGACACCGAGGTGGAGCTGCGCGAGGAGCCCATCTCCGGGTTCGAGAAGACGGGCGGCGGCATCACCTACGAGGACATCGGCGGCCTCTCCGACGAGATACAGCGCGTCCGGGAGATGGTCGAACTCCCGATGAAACACCCGCAGATATTCAAGAAGCTCGGCATCGAGCCGCCGCAGGGTGTCCTCCTCCACGGTCCGCCCGGCACGGGGAAGACGCTGCTGGCGAAGGCCGTCGCCAACGAGACGTCCGCGAGCTTCTTCTCCATCGCGGGCCCGGAAATCATCTCGAAGTACTACGGCGAGTCCGAACAGCAGCTCCGGGAGATATTCGAGGACGCCACCGAGGAGTCGCCCTCCATCATCTTCATCGACGAACTCGACTCCATCGCGCCGAAACGCGAGGACGTCACCGGCGAGGTTGAGCGGCGCGTCGTCGCCCAGCTCCTGACGATGATGGACGGGCTCGAATCGCGCGGACAGGTCATCGTCATCGCGGCGACGAACCGCGTCGACTCGGTGGACCCCGCGCTCCGGCGGCCGGGCCGGTTCGACCGCGAGATAGAGATCGGCGTCCCGGACGAGACCGGGCGCAAGGAGATACTCCAGATACACACCCGCGGGATGCCGCTGTCGGACGACGTGAGCCTCGACCACCTCGCCGACGAGACGCACGGCTTCGTCGGCGCGGACATCGAGTCGCTGACGAAGGAGTCCGCGATGAAGGCGCTCCGCCGGTACCTCCCCGAGATAGACCTCGACGAGGAGGACATCCCGCCGAGCCTCATCGACCGGATGATAATCAAGCGACAGGACTTCCGCGGCGCGCTCAACGAGGTCAGCCCCTCGGCGATGCGGGAGGTGCTCGTCGAGCTGCCGAAGATGTCGTGGGACGACGTGGGCGGGCTGGACGACGCGAAGGGGCAGGTGCAGGAGGCCGTCGAGTGGCCGCTCACCTCGCCCGAGAAGTTCGACCGCTTCGGTATCGAGCCGCCAAGCGGCGTTCTCCTCTACGGGCCGCCCGGCACCGGCAAGACGCTGATGGCGAAGGCCGTCGCCAACGAGACGAACGCGAACTTCATCTCCGTCCGGGGGCCGCAGCTCCTCTCGAAGTGGGTCGGCGAGTCGGAGAAGGCCATCCGCCAGACGTTCCGCAAGGCCCGGCAGGTGGCCCCGACGGTCATCTTCTTCGACGAGCTGGACTCGCTCGCGCCCGGCCGCGGCGGCGACGTCGGCTCGAACGTGAGCGAGCGCGTCGTCAACCAACTGCTGACCGAACTCGACGGCCTGGAGGAGATGGGCGACGTGATGGTCATCGGCGCGACGAACCGCCCGGACATGATCGACCCGGCGCTCATCCGCTCGGGCCGGTTCGACCGGCTGGTGATGATCGGCGAACCCGGCATCGAGGGCCGCGAGCAGATACTCCACATCCACACCGAGGGGATGCCGCTGTCGCCGGACGTGAGCCTCCGCGAACTCGCGGAGATAACCGACGGCTACGTCGGCTCCGACCTCGAGTCCATCGCGCGCGAGGCCGCCATCGAGGCGCTGCGCGAGGACGACGACGCCGACCACGTCGAGATGCGCCACTTCCGGCAGGCGCTGGAGAGCGTCCGCCCGACCATCAACGAGGACATCCGCGACTACTACGAGGGCATCGAGGAGCAGTTCAAGGGCGGCTCCTCCGGCATCGACCGGACCACCGGCTCCGGGAAGATCGGCTTCCAGTAACCGCGCGCGCGGTTCTCTTTCCTGCCCGTCAGTACCGTACGTTCCGGTCCACGACGGCCACGTCCGCGTCGAGGTCGTCCAGTCGCTCGAACGTCGGCGGCGAGAGCAGCCGCGAGGCGGCCGAGCGGTCGCGCGACGCCCCCATGAACACGAGGTCGAAGTGGGGCGCGGCCCGCTCCAGGAACGGCTCTATCTCCAGCCGGGAGACGCGCGTCTCCACGCCCCCCCGGACACGTCTCCGCGAGGTCGGCGAGCATCGACTCGGCGCGCCGCCGGTCGCCGCTCGGCCCGATACAGGTGGCGACCGTGACGCCCCCCCGGTTCCGCGAGGCGGACGGCGAACTCCAGCATCGCGTGGGCCACGTCGCTGGCGCGCCGCACGGGGACGAGCACGGTCGGCCACGCCTCGCGGTCGGTCGAGCGGTGCGCGAGCACGTCCGTGTCGCCGCGGAACAGTTCGGCGACGAACGGCGTCACCGCGCCGTCGGCGGACTCGTAGCGCGCGGCTATCAGGTCGCAGTTCGTCTCGCGGGCGGCCCGCAGCGCGACGCCCGCGGGCGAGTCGCCGCTGGCGACGACCACCTCGCAGGTCGCGTCGGTGCGGGCCTCGACGCGGGCGGCGACCCCCTCCATCCGGGCGGCGCTCGGCGCGGCGACCCGGCGCTCGGCCCGGTCGTCGTCCGCGTCGGGGGCGGGCGCGGCGCGGGCGCTCGACGCCTCCCCGGCGAGGAGTTCCCGCTCGGCCGTGGCCAGGGCCGCCGTCTCGACGGTGTCGAGCAGGACCACGGTGCCCGTCCCGCCCGCGGCCGCGAGCGCTCCCGCGAGCAGCGCCGTCGCCCCGTCGGCGGCGTCGCGCATCGGGACGAGGACCCGACGGCCCCCCTCCGTCGAGCGGTAGAGGATGTCCGCGCGCCGCTCGTAGACGTTGTCGCGCCACAGCACGAACGCGCTCGCCACGGCGACGCTCGCGAGCGCGGTGAACAGGACGTACAGGCCGAGCGATTCGAGGTAGCCCGACCCGGTCGTCGGGACGACCAGCGCGAGCAGGGCCGTCGAGAACGCCGCCGGCTCCTCGACGGCGAGCGCCCACGTCGCCGCACCCGTGAGCAGGACGGCGAGGCCGGCCGCGAGCGGCGAGACGCGGTCGAGCACCCCGGCGGTGGGCGCGACCAGCCCAGTCGCGACGGCAGTCATCTCCGCCGCCGCGCCGCACAGCGCGCCGGTCGTCAGCCCGCCGACGAAGGTGCGCGGGTCGGCGTACCGGCCCTCCGGGTCCGAGAACAGCGTGAACGTCCCCGACGCGATGGGCGGGAACAGGACGAACGGGAGCAGGGCGACGGCGTTCGAGACGGCCGTCACGGCGGCGACGAGGACGGGCACCGCGACGAGGCCGGTGAGGTGGACGAGGTTGCGCGTCGTCTCCAGCCACGCGCGGAACTCGGCGAGTTCGCGCCGCTCGACCCGCCGGACGCGGGCGAGCGCGGCGCGCCAGCGGTCGCGGAGCCCCGGCATCGGCGGGCGTACTCCGCCGCCGGGCAAAGCCCTGACGCTCGGCGGCGGGAGACGGCAAACGCGGCCGCCTCCGGCCCGCTCGCGCGCACAGCCGGGCGGGATTGATACGCGACGCGGCCCTCCTTTCACGCGATGTCCGACTCCGAGTACGCGCTGTTGGCACGGTTCGAGGCGAACGAGGGGAAGGAGGAGGCCCTGGCCGGCTTCCTCACGGACGCGCTCTCGATGGCCCGCGAGGAGCCGGGGATGACGACGTGGTTCGCGCTCCGGTTCGACGAGTCGAGCTTCGGCATCTTCGACACCTTCCCGGACCAGGCGGGCCGACAGGCCCACCTCGAAGGGGAGATAGCGGCCGCACTCATGGCCGACGAGGACGACCTCCTGGACGGCGAGCCGACCATCGAGGAGGTCGACGTGCTCGCCGCGATGCACTCAGGCTAGGTAGCCGTCGAGGAAGACGAGCGCGGCGAGGACGAGCACCGCGGCGGGGAGCAGGAGGAGCGCGCCCGCACCCGAGAGGGCGTCGAGCGCCGCACCTCCGACGAGCGCGACCGTCGCCGCGAGCAGACAGTACGCGAACAGCCGGGCGTCGGGAACGTCCATGCCGCCCCGACAGCCGGCGACGGGATAACGCTACAGGTCGGTCGCGGCGTCGAGCGCGATGGTGATGGCGCGCTCGACGTTGTTCTTCGCCTTCTCCGGGAGTTCCTCGTCCGAGTCGGCGCCCTTCTGGGTGCCGGCGACGAGGTTCCCGTCCACCGTACAGATGGCCCCCGCGGCGAGGCCGCGCCGGCGCGCGAGCGAGAACACCGTCGCGGCCTCCATCTCGATGGCGAGCAGGCCGGCCTCGTTCCAGTCGGCGACGTACTCGTCGGACTCGTTGTAGAAGGCGTCGTCCGAGACGATGGGGCCGACGTGGACCGCCTCGTCGTTGTGTTCGGCGGCCTCGACGAGCGCCGTGAGGGTGTCGTAGTCCGGCACCGCCGGATACGTGGCCGACTCGTACCGCTTCGAGGTCCCCTCCTCCTTCGCCGCGCCGGTGGCGACGACCATGTCGCCGATCTCGACGTGCTCCTGCAGGCCGCCGATGGTGCCCACCCGGACGAACGTCTCCACGCCGACGCGCGCGAGTTCCTCGACGGCGATGGCCGCCGACGGACAGCCGATGCCCGTCGAGCAGATGGTCAGGTCGCGCCCCTCGTAGGTGGCGTTGACGACCTTGTACTCGCGGTTGGCCGCGACCTCCTCGACGTTCTCGCACTGCTTCGCGATGCGGTCCACGCGGCCGGGGTCGCCCGGCACCAGCGCGATGTCGTTCACGTCGCCCTCCTCGACCAGCAGATGCGGCTGTTTCGCCATACTCGCGACTCCGCGCGGCGCGTAAAGAGTGGTTCGAGAACGGCCCGCGGGGGCGGGGGGAGGAGCCGACCGCGGGGAGGTACGAATCGACCCGACGACCGGCTCAGTACAGCTCCATCGCCTCTATCTGCTCCTGATAGCGGTTGCGGATGGTGACCTCGGTCACCTGCGCGACGTCGGCGACCTCGCGCTGGGTCTTCTTCTCGTTGCACAAAAGCGATGCCGCGTAGATGGCGGCGGCGGCGTAGCCCGTCGGCGACTTGCCCGACAGCAGGCCCTTCTCCGCCGTGACCTCGATTATCTCGTTGGCCTTCGCGCGCACCTCGCCGCCCGCGTCCAGCGACGAGCAGAACCGGGGGACGTACTTCTTGGGGTCCACCGGCTCCATCTCCAGGGAGAGTTCCTGCGAGACGTAGCGGTACGTCCGGCCGATCTCCTTGCGCTCGACGCGCGACACGTCGGATATCTCCTCCAGCGAGCGCGGAATCCCCTCCTTCCGACAGGCGGCGTAGAGGGTCGCGGTCGCCACGCCCTCGATGGAGCGCCCCCGGATGAGGTCCTCCTTGAGCGCACGTCGGTAGATGACCGAGGCGACCTCCCGCACCGAGCGCGGCACGCCCAGCGCGGAACTCATCCGGTCGATCTCCGAGAGCGCGAACTGCAGATTGCGTTCACCGGCGTCCTTCGTGCGGATGCGCTCCTGCCACTTCCGCAGGCGGTGCATCTGCGACCGCTTCTCCGAACTGATGGAGCGGCCGTACGCGTCCTGGTTCTTCCAGTCGATCTGCGTCGTCAGCCCCTTGTCGTGCATCGTCTTCGTCGTCGGGGCACCGACGCGGGACTTCGACTGGCGCTCCGAGTGGTTGAACGCGCGCCACTCCGGCCCGCGGTCGATGCTCGACTCGTCGACGACGAGTCCGCAGTCGTCACACACCGTCTCGTGGTCCCCCGACTGGACGAGCGCGTCGGCACCGCAGTCCGGACAGCCGGTCTGCCGCTCGTCCTCGCTCTCCCCTACCGTGTCGGTCTCTCGCTGGCGCTGGCGGCTAGGCCGTGTCATCCCGTCTCGTACGACACTAACATCGTGTATAAAAGTGCGGGGATACGTACGTGGAACGGGCGGCGAAACCGACGGACGTGCCCGTGTCCGACACGTCGCGAACCGACCGAGGGCGCGGCGTTTATATAGCACTCGGGAGGGCGAGGGCGGTCCGAAACCGTAACGGCGACGGCCGGGAAGGGAGGGACGTGCCGGTCATCGACTGCGACCCCGACGAGGCCCGCGACAGGCTCGAAGCCGCCGGCGTGGCCGTCGAAGCCGGGAACACGGACCACGAGCGGTGGCGCGCGACCCACGCGGGCGCGACGGCCGTCGCCTACGACGGGAAGGTCGTCGTCCAGGGGAGCGACCCGAACCGCCTCGTCGGCCTCCTGCGCGGGGGCGGCGGGCGCGCGCACGTCTACTTCGACGGCGCCTGTCGCGGCAATCCGGGCCCCTCGGCCGTCGGCTACGCCGTCGTCACCGGCGACGGCATCGTCGCGGAGGGCGGCGAGCGCATCGGTCGCGCGACGAACAACCGCGCGGAGTACGAGGCGCTCGTCCGCGCGCTGGAGGTGGCCGCGGACCACGGCTTCGACGAGGTCCACGTCCGCGGCGACTCACAGCTCATCGTCAAGCAGGTGCGCGGCGAGTGGAACACGAACGACCCGGACCTCCGCGAGTGTCGGGTCCGCGTCCGGGAACTGCTCGACCGCTTCGACGCGTGGACGCTCGAACACGTTCCGCGGGAGATAAACGAGCGCGCCGACAACCTGGCGAACGACGCACTCGATGATTCCTGACGACGTTATCGACGACGCGGAACGGCTGACGCGGCTGGCGCGCACGGCGGTCGACCCGAACGAGGCGGCGGCCCACCGCGAGCGGCGCGACGACCTGCTCGCGGAGCACGGCTACACGGCCCGCGTGCGGTCGGACGACCGCGACGACACGCTCGTGCTCCACCCGGCCGACTGGCTGGAGGACGGCGAGGTCGTCATAGAGCGCGTGGACGTGGAGGAGGGCGTGGAGATCGAGCTGTCGGGCACGGGCGACGCCGACGAGTGGGCCGCCGTGGACGAGCACAACCGCGCGGCCGCGGAGGCCGTCGTGGCCGAACACGGCGAGGTCCACGGCGCGAACGCCCGCTCGCTCGCGGACTTCGCCGGCAATCACTACGCGAAGCGCGTCGAGGAGCTGACGCCCGCGGAGCGCCGCGAGTTCGTCGAGGAGTACTTCCCGCGCAACGCGTGGCCCAGCGACGACCAGCGCGAGGCGGTCGAGGAATCGGTCGAACTGACGCGCGAGCACGCCGGGGAGTGACGGCGCGGCCGCTCGGGGAGTAGCTGTTCGGCGACGGTGCGGGGTGCCCAGTCCCGTCCGCCGGCCTACTCCGCGACGAGGTCGGCGAGCGCGCTCGCCCGGTCGCCGGTCGCGACGAACTTGGCGAACTCCCACTCGAACTGGGCGAGGAGGGCACCTTCGCCCGCCTCGGTCAGCTCGTACTGGTTCGTCCGCTTGTCGAGCTCGCTCTTCTCGACGAGCCCCAGCTCGACGAGGTCGTCGAGGTTGGGGTACAGACGGCCGTGGTTCACCTCCGTCCCGTAGTACTCCTCCAGCTCGCGCTTGATGGCGAGCCCGTAGCGCGCCTCCTCCGCGAGGATGGTCAGGATATTCCGTTGGAAGGCGGTCAGTTCGCTGGCGATGCCCGGCGTGCCCGAAACCGATTGTGCCTCTGACATAGTGGTACTCACGCTGTGTGCGTATTTAACACTTCGCGAACATCTACTCGGCCGCGCACATCCACGAAGCGTCGTGTACTCGCGATAGCGTGGATAATACTTAGAGACTTTCGGTAGCACCCCGGAAGAAGCGCTAGAGCATATCGCCGCTCGCCGCGTACCGAAAGCGGTTTTTCGGGGCCGGACCCACCGCCGGTAATGGTGAACCTCTGGGAAGACCTCGAGACGGGCCCGAACGCCCCCGAGGAGATATACGCCGTGGTGGAGTGTCTGAAGGGCGAGCGCAACAAGTACGAGTACGACAAGGACATCCCCGGCGTCGTCCTCGACCGCGTGCTCCACTCGAACGTCCACTACCCCTCCGACTACGGCTTCATCCCGCAGTCGTACTACGACGACGAGGACCCCTTCGACGTGCTCGTGCTCGTCGAGGACGCGACGTTCCCCGGCTGTGTCATCGAGGCCCGCCCGGTCGCGCTGATGAAGATGGACGACGACGGCGAACAGGACGACAAGGTCATCGCCGTGCCGAGCGAGGACCCGCGCTTCGACCACATCGAGGACCTCGGCGACGTCCCGCAGCAGGAGCTCGACGAGATCGCCGAGTTCTTCGAGACGTACAAGAACCTCGAGGCGGGCAAGGAGGTCGAGACGCAGGGGTTCGAGGACCGGCAGGCCGCCTACGACGCCATCGAGCACGCACAGGAGCTGTACGCCGAGCACTTCGAGTAACGGTCGTCGCTTTTCGGCTTTCTTTCCGCGCTCGTGAGCCGCGGGTGTGTGCTTCGGTCGTCCCACACAGTGGCGACGAGAACACCCTGCTTTCCCTCGTTCCACACAGTGGCGACGAGAACGCCCTGCTCGCGCGGTTCCATGAGCTACAGCACCGCGACCGTACCGCCCACACGCCTCCCCAACCGACTCCGTCGCTCCCTGCGGTCGCGCCGTCGTCCCTCGCACGTCGCTGACCGCGCACGCCGCGCGGTCAGCGCGCGCCCCCGGAAATCCTCCCAGAACGGACACCTCCGCGCGTCCGCGCGAGGGCGCGCTCACGGTCGAGCGCGAGCGGCCGCACGGGCGCGCCTTGCGGCGGTTCCCGGCGGCGAAGCGTTTAATTCCGGGGTGGAACTAGAACCTCCCAATGGAACTCATCGTCACCGAGAAGGACAACGCCGCGAGACGCATCGCGGACATCCTCTCGGACGGCGGCGCGGGCGCGGACCGGCGCAACGGCGTCAACGTCTATCGGTGGGGCGACAAACGCTGCGTGGGCCTCTCGGGCCACGTCGTCGGCGTGGACTTCCCCCCGGAGTACAACGACTGGCGGGACGTGGAGCCGGTGGAACTCGCGGGCGCGTCGGTCGTCAAGAACGCGACGAAGGAGAACATCGTCTCGACGCTCCAGAGCCTCGCCGGGGAGGCGGACAGCGCCGTCATCGCGACCGACTACGACCGCGAGGGCGAACTCATCGGCAAGGAGGCGTACGAACTCATCGACGCGGTCGCGGACATCCCCATCAAGCGCGTCCGCTTCTCCTCCATCACGGAGCGGGAGGTGAAGAACGCCTTCGCGGCGCCGGACGACCTCGACTTCGACCTCGCGGCCGCGGGCGAGGCCCGCCAGATAATCGACCTCGTGTGGGGCGCGGCGCTCACGCGCTACCTCTCGCTGACGGCGGGCCAGCTCGGCAACGACTTCATCTCCGTCGGCCGGGTGCAGTCCCCGACGCTGAAGCTCATCGTGGACCGCGAGCGGGAGATACGGGCGTTCGACCCCGACGACTACTGGGAGCTGTTCGCGGACCTCCAACAGGGTGACGACGAGGACGAGCGGTTCGAGGCGCAGTACTTCTACGAGGGCGACGACGGTACGGAGAACGAGCGCGTCTGGGACGAGGACGAGGCCGAGACCGCGTACGAGAAGCTCCGGGGGGCGGACGCGGCGACCGTCGAGTCCGTCCGCCGGCGCACCCGCACCGACGACCCGCCGGCGCCGTTCAACACGACCCAGTACATCCGCGCGGCCGGGTCGCTCGGCTACTCCGCCCAGCGCGCCATGTCCATCGCCGAGGAGCTGTACACGACGGGGTGGATAACGTACCCGCGGACGGACAACACCGTCTACCCCGAGGACCTCGACCCCGAGGAACTGCTCGCGACGTTCGCCGACACGGGTGCGTTCGGCGAGGACGCCGCGTCGTTGCTCGAGCAGGACGACATCGAGCCGACGGCCGGCGACAACGAGACCACCGACCACCCGCCCATCCACCCGACCGGCGAGATACCGGGCCGACAGGACCTCTCGGAGGACGAGTGGGAGATATACGAACTCGTCGTGCGCCGCTTCCTCGCCACCTGCGCGGAGCCGGCGACGTGGGCGCACCTCCGCGTCGTCGCGGCGGCGAACGACTGCTCGCTGAAGGCGAACGGCAAGCGGCTCGTCGAGGCGGGCTACCACGCCGTCTACCCCTACGTCGGGAGCACGGAGAACTACGTCCCCGAGGTCGAGGAGGGGGAGGAACTCGGCCTGTTCGACCCGCGCATGGAGGCGAAGGAGACCCAGCCGCCCCGCCGGCGCGGCCAGTCGCGGCTCATCGAGACGATGGAGAAGATGGGCATCGGGACGAAGGCGACCCGCCACGAGACCATCCAGAAGCTCTACGACCGCGGCTACGTCGAGGAGGACCCGCCGCGCCCGACCGGGCTGGCGATGGCCGTCGTGGAGGCGGCGGAGCGGTTCGCGGACCGCATCGTCGACGAGGGGATGACCGCCCAGCTGGAGGGCGACATGGACGCCATCGCGAACGGCGAGAAGTCGCTGGAGGAGGTGACCGACGAGTCCCGCGAGATGCTCGAGGCCGTCTTCGAGGACCTCCACGAACACCGCGACGAGGTCGGCGACTTCCTGAAGGAGTCGCTGAAGGCCGACCGGACGCTCGGCCCCTGTCCCGACTGCGGCGAGGACCTGCTCGTGCGGCGCTCGCGGCGCGGCTCCTACTTCGTCGGCTGTGACGGCTACCCCGACTGCACGTACACCCTCCCGCTCCCGAGCCAGGGCGAGCCGACCGTCATCGACGAGACGTGCGAGGAGCACGGCCTGCGCCACGTGAAGATGCTCGCCGGGCGCTCGACGTTCGTCCACGGCTGTCCGCTGTGCAAGGCCGACGAGGCCGACGCGGCCGAGGACCGCGTCATCGGCGCGTGTCCCGAGTGCGGGGACGGCGCGGCGGGGAGCGCCGCGAACGGAGACGGCGAAGCCGTCGAAGGCGGCGAACTCGCCATCAAACAGCTCCGGTCCGGCTCGCGGCTCGTCGGCTGTACGCGCTACCCGGACTGCGACTACTCGCTGCCGCTCCCCCGCCGGGGCGACATTGAGGTGACGGACGTGCGCTGCGACGAGCACGACCTGCCCGAACTCGTCGTCCGCGACGGCGAGGACGACGACGACCCGTGGGAGCTCGGCTGTCCCATCTGCAACTACGAGGAGTACCGCGAGCGGCAGGCCGCGAGCGAGATAGAGGACCTCGACGGCGTCGGCGCGAAGACCGCCGAGAAGCTCGCGCAGGCCGGCATCGAGAGCCTCGACGACCTCAGCGGCGCGGACCCCGACGGCGTCGCCGGCGAGGTACAGGGCGTCTCCGCCGACCGCGTGCGCGAGTGGCAGGCGCAGGTCGGCTGAGGGTCAGAGGAAGCGTTCTACGTCCGAGACGGCGCTCCCGTGCTCGTGGTACGCCTCGTCCGGTACCTCCGCGAACCACCCCACGACGAGGTCCTCCCACGGCTCGAAGTCGGGGTTCCCGGCCGTCGGCTCCCCGGCGACGGGGGCGACGCGGACGACGGCGTCGAAGCTCGTCGTCGTCTCGCCCGTCGTCGCGTGCTCGCGGGTGAACTCCGTGACGCGCTCGAAGTCCGCGTCCTCGACCTCGACGCCGGTGAGCGTCCCCGCGATGCGGCGCGCGACGGCGAGCGGGTCCTCCCCCTCCTCGACGGGACCGTACGGGAGCCGCCAGCCGTGCGCCGACTCCATCAGCAGGACCGCGCCGTCGTCGTTCGTGACGCCGACGGCCACGAGGCCGTCGATTCCCGCGAAGTACGCCCACGTGCCGTCCTCGTCCGTCGTCGTCTCCGCGAGGTACTCCACGTCGTCGCGGTCGCGGACGCGCTCGAACTCCATACCGCGAGTGGGCGACGCGGGGGGAAAAGCCGCGGGGTCCGACTACCGGCAACGCCGCGGGCGACCGGCGACCATTTGCCGCGGACCCGCGTGGCACGGGTAATGCCCGGACTCTTCGACGAACTCGACCTGCGCGACACGACGCTTCGCAACCGCGTCGCCGTCTCCCCGATGTGTCAGTACTCCTGTGAGGCGCGCGACGGACTGGCGACGGACTGGCACCACGTCCACCTCGGGGCGCGCGCCGCGGGCGGCGCGGGCCTCGTCGTCACGGAGGCGACGGCCGTCGAGCCGCGCGGGCGCATCTCCCCGCAGGACCTCGGCATCTGGTCGGACGAGCACGCGGACGCGCTCCGCGACACCGTCTCGTTCGTGAACGGTCAGGGCGCCACGTCGTGTATCCAGCTGGCACACGCGGGCCGGAAGGCCTCGACGTACCGGCCGAGCGACCGCGACAAGGGGACCACGGTGCAGAACGAACACGGCTGGACGCCGGTCGGCCCGACGGCGGAGCCGTACCCGACCGACGACGCGCTCGACGTGGAGCCGCTCGACGCCGACGGCATCGAGCGGGTGAAGACCGCGTTCCGCGAGGCCGCGGAGCGCTCGCTCGACGCCGGCTTCGACGCCGCGGAGGTCCACGGCGCGCACGGCTACCTCCTCCACGAGTTCTACTCGCCGGTGACGAACACCCGCGACGACGAGTACGGCGGCGGCTTCTCCGGCCGGACGCGCCTGCTCCGCGAGGTGACCCGCGAGGTGCGCGACGTGTGGCCCGACGACAAGCCCGTGCTCGTTCGGCTGTCGGCGACCGACTGGATGGGCGAGGACGGGTGGACGATAGACGACACGGCGCGGCTCGCGCCGCTGCTCGCGGACGACGGCGCGGACCTGCTCGACATCTCGGCGGGCGGCATCCACCCCGACCAGGAGATACCCCACGCCGGGCCGCACTACCAGACGCCGCTCGCGGAGCGGGTGACCGAGGCGCTCGACGGGAAGGAGTGCGCCGTCGGCGCGGTCGGCGGCATCACGACCCCCGAGGGCGCGGAGGAGGTCGTCCGCAACGGCCGGGCCGACGTGACCCTGCTCGCGCGCGAACACCTGCGCGACCCGCAGTTCGCGCTCACCGCCGCCGACGCGCTGGACGAGGAACTGCCCGTCCCGCGGCAGTACCGGCGCGGCTACTAGCGCTAGAGCAGCGAGAGGTCGCCAGTCACGCGGTCCACGAGGTTCTCCTCGCCCGGCCCGACCGCGAGCGCGGTGACCGTCCCCGGTTCGAGCTGGGTGTGGCCCGCGTCGCTGATGACGGCGTTCGGCAGCCCCTCGCGGCGCGCTTTGTCCGCGAGTTCGTGTATCTCGCGCTCGCTCGACACCTTCAGGACGACCTTCTTCTGCCCGCCCTGTTTCCACTCGGACTGCGTCTTCGTGTGGGCGCTCTCGTACGCCTTCAGCGAGGCGTGGGCGGCCTGCGCGGCGAGTTTTCCCTTTCCCATCCCGATGTCCGTGCGGACGACGATGGCCTGTTTCATACGGGGGCGAGGACGCGAGGGGCCAAAGGCGAACCGACCCCGCGCGACCGCCCGACTTATGCCCCAGTCGGCCGCGACACCGGTATGATACTCTCGGACGCGGACATCCGCCGGCGGCTGGAGGCGGGTGACCTCGGTATCGAGCCGCTCGCCGACCCGGACATCCAGATACAGCCGGCGAGCGTGGACCTCCGGCTGGGCGCGGAGTTCCTGGAGTTCCAGCACGCGAACATCCCGTGTATCCACCCGAACGAGGAGGCCGAAACCGAGGAGTACGTCGAGGAGACGACGGTCCCGGAGGGCGACGACTACGTGCTCCACCCCGGCGACTTCGTGCTCGGCACCACCGTCGAGCGCGTCGAGATACCCGACGACCTCATCGCCCACGTCGAGGGGCGCTCGTCGCTCGGCCGGCTGGCGGTCGTCGTCCACGCGACCGCCGGGCTCTGTGACCCCGGCTACCGCGGGCAGATAACGCTCGAACTGTCGAACCTCGGACGCGCGCCCGTCGCGCTCTCTCCCGGAATGCGCGTCTCACAGCTGACGTTCACGGAGCTGAAATCCCCCGCGGAACGCCCCTACGGGAGCGACCGCGGCTCGAAGTACCAGGACCAGGCCGGGCCGCAGGCGTCGCGGCTCGGCGGGGACCGGGAGTTCGGTGGCGACCAATGAACGGGCGACCAGAACGGCGCGGGGGTCGCCGACGCGCGCGCCGGCGCCGGACGGCCGGGGGCGGGGCCGAGCGGTGAAGTTCGTCGAGGAGGTCGTCGTCGAGGAGTTCCTCCCGACGTTCCGCGCGATGCTCGCCGGCGACCTCAGGGAGCGCGGCCTCACCCAGAGCGAGGTGGCCGACCTGCTCGGCATCTCACAGAGCGCGGTGTCGAAGTACGCCCACGGCGAGGTGGAGACGAACGACCGGGTCGCGGGCGACGAGCGGGTTCGCGACCTCGTCGCGCGGCTGGGCGAGGGATTGGCCGCGGGCGACGTGGCGCCCGTGCAGGCGCTCGTCGAGGCGGAGGTCCTCGTCCGGCGGCTCGAACGCGGCGACCTGCTGGCGAACCTCCACGAGGAGGCGTTCCCGCCGCTCTCGGCCTACGAGGGCGACTTCGCGGTCCACGACGCCGACTCCCCCGTCCGGGCGGCGGAGCGCGTCCTCGCCTCCGTGCGCCGGGGCGTCCGCACGCTGGAGAACACGAGCGGCTTCGCGGCGCTCATCCCCGCCGTCGGCTCGAACCTCGTCGAGACGCTGCCGGACGCCGCGGGCATCGACGAGGTGGCCGCGGTGCCGGGGCGCATCCTCGACGTGAAGGGGCGCGCGACGGTGCCCGGCGAGCCGGAGTTCGGCGTCTCCGAACACGTCGCCTCGGTCCTGCTCGCGGCGCGGGCGGGCGGGAGCGACGCGCGCGCGGCGCTGAACGTCCGCTGTGACGAGTCGACGCTCGCGGCGCTTCGCGGGGCGGGCCTCACGCTCGCCGAGTTCGACGCGGAGGCCGACCCCGAGGCCGCCGTGACTGCCGCCGTCGAGGCGACGCCCGACGCCGACGTGGTGTACCAGACCGGCGGGTTCGGCGTCGAGCCGGTGGCGTACCTGCTCGCGGCGGACGCGCCGACGGCCGCGGAGCGCGTGCGGACGCTGGTCTGACGTCGCCACACCTATGCCCCGACGGGTACTCCGTGTGGGACGATGCCGAAGGGGTGGGAGGCGGAGACGGTGTTCGACCTGTTCGGGGAGCCGACGGCCCGGGACGTCCTCGCGCGCGCCAGCGAGAAGCCGACGGACGCCGACACGCTCGCCGACGCGCTGGGCGTGTCGCGGCCGACGGTGTACCGCCACGTCGAGGAACTGGTCGAGTACGGAATGCTCGCGGAGCGCGAACACATCGACGACGAGGGCAACCGCTACCGGACGTACGCCGCGACCCTCGAATCGGTGACGTTCACGCTCGCCGACGGCCGGATAGACGTGGACGTCGAGCGCGCGCCCGACGCGTAGCGCGGCTTCACGGCGTGTAGGTTCCCGCGGCGCTTTTTCGCTTCCCGGCTCTTCACCCGATGGTGTCACGGACCGGTCGCCGCCCGGTCAGGGCCGTGCGGCCGACCGTGCCGGTGACGCACCCGCCGTCCGGTGCGGGCGGCGGCGTTCCCCGGCCACCCGTCCCCCGAGCCGCCGCTCAGCGCCGCGCCCCGCCGCGCCCCCCGGTCGCGTCCACGACGTGCGTCCCCGCGACGCCGTCGAAGACGCGCTGTCTGCGGTCGCCCGTCGCGATAGCCGCCAGGGCGACGGCGGTCGTCACCCAACTGAACAGCACGACGGCCGGGACGTTCCGCAGGAACGCCGCGCCGACGCCCGGGTCGCGGCCCCGCCGGTCGACGACCCGGATACCGAGCAGCCGCTTCCCGAGCGTCTGCCCGTTCCAGAACCCTTCGAGCAGACCGCCGTACAGCGGGAGCGTGAACAGCGCGAGGAAGGCGAGCCCCTCGACGCCCGTCTCGGTGCTCGGGCGCACGAGCGCCCCGAGGAGGACGGTGACG